>NZ_JARXIC010000050.1 GCF_031127905.1 Thalassobacterium sedimentorum | reverse complement strand
GCAGACGCATCGGAATCCACGATAATGCCTCCGCTAAGATCCTGACTGCTGTTGTGTGAGATGAAATCAGACTGCCCAAGGAAGACACTACCAGGAAGCCCATAAGGAAATGGAATATCCCAGACTTCCACCTGAGTGGACGCACTAAAACCGTTTACAGATAATCGTAGCTCGTAGCTTCCTGCTTGTTCAAAAGTTATTTCTGGAGAAAGAGAATGAATATCGCTGAAAAGCAGCCCTGAAGGGCCTGAAATCTGTTCCCATCTGATACTAAGCTGCTCAGGCTGCGAATCATCAATGATGCGAGGATCCACTTGAAGCGCTGAAGGAAGAGCGATTACATATCTATCATCCAGCAGTATTTGCGAACTTTCAGTAATTGTTCCCCAATAATTCGCAAATAGCTTCAGAAAGTTTGAATCAGGATCGCGTGAGATGTCCTCACGATCCGTACTATGCTCAATACCATATGTATAGGGGGCACCGAGACGGTAGCTATGTTGAGTCCAATCCCACCCTTCAGCCTCAAATAAATCAAGGGCGTCTCGCAACCAAAAATAGGAGCTACTGTGAACTTCTCCTGCCTTAGTTGGAGCCCAACGAACACTTCCAAACTCACCAACATAGATTCGACACCCATGGGTCGCCTGAAATCGCCGGACAGGTTCAAGCTGACTCGATAGGTAAGCTTTATCAACCAACGTATCCACTTTAGTACTCCAACCTAGAGGAACGACTCCTGGATAAACGTAACCGGAAACACCGTCGTCACCAAATGGCCATTCATCACGAGTTCCCTGCTCCGAGAATTCATGCGGATCATAAAAATGAAAACTATAAATAGTATTTTCATCATCTGTCGGCACCAAAAAATCAAAGGTAGTAGCACTTGCGAAGCCAGCGGACTCAACAATGATAGTGTGATACGTATCATATTCTCGAATGGCAGCCGTTACCTCAGCAAAGGTTTGGTTCCACATATCATACCCTTCGATATTATTAGGCGGACAAGGCTCATTTAGAATATCATAGCCCGCAATGACTCCACGATGGTTCCGGTACCTTTTTGCAATACTACGCCAAATAGAACTAAGTTTATCTCGATTTTCCTGACTGCCCCAATCTGCAGCAGAGTGATTTCTCTCATAGAAATCACGAGTTCTATGCATATCAATTAACACCTTAATACTCTTTTTACGTGCATTGGCTAAAAGTGCATCAAGGATTTCCCATCCAAGATCACTAAAAGTCCATTCACCCTCGCTATTTAAAATTGGTTCGAATTGATCACCTAAAAGCTGGAGACGAAGGAGAGAAATTCGGTTTCCCCATGTATTAAGATTCGTAAAATCCCACTCCCCCAGCCAAGAACCACTATTAACCCCGCGATGAACCTTGGCGCCTACTAGACTTATTTCCCAGGAAAAATCGTCCGAATTAGCTAAAGCACTATTACGTAATGGTAAAAATGGGACAAGGGCTATAAGTAAATATTTAAGATAAATTTTCACGAATCAAATAAACAAAACTCAAGCCAATAAACTTCACATGCGCTAATTCCAATACTTACTAAATAGCTTTAAAAGGTCTGATTTGGGATCACGTAAATTAACCGCACGGTCAGTGCCATGCTCTATGGCGTATGCACCATTTTCGCTCAATCGATAAGCATGATAAGTCCAATCCCAGCTTTCAGCCTCAATTAGATCAAGCACATCTTTGAACCAAAAATATGTGCTATTATACACTTCGCCTGGTGCTGTAGGAGTCCAGCGAATGCAACCGAACTCACCGACATAGATCCTTGCATTATATTTATCCTGAAACTGACGAACAGGCTCAAGCTTACTCGAAATATACGCGGCATCAACGGTTGTATCGACTTTAGTATCCCAGCCTAACGGAATCACTCCTGGGTATTCATAGCCAGACACACCATCTCGACCAAACGGCCATTGCATGCGAGTACCTTGCTCGGAAAACTCATGAGGATCATATATATGAAAGCTATACACTGTATTACGATCCCCCGTCGGTACAAGATATTCGAAACAACGTGCACTCCCATAACCAGCTGACTCGACGATTATAGTATGATAATTATCAATTTCCCGAATTGCCTGAGTCACTTCACTGGCTGTCTGATTCCACATTTCATATCCACTAGCGGTATCAGGAGGGCAAGGTTCGTTTAAAATATCAAAACCTGCAATAACACCACGGCTATCGACATAGCGCCGCGCGATACTACGCCAAATAGAGCATAGTTTTTCACGATTCTCTTGACTACCCCAATCGTCTGCAGAATGAGCACGCGGGAAGTAATCGAACTGGCGATGTACATCGATAATCACATGTATGTTATTATCTCGAGCCCGGGATAAAAAAGTATCAATTGAAGACCAACTTTCATCGGTAAAAGTCCATTCTCCAGTAGCATCAAGTATCGGATTGAACTGATCTCCTACTAACTGAAGCCGAACGAGAGTAATTTTCTCCCCCCACCCTTTCAACACGGACAAATCCCATGAGCTCAACCATGTGCCACTGTTAGTACCACGATGTACCTCAGTTGCCTTTAAACCTTCACCCCACGAAAAAGACGTAGGTTTCCCAAAGGTGCAGTTAAACGTTAGGAGTAGTACTAAGACGACATTCAGTCGGCATTTAGAGAAGTACCTCATTGCTTTATTTATAATAATCATGGCAATAAAGAGCTCTAATCCCAATAGAGTTTAAACAGCTGAAGGTTATCAGAATTAGGATAACGTGAGTTATCTGTTGGATCTGAGCTATGCTCGATACTGTAAGCACCATTAGCACTCAAACGGTAAGCATGGTGTGTCCAATCCCACCCTTCGGCCTCAATTAGATTCAATACGTCCTCAAACCATATACTCGTACTATTGTAAACTTCACCTGCTGCAGTTGGAGTCCAGCGAATACAGCCAAATTCGCCCACGTAAATACGGGCATTGTAATCATCTTGAAACTGACGAACAGGTTCCAATTTATTCGATATGTATGCAGAATCGACGAGAGTATCTACTTTAGTAAACCAGCCAAGTGGTATGATTCCAGGGTAGACATAACCAGAAACTCCGTCATCCCCGAAAGGCCATTCGACACGTGTGCCTTGTTCAGAAAATTCATGAGGATCATATAAATGAAAACTGTAGACCGTGTTATTATCACCTGTGGGCACAAGATAATCAAAGCACCGAGCGCTGCCATAACCAGCCGACTCCACAATAATAGTATGATAGTCGTCGAACCTACGAATCGCATTGGTAACCTCAAGTGCTGTTTGATTCCACATATCATACCCACTCAAATTGTCTGGAGGACAAGGTTCATTAAGAATATCAAAGCCAGCAATAACACCACGACTATAGCGATAACGCTTTGCAATAGTAGTCCAAATAGAACAAAGTTTGTCACGATTTTGTTGGCTACCCCAATCCTCGGCTGAATGTCTTCTCGGAAAATAATCTCTTGTCTGGTGCATGTCGATTACTACCTTAAGGCCATGACTACGCGCGTTATTCAGAAAGGCATCAAGTGCCAGCCATCCTTCATTCGGAAATGTCCATTGCCCGTAAGGATCAAGAATAGGAATAAAATGGTCGCCCATCAACTGTAGACGTATAAGAGTCACATCACTGCCCCAACTCTTCACAACAGACATATCCCATGAACTCAGCCAAGACCCAGTGTTTACACCTCGATGAGGTGTAGCTCCAACACGTTCTCCCCACGAAAGGAAAGTTGGATTCGCTACAATACAAGAATGCGTGGAAAAGAGCAGAAGAACCACAAAGAACAGATTATTAAAGCGGGATTTCATTATATTCATCTTATAACGGGGGTTAGGGGTAAACACTGATCCCTTTCTGGAATCAGAAAAATGCTTATTGGCCTGGTGAGTAGAATCTTAGTCTTGTTCACCTTTAAAACGCCGATTCCACCAGACGGGAGTTCGCTGTGAAGTAAATGATGTTTCCATCGATTCTACATGACCATCAAGAAACAAGACGTTCGCTCGATTGCCTCCATCATGATGCTCTGATAGATTATAGACACCATACAGATTATTAGCACCATTCGTACCTATCACGCTGACTGCGGTCGAGCGTTCGCCAAGCATGACGAGCATGCTCGGATTCTCATCATTTTGGACTAAGCCATCATTTCGACATAAATATTGATTCACGGCATACGAACGCTTATCCCCATCCACGGTACGTTCCTTATCATCAGACGGACATGCAAATATTGAAACATCGAGACTACCACTATATTCCAATAACTCCTCAATCCAGCCGTCATAACTATACTCATTAGGCTTAGGAAACTTCCGGCCACTCTCATTCAAGTATAAATGCAATAAGCTCCCAATTTGCCTCATATTTGATATACACTTAACCTGATTTCCTCTTTCGATAGCAATTCGACTAACAGGGATCAAAATTGAAAGAAGAATCACTATGATAGCAATTACGACCAACAGTTCAATCAGAGTAAATCCATCGTTTTTCGTTTTTCTATAACTAAAGCACATAATACATTACTATTTATTAAAAATGCACATTAACTCGACTTTCCCCGACGGGGATAGGGATCTCTAACTGACGATTTCTCACAACAAAATCTACCGTTTTTCCATCAAGCATCACCGAAGAAACTGCGGCACCAACCTTTGCTTTAAGCAAGAAATCTTGCTCGGACTTAAATACCAACGAAGCTAAATTTCGATCATCGCTAAATTCAGCTGATACAATCCTCGCACGCCCCCAATCCCTTAAAACTAGAGGGTACTGCCTGCCTTCCAACATCGCATATAAAGCGGCATTTTCTTGGGCAATCGCGTTTTGAGGTGCCATCGCCCATGCTCCTTCCTGACTTTCCAATTCAGCTATAATGTCTTCTTTGGTTGCTCCTAAGAGATATCGGAAATATAAGTGTGCAGCAATATTCGCCGGGTGATTGTTTCTACTTCCCGGATGGTCTTTCCTCCAGTCAACCATCCGACTCTCAACCATTTCCCACTCAAACCACTCCCAGAAGTCATCACCTAATCCCCAACGGTGCAGATCATACAGCTCGGGGTATTGCCCAACCCATGACAGACTCAATGCAATTTCGCTAACAATTTTATCAGGGTCTCCGTGTTTAATGGTATGATAGTCTACACCGGGGAACTCTCCAAAGCCGACGCCAATATCTTCCCAATCATCTCGACTTTGCGCTGGGTTACGCCAATCGAGGCCAACCCAACGTATACAAGTGGTTACCGCAAAACGTGCGACTAGAAAACGTGCGTAGCTCGCTTCCTCCTCAAAACCAAGTTTCTCAGCCATCTGAGCATACGCAAGAACCCCCTCATAAGCGATTCCATCCATATCAATCGCCGAAGATGCACTGTGCTCACGAGCTCCCGAAGCCATTAAACACCAATCGTGCTCGAGAAGGAAATTTTCTACTGTTGCTTGAACAACAGGCCATTTGCTGCGTACATACTCCCAATCTCCACTGCACCGAGCATAGGCCCAAAGTGCGTATAAAGTCGCACCAACACCAGAGTTCACATCGCCGATTGTCATCGTTTGCTCCTCAACCCAGCCAAAAGCTACGGGATAAGTCGAAGCACTATATGGCTCCTTGCGAATATACCAAGTATGTGGAGCTAATCCAGAATCCAAGCGACTACGCCAAGTTTCAAGAAAATTGGATTTCTGAGAGGCATCCAACAATGGAAACGCTAGGCTCGAAGGTGCCCACATCCACCATGCCTGGAGATTATCACGAAACTTTAGCCTATTGGCATCACCTGCAACCAACTTTGAAATCTCAGCTCCTAAACTTGGAAATTTTCGCTTTGAACTATCTTCTGGAGCCAAATACATACTTGTTTCCATTGGAGGGATCGACAATCGGTAACTCACCTGCCCTCCAGGCATATATGCGTAAGGCCCGTATTTTGTTGGCCAGTTCAACTTCAGCAAATCATCATCTAATTCTACAGGATAATTCTGACCATCCGCAAAGCTCAAAAGTGGCGATACTGGCGCAATCTCCAATCCCGACTCACCCCATACATTTTCCCAGCCTAAATACTGGAACTTCTCCTCGATTTCAACATAACCCCCAGAATCTCGAAACCTTTGCGAGCACCCTATCGGATAAGCACGCAGTATGGATGCTAGATCTCGAACCAGTGCAACGTTCCCTTCAACCTGCGAAGTTTCGTCCAGACTAATCGGACGAAAACCACCAGGAAACGCGACCCCAACCCGACCCATTGCTTGCTCAAAGATAACCTCGAGTTCGCCATCCCGCAGTAACAGGGAGTCAACTTTCTCCTGCGGAGCGAAAAGCACTGGACTCTGTTCAGCGCCTGCCCAGCCAACGACAAACCAACCTTCCGACATCTCAGGGGAAATCGAAGCATCCCCTAAAGGTGTTACGACAATGCCGGAAGTTGAAGGATACGCCAAGTAACCTTCCCCGCGCTCGCCCTCATCTAATCGAATTGCCAACTTAGTATCTTCAGAATCGATTAGAAACCCAGGTGCTAATATACTACCCTGCACCGTTTGTGGTACTCGTCGCTCCTTAATTAGCTGTGGTGCCTTAGCCGCAAGGTCATCCTTCACTTCTGAAGTGTAATCATAATAGGCCATATGACTAATTGAAACCCAATCAGATCGAGTGCGCTCCCAATCTAAATAAGTCGCATCGCCACATTGTATGCTCCAGACATAAGAAGACTTCTCGCCTTGGGGATCTATAATCTGATTTGAAAAACCGCGCCCATTAAAGGAACCAGTAAGCAAACCATTATTCGGCAACCAACCGAAACGACCAAAGCCTTCTGTCGGAATTCCGTCCTGCCACCCCTCTTGGTCGACAGTGTAAACGCGGCGCGGTATCGTGTCCCAAGGAACCGTCATCGTAGCATCCTCCGTCAGAAGATACTTACAACCTAGAAGCTCGACATCTGCACCACCTGTTACGTCCTCGATAACAAATTGATTAAAGTTATAAGGCTCGATTGCCGAGGGCAGTCGACCATCCCAACGAATTGAATCCCAATTCACCGTCACCAAGTTTCGCCCAGCCTCAAGGTTTTGCAACACGATTTCAGCGGTGCGCTGACGACGAAATTGATACGCACGAACCCTTAGTTTCGGTGCAACAACATCAACAGGAGTTTGTAGCTCAAACTCAATACCTCGGCTATTTAGAGGTACTGGCCCAAACTCCTCTAAATCGACTTGAGCATACGCAGCTTTTGCCCCGAAGACCTTCAGCATACCGTGCTGATTATTACTTACCGAATCGACCGACTCGACAACTAATCGGATCTCTTCAACAAACATCGCCTCTCCCAAATGCAATATGTCTACAGAACCAAGAGCCTCCATCGGACTACTTGCCTCTGCTTTCAAATCAAACGCCCCTAAATTCTTACCATCTATGGAAACACGCACTCTCGCAGGAACCGCCCAATCCTTATACCCAATCCTAGGTATAGCCAGTCGATCCATTTCCTGAGCTTCCTTAAAGCTGATCACCAGTTCGGTGTCCATCAATGAGCTGAGTAAAGGACCCGAGCGCTCCTTCAGTGAAAGTACAGCAGATTCGTCTCCTTTCACCTCCTCAGTCCTTAATCTAACCTCCTTAATGATTTCAACCCCGAATGGATCAAGCTCAGCACTACGTACTGACATGTAAGGATCACGAGCGAAATTTTGTAACGTAGATAGTAACATTAGCAAAAAGAGAGCATAGAATTTCAACATATCTAAAAATATTTTATATTAAGAAAAATTATAAGGGACGCAAAACAAGCGCGTTCTTCCGAACGCAAGCATCAAGCAATTCATCAAGACTTGACTCGGCCAAACCAATACAAGTATCCGCTGCACCGTAATAAATTTTCACTGAATTATCCGGTTCAACAATCGCGTTGCATGTGAAAACCACATTAGGCACGCGTCCAGTCAGTTCGTATAGATGCTCAGGCCACAGCACCGCATCTTCTCCACGTGCAATTACTATTGATGGATCTTCCAAGTCTAACAGACAAACGCCTAAGCGATAGATCAAACCAGCTCCAGTATTCGTCACACCGTGATAAATATTCAGCCATCCTTTCTCTGTTTTAATTGGTACGCAACCAGCCCCGACCTTAAGGTTATCCCAAAGTCCAGCACGAGGCCCCATCACTTCCTTAGAGCACCCCCAGTGAATCAAATCAGGAGAATAGCTAATCCAAATACCGCACGCATCATTCGGATCACCAAAAGGACGATCGAGTCGCACATACTTTCCATTGATCTTTTCAGGAAAGATCACGCCATTACGATTACCCTGCTCACTAACAATGCCAATTCGCTCAAACTCCCTAAAATCCCAGGTCCGCACAATACCCAACCTGCACCCCGTTTTCTCACTACTGCTAGCATACATTAAAAGATAAGCACCTGGATTATCGGGATCCGGAGTAACCCTCGGATCATACACACAATCCTCCGAATGCGTATGATCAGCCGCAGGCCAATCCAAAGGCTCTGGGTCAACTTTCCAGTCAACTCCGTCACGACTACGAGCTAGCCAAAATACCACTGGCTGAGCCAACGTAGCGACATCCATTACCATGAGATATTCGTCTCCTACCTTAATCGCGCCAGGATTAAAAGCGTACATTATACTACATGGAAAATCAGATGGTTCAATCACCGGATTCGTCGGATTTTTTCTAAAACAAAATGGATTCATAAATTTAATATACCCAAAAGCCCGAAGCGCATTAACACCAACCAGTCCCCACCATTGAGAAATCAGGAATTAAGAAGTTAATATAAAGATACCTTCTAAGTCACTTAGAAGGCCGGGGATTTGAGGTATTTTTAGATGTTTAATAAAAGCAGAAACCCAAGTGAAACTTATTTCATAATTGTTTCAAGCAAAAACTTTAAATTTTCATGCTGAAACAAAACAGACTATACTAGGAACGAGTGCCCACCAAAGAACACTCCCACAGAGATTATACAGACTTCGAATAGAGTCATGAATGACGGATCAATACGCAGATTCAGAACTTGACCCGAGTCGTAAAGTGAAACTGTTTCATCATATGACTACAATATACGACATTGCAAAAGCGGCAAACTCATCTACCGCGTCAGTCTCAAGAGTTATGAACGGCAAAGCTGGCGTAAAACCAGAAACCGCAGCGCGCATCCACAAGGCAATGGGAGACCTGAATTTCCAACCACGCTGGCGCGTCATGGAACAAAACCGACTCGTCGTTCTAATCCCCAACTACAAACGCGCACTAGAGAGTAGCTATATTGCACGCATACTAAGCGGCATAACAGACACCGCGTTCAAGATGGGTTACAACATCCAACTACGCCCATTCAACACCAAGAACTGCAACCCTAAGCACCTAAGACAAATGCTGATACAAGAGGCTGCAGCAGGCTGCTTAATTATATCACTCAACGAAAACTACTTCCCTTCAGCCGACATCGATTTAACTAGTCTACCACATGTCATCGTAGGCCACAAACAAAAGGACAATGGCATTAACCAAATTTTCATCGACGACTTCAAAGCTGGATACGATGCTACAAAATACCTAATTGACATCGGACACCAGCAAATAGGCATCGTTTCCTTCAGCCAAATCGACATCGGCCACAAGGCGCGCTGCAATGGATTCCGCAAAGCATTACAAGAAGCAAAACTTGATACTAACGAATCCATAGAACTGGACGACGCAAGCATCGACGCTGGACGATCCGCAGCACGGCACCTATTCAATTTACAGAAACACCCCACAGCATTAGTCATTACCAACGAAGACCTCGCAATTGGTTTTCAACTAGAAGCAAAAACAATGGGCATTACAGTCCCCAACGACATTTCGATTGTCACGTTTGAGGAAAGCGATCTGCCATCACTACTAGATACACCAATGACAGCAATGCGCACTCCCTCTTACAGCATGGGAATTGCAGCAACGCGTACCCTAGAGGAGCAAATAGAAAATTCAAAAAAAGACAAACAAGCTGGACCAATCGAATCACTCTCCGAGAGCATAACAATCCCACTCGTCGTTCGTAAGTCCACCCAAAAACTCAAGCAAATTAAAATCTAACCTATTCTGCGAAAAAATCTGAATAACAAAGAAACTCTTTGACTAATCCGAATTGTCCGAGATTAAGCCGAATCTCGGACAACCAAGTCAGCATCATACTTCAAACACTTCGCGACCGAGGTCACCTCTCCGCGCACTCGCCCAATCATAAGCTCCGCAAGCTCGGCAGCAATTCTAACCTGGGGCTGGTGCATCGTCGTCAAGGATGGCGTTATCACTTCCGCCAAGTCGATCCCATCGAACCCGACAACAGCAACATCATCCGGCACCCGAAGACAAAGTCGCTCAAATGCCTTAAGTGCGGAAATCGCAATCATATCATTGCCCGCAATGAATGCACTGGGCCGCTCCCCCAACCTCAAAGGAGCCATCATATTAGTTACATGCGCAACGACTTCCGATAAACTACCGTTCGTAAAAACTGAACAAGACCCCACAGCAGAATCTCCGAACTTCCGCAAAGCATTAAGGTAGCCCCGGTACCGCTGCTGCATAGCATAACTCCCCTCTAAGCCTCCAATAAATCCTATCCGCCGATGCCCCTTCGATATTAAATAACCAACAGCCTTCATGACGGCCGCTTCATTATTAATTTGAACACGATCAGCCCCAACGAGCCTCTCCCGGACCTCACCAGCTAACACAACAGGCTTCCCCGACTTGATCAATTGCTGGCAAACTTTCAAACTCTCCCGCCCGACTGGATGCTCTGACGCGTTAAGCATCACTCCATCGACACGATAGCTCTGCAAGGTCCTCAAGGCCCGAGCTTCCCCTTCCGGATCGCCAAAACTAGAAGCCAGTAATATAGAGAACCCTCGCTCCAAGCAAGCGTCGTGCATGGACTGCACCACTTTTCCGTAAAAAGGATTGTTTACATCTGGCACAATGACCCCAATCACCGACGAAGAACCTCTGCGCAAATTCGCAGCCTGCTGATTCCGAACGTATCCCAGCTCTTTAGCAGCCTCCAAAACCTTGTCTCGATTTTTCGAACGCGACGACTCCCCAGCCAGAATTCGCGCCACCGTCTTAGGTGAGACCCCAGCCAACTCAGCAACTTTATAGATATTACTCATGATTACTCATAGTAATAGGCAAAGCATAGCGCTGATGAAAGTTTTACTTTACAATAAGCTCAAATACGGATCAACAAGCGACGAAAACTCCAGAGAGCCATTGATCATTATTATTTCGGTCACTAACCCCAACAACCCATTCAATTTCAGCACGAGGTTCAGGAACCTTTACTACAGCCACCACAGTGTGCATCCCCTCACACAGCTCTACATCAACCGCCTGGTTCCGAGGAACGCGATGAGGCGACGGCGCCATACGCCCACACTCACGAGCAAAGGCAAATTCACCGTCGAGAAACACCCGACAATCCTCATGCGTATTAAACATCACGCGCACATACATTGGCTTAGCCAAGCTAAAGGTGTATTCCACAAAAATAGCATTCTGCTCAATTGAAATCGTATCATACTTCACCCAAGTACCAGCAAACTTAACCTTACGCATCTCAGGCAACCCCAAATGCATCGTCTGTGCAAACTGCCAGCCATGCCCAAACCATGGCACGTCTGCAGATCCAATGCGAGCCTCCACACATAAACCAGCAGGCACCATATCTGACTGTGAACATTCCGGCATTTTCCCCGCGAGACGAAAGCGCAGATCAGCAATTAAATCAGTAAAGTCATCCAATGTCGCTGGAGGTGTAATACCTACAATTTCAGGGCTCAAAACTAAGTCACGCCCTATTGGCTTCAGCCATTCATCACCAATCGAATCCGGAGCCATGATACCAAGCAATGCGCCCACAGTCGCCGCAGTGCAATCAGTATCTTTCCCACAATTTACAGCAGTACAAATACTACGACTAAAATCGCCATCACCGTCCAATAATGCCAGAAGTGTGAATGCCAAATTTTCAGTCACATTTGTAAAATTTTCGTGCCCATATTTCTCCAAGATCCGCAGTCGCACCTCCTTCCAATCATGACTGACATCCCACCACTCTTGCGTATCCTCAAGCGCAAATCGGATTTCAGAACCTTCTGGGATATACTCAAATCCAACATCAATCACTTTATACAAATCAGACTCCACAAAAGCCGCACTCTGAAGCGCAGCCAGCCAGACCTCCGCCCAAAGTCCCTCTTTCGCATGGTCCAAACAAGCGTCTTCACGTGCGTAAGCCGCAGCTAGTGCAGGATCCCCAGGAGCCAAGCAGGCCCACAACTCACTACGAATAGCTGCCCCCATTCCATTGAGAAACCAGTTATCAAAAGAACCCGTAAGCGGCGGCAGCAAGCCATCCGCTAGATTACGTTTGCAACAGCCATATTCATCCCAAGGAAAATCAATATGATCCCTCCATCCTTGGATAAAAAGTGACGGCGTCACTCTCGGCTCATTCTGCTGGTACAACAAACAAGCCCAAAGAACTTGGAGGTCCAAATCATCATTCGCCACCATTGCCTCCGGAACCGGATCATAAAAAGTAAGATTAAGAGGCCCAGCATACCCCTCATAAGGCATTCCAAGTGTACCACCAACGGCCTTACCTAGCCAGCAGCCAATCATCTTTTCCCGGTAGCGATCAATGCTCATCAATACTTTTTGCGTCATATCAAAACAATCATCCAGATACTACTCGTAAAAATCAAGCAAAAATGACATCGATGTCAATTTTGTTGACATAACGCAAACTGAATGCCAACCCTGCAACAGCAAAAAATATATCACACGAATCGCGGCTCCAATAGACCCGAAAAACATCATACTGAAATCAACAATAAATAAGCTAAATCAGTATCACATGAAAACTCCTCACGTTCAAAAAAAAGCGAAGCACCTCAACTCCTCATGCAAGGGTTTCGCCTTAGTCATAGCCCTAGGCTTGATGGCTTTCGTTTTACTACTTCTCTTAACCATCACAACAAAAATCCAAGTTGAAACATCGATTGGCGACACCACAAAATTCAAGCTATCGGCGCGCCAGAACGCAAAACTTGCACTGCTTGTGGCAATTGGTGAACTACAAAAATACGCCGGCCCCGACCAGCGCATCTCTGCCTCGGTAGGTCTCCTCGATACCACACCGAGCACATTAAACATCGACGGCTACACGAACGTTCAGAACTGGACGGGAATCTGGGATGCAACTTACCCCACTGACAACGGAAAAGACCCAATTAGCATTAGGGCTTCGGGAAATACTGACCTTAACGCGTATTTAGACATAAGCAATCGAAGCAGCAACCGCCTTCTAAAACTACTAGTTTCTGGAAACCAGGAATTAGACGCCGCAAGCTCCTACACTCCCGATTCCAGAAACGATGCTCTACTCCTCAGCAATGACACAGATACAACAAAGAATGTCTACGCTCCAAAAGTCACGATCGGCGAAAGTAAGGCAGGTAAATATTCCTACTGGGTGGCCGACGAAGGGGCCAAAGCCAAGTTCAATATCCGAGATACTCACTTGAAAGATGGCAACAACAACGAGCGCCGTTACTCATTTCAAACAGCACAACGAAGCGGCATAGAACACATAAAAGCGCTCAATAACAAGAGCTTCCCAACAAATGACACCAGACTAGAAAAGCTTTGGTCCAACAACCAGCTGTCCGCGCTACTGGACGATGCGACAATTGCCAAGAACAGCTTCCACGACCTGACTGCCTATAGCATTAGACTACTCACTGACACTAAACACGGCGGTCTAAAAAAGGATTTAACTTGGTTTTTAGAACAACCAGCAAAAGACCTAATCCCGACAAGCCTTCAGGATTTCTCATTTTATAATACCACACCCTTTTTTAACATTGTTGAGCCACGCATCGCTGATTTCCCACAAGCAAATAACGCTTTTTGCGAACCTGGACCTACATGGAAAAAGCTACGCTCGTTCTACCAACTCAAAGACAACTACGCAAACGGAATGCTTCCACGTCCACACGACGATATTACTTATGGCATAGGGCCTATTGCCATTCGCAGTATCCTCGGAGTAACCCCAGAAATAATCGAAAAAGCGGCAGAAACCGACCTTTATTTCCGCGCTCACTTAGACTTCCAAGTCATTTTATGGAACCCATATAACGTTCCACTGGCCCCACATGCTTACGAAATCGAATTCATGCATGCAGGAGCTGGAACAGTGCTTTATCCGGAATTCGTTTTTGATCAAAATGTAACCGGGAATAGCAGTGACGCCCCCCTCCGACACTCCGGAGGGCGCAACTTCGCTTATTACCCCAATAGCCGTGTCGCCCAACACGGAGATAAAAACACAAAAGGAGCCCTGTCAGAAGCCATAGATGGAGTCCTTCAACATCCAAACATGTCTACTTTCCGAGACGAAGCAGGTGCTGAATTGACTGGTGTAATTTTCACGACACCTACAATCGCATTAGCTCCTGGGCAAGTCATATTACTTTCTATCGATAATAACAATGATGAACCCTATGTAGAGGGATACGAACTAACCGAAGGAGCAAACGGCGGCTCAGTCTATTTAGACTACCCAACCCCTCTACCCACCATAGTTAGTGAAGGCGTAACTCAAATCGATGCGACAACTGGAACAGTTCAAAGACATTACCCCAAATTTAAATGGCGCCAATGGAGGTCATGGGGTAACCAGGACCTGGCCCTAGGTAACGAATTTAACAACTCTAGCATAGACATTGGCAGTCATACCCCTGCAGGAGAAGTTCGTAGTTTCGGCCTACGCGAACCATTAGCTGCGGGAGACAGCCGTGACCTAAAAGATAATGCCAATGACCTAATTTTAAAAAATCGCTTCCCCTACTACTCTAGACTATACCGTGAGAACTACAGCAACGCTACAACTAACAGCACATGGGACTTAATTCAGCGAACATCTGGAGAGATCGCTCGAGATGGAGGAGGCAATACGCGCATTTTAAATTCCGACTGGAACAGCGGGCCAAATTTCAACGCTAAATTTGAATATGGAGCCAGCATGTACTCCTTTGATAACGGCCCAACAAGCAATGGATATGGGACGCCACCTCCGTTTATACTACGCAATCCGATCGCAATAGACTCACGTCGCGACGGCATAGAAGAAAGCGCTTTTAGTGGTGGATACGCCTACACCTGTATAGGATGGACCTCCGCGCCTAAACACAATAATTACGGCAGTTCGACATCAATAGATAGCGACGGCTCTGGAAATGCCTACTTCGGGAACTCATACAGCGCTTCAGGGAGCACCCACGTACCGCTGGCCGACGTACCGAATAAAGAAGAACCCATTCTATCATTGGGTTTCTTCCAACACGCGAATCTCTACCGATTCGATACCGCCCCGGCATTCCAGATCGGCAACTCCTTTGCAGAAACACGTCTAAAGGCAGCAACCGAGCTAGTACGCAATTCACCATATGGCGACAGTGATCATGAATATAATATGCGCCCCGAAACTCAATCTATAATCGATTCAACCTACCTACTGAACGATGCGCTGTGGGACCGTTTTTTCCTATCTACTTATAATGATCCAGCAAATATTAACGTCGCTAGCTTCACAGCCCCCAATGCACGTATAGCACGAGCATCCCCCAAAGAATCTATTTCAAATCAAGCCATTAACAACTTCTTCGATATCGCTGCCGCCCATCTCACGGTCAATGGAGCCTTCAATGTTAATTCAATCTCCGTCGATGCCTGGAAAGCTACCTTAGGTAGTCTAAGCGACCTTAACATAGACCCGAAAACTGGCAACTTAGACACGACTCTCGATCGCGTCGTTTCCCACTTCAGCTCACCTGAAAATCTATCAAACGATTTGGCAAAAAATGACCTCTGGGCTGGATTTCGCTCACTTACCGAGCAGCAACTCACAGCTTTAGCTGAGGCGATGGTGGAACAAGTCAAGATCCGAGGCCCATTCCTCTCCATGGCAGAATTCGTAAACAGACGACTAGACAATAGCAAAACCGGCTACCGTGGAGCTCTACAGGCTGCAATCGACTCACTCGACTACAAGAGAGATCACAACAATCAACTTTCCACTGCGGCCACCTCTATAAACTACAATGCCGCGATGACCTTCGGAGGTGAATCTAATATTACATCCGATGGTAACACACCTGGCGGCCTACCACCCACTTTCCCGATTGCAGAAGCTGCGCGGGCCCATTATTACACAGGTATGCCGGGCTGGGTCACACAAGGAGATATTCTCCAACATCTGGCCCCCATATTGACAGTTCGCTCGGACACCTTTCGCATTCGAGCTTACGGCGAGAGCATAGACCCATTAACCAACACGGCACAATCCAGAGCATGGTGCGAAGCGATTGTTCAACGTATCGCCGAACCGGTGAGTCCACTCACGACAAACTCCGACTCACCCAGCGATTATCAACCAAACGACGCCTTCGGAAGAAAATTTAAAATAATCTCACTAAATTGGCTTAGTTCCGAAGAAATCTAATGTATCCTAAATTCACATACTCTCACTTACTACGCAACACAGCGGCCCTATGGCTACTGATTCTAATAACTTGCAGTCCAGCTCACGCTCAAGAATCCACAATAAATTGTCGTTTCCGCATACTTGGCTGGGAAAATGTGCCTCATGAACTCTACCTAAATTTCAACTCTGACTATAAGAAAATCGAAATAGGTAGGAATCATCTTTCCGATTATTATGCGTACCGAGGCACACGTACGCTCACGTTTTACAGCGAAATCCCCACAATCGATGTAAATGCACCACAGACACCTCCTGTTGCCACGTTAAACTTAACTAAAACCAATCAAGATTACATTCTATTAGTTCTACCTCAAAACGGGAAAAAGGGCTTTAGAATACTATCAATAGAAGATAACACCACGGCCTTACCTTACGGCTCATTGACACTGGTCAATGTCACACCAGCCATTTTAGGCGTCATACTCAGCGAAACAAACTCGCAAGTCCCCCCCTTGGATCAAGTCATTGTACCTCTCCCCAAGCCAGAGTCCCCCGAACGACGTCGTCAGAAAATTCCTTTTCAAGTCTACTGGAAAAGCCCTGAGGGCTGGGAAATACTACGGTCAGCAACCATCTTCGTGCCGGCCAGATCAAACAAGTTTCTGTTCTTTCACAAACCAGTCTGGCAAGATGGCATGAACACTTACGTCAATGATCCTATCCAATGGACCATTCTCAGTCGTTGACTGAACAATAAAGATCCCCTCTTCAATACGCAATGACATCGATGTCATAATGTGTTAAACTGAAAAAAATCGACCATACATTCCCCCGCAACCCACAATGATATCTCGTCGCGTCAAAGCATTCTTTCAGAAATTCAAATCAGAGGTTCCCGAAATTGACCGCGTTCCTTTTTGGCAAAAAGTAGCCTACGGCCTAGGCGGCCCCGTTGAAGGCACGTCCAACTGGATCCCCATCCAGAACCTAACCCCGGTTTTTAACATCGGCCTTGGCTTAAGTCCAGCGCTACTCGGGTTAGTCACAATGCTCTGGCGTGGATGGGATGCGTTTAGCGACCCAATAATGGGCAATATCTCTGATAATGCCCGCACGAAATGGGGCAGACGTCGTCCCTTCATTGTTATCGGAGCCATACTCGCTGGCTTAACTATGCCTTTGATGTGGTGGGCTCCAAGAGAGATGAGCGAGTTGCAGACGTTTAGCTGGTTATTGTTTAGCGGGATTATCTTCTACACATGCTTCACCGTATGGTCGATGCCCTACTACAGTCTCCATCTGGAGATGAGTCCAGACTACGATGAGCGGACCAACATTACTGCCTACCGAACTTTTCCACAGCAAATACTTTCTGCACTCTCAGGATGGATCCTTGCCGCCGCTTCACTTTCAGTATTCAGTACCTCCCCCGATGGTGGTCCGGATCTCGTCAACGGCATGCGCTACATCAGCATCGGTCTAGCAATAATCACTATTGGACTCGGAGTGCTCCCTGGTATATTCGTCAAAGAACGCTACTATGCCAAAGAAACGAGTAAACAAGCTAAACAAAAGCTACTCCCCTCACTAAAACAAACCTTAAAAACAAAGCCATTTCTACTCATCGTAGGAATAGTCTTCACTAACATGTTCGGTTTCGGGCTGGTTGGCACACTTGGATTTTATGTGAGTGCCTATTATGTATGCCAAGGTGATATCAAACTCGCAGCGACCATTGCAGGTGTAAAAACAACACTACTCTTCATACCCAACCTAATTTCCATTCCAGTTTGTACACGACTGGCAACTCGTTATGGAAAAAAATTCGTGCTGTATCTGGTTGCATTCTCAGGGCTCATAGGAAACATCTCAATCTTCTTTTGCTACACACCCGAGCATCCATGGCTACAATTGATTCCGCCCCTCCTCATCGGACCGATCAGTATAGGGCTATGGCTGATCGTCCCAGCAATGCAAGCCGACGTCGCTGACTACGATGAACTCAAAACTGGCGTACGCCGTGAAGGCAGCTTCTCCGCCGTTTTCTCATGGACGACGAAAGTATCTGGAACTATCACAACTGGCATCGGAGGGATGTTATTAGTATGGACTGGCTTTAATATAGATTTCGGAGCGGCGCAGCCACCAGAGGTACTCGAGAACTTGAGGAATTGCTATGCCCTAATTCCAATCGCTTTCATCATGATAAATCTAATCTTAATTTCATGCTATAGTCTAAGTCGCAACCGTATGGCCGAAATCCGTACTAAACTCGAAGCGCGTCGAGGTGCGCTATAAAAATCCCAAGCCTCCCATCTCGCGAGACAAATGCCACCACGTAAAGCATCTGCTCTTATTTATTCAAGCGCACAAAGTTCGGAAACTTCGAATGGGGCGAAGGCTTCGGTCTCCGTATTGGCATTATACACATGGACTATACAACATTGAAGCGCACGCCGAAGTTCAGCGCCTACTGGTATTCTAATGTCATCAAGCAAAACGCACTCTATCCATTCCCGACAGAAGATCCACAGTCCAATTTCCAGCAAGACGCACTGCAAGCGTCCGTTTCTTAGGCTCGAAGAATTCTGGCTGCGTGAACTAAGCCGCGCTACCGCGCGGGGGGATCGATTCAACAGTTGTCAATCGCTAGGCATTGGGTTATTCTGACAACCTATGTCTACACAAAAAAAATACCAATAGTCGGGCACGCTATGTGCGTGCATTAAAGCTGCGCCGTTATTCGAAGCGCACCATCAAGAGCTACGTCGACTGGATGTATGATCTGGCGCGTTATTACATGCGAGCTACCTCGGAGCTTTCGCGTGATGAGTTACAAGCCTACCTGTATCATCTGGCATATGAGCGCAATCTCTCAGCCTGGCTGGCCAATCACTTGTAGAAAGTCGAACTGATCGAAATCACTCCATCAACACGCCTCAGGCGGCTCCGACTCGGGTCGATTTCCTTGCATTATTTCGATCATTTCGATCACGGGTTCTGATGATTCTGCTATCCGGCCAGTCGTCCCTCCTCTCCGTTTTCTCGATGATAATAGTTTAACAGCCCTCCAAGCCGTTCAAATTTTACAACTGAACCGCTTCTGCCCTTTGTTTCAGAGGCATACGGAAACGGTATCATATTATCCAAACCTCGGTGGTTACGCTCGTGATGATAGTGCTCAACATACTCATTGATCGCCTTCCTCAGCGAGCGCTCGCCGAAGAATATCATCCGGTCAAGGCACTCCTCTTTCAGGCTTTTCACGAAGCGCTCAGCATAGCCGTTCTGCTCAGGTCCCGCGACGCGGGTCTTGATGACCTTCACTCCTGAAGTTTCCAAAGTCTCGCAAAATTCATTCGTGAACAGCGGATCGTTGTCGCAGACGAAGTATT
>NZ_JARXIC010000004.1 GCF_031127905.1 Thalassobacterium sedimentorum | reverse complement strand
ATTCGGTATGCGCTGGCGAACGGACAGCTCGGCGAGCTGTCCCTACCGGTGTGCAGTGAGTGGGTAGGGCGGTTTTGCCAAAACCGCCGTTTGTTTATTGAGGGGCGCTTGGCGGTTCGTTGGATATGGGCATTCAAAGATGCTTAGTAAGGCAGCGGATATTTGGCGGTGAGTTCGGCGACGCGTGCTTTGACACTGGTGAGGGCCTCGTCGAGGCCGTCGGTGTCGATCGCTTTGAGTACGGTGTCAATGCAGTCGGCGATGGTGTCCATGTCTGCTTCGACAAAACCACGGCTGGTTACGGCTGGAGTGCCGAGACGGATGCCGGAGGCTTTGAAGGGGGAACGTGTCTCGAAAGGCACGGTGTTTTTGTTGCAGGTGATATGGGCGCGATCGAGTGTCTCTTGCGCCACCTTGGCAGTGAGATCGGGAAGGTTTTTGCGAAGGTCTACCAGGAATAAGTGATTGTCAGAGCCGTCCGAGATGAGTTTGTAGCCGCGCTTGACCATGGCCGCAGCGAGTGCCTGCGAGTTTTTGATGATCTGTGCCGCGTATTCTTTGAAGCTGGGCTTGAGGGCTTCGCCGAAGCAAATCGCCTTGGCAGCGATGACGTGCATGAGCGGGCCCCCTTGACCGCCTGGGAACATGGCTGAGTCGATGGCTTTGGCGTGCTCTGCCTTGCAGAGAATGAGGCCACCACGTGGGCCACGCAGTGTTTTGTGAGTCGTGGTGGTTACAAAATCGGCATGGGGCACCGGTGAGGGGTGGGCGCCTGCGGCAACCAAGCCCGCGATGTGTGCGATATCAGCAAAGAGATAGGCGCCGACGGAGCGGGCGATTTCACCCATGCGTTCGAAATCGATGATACGTGAGTAGGCAGATGCACCAACGGTGATCATCTTGGGCTTTTCCTTTTCTGCAACCGCTGCGAGTTCGTCGTAGTCGATCAATCCGGTGTCTTCACGCACGCCGTATTGGACAAATTCGTAGAGTTTACCGGAAAAATTGACTGGATTGCCATGGGTGAGGTGTCCGCCGTGTGCGAGGTTCATTCCGAGCACTTTATCGCCGGGTTGTAGCACTGAGGTGTAGACCGCAAAGTTTGCCTGAGAGCCGGAATGGGGCTGCACGTTGGCGTGGTCGGCACCGAAGAGTTCTTTGGCACGTTCGATCGCGAGGCGTTCAACGACATCAACATGTTCGCAGCCTCCATACCAACGTTTACCAGGGTAGCCCTCGGCGTATTTGTTGGTGAGGACGCTGCCCTGAGCTTCCATGACGGAAGGGTAGGTGAAATTTTCCGATGCAATGAGCTCGATGTGGCTCTCTTGGCGCTGGCGCTCGGCGGCGATGGCGGCGGCAATTTCAGGATCGATGACGTCGATCGGGTTGGCGTTGAGGGCGGGATTCGATGGTGCAGTGGTCATTTTGTAATGATTGAAAGTGTGGAGTTGTGGAAAGGAGCCGGTGAGCCGGTTAGAAAGGCCAAACCCATTCACGGGCGCTGCGAGACTTGGTTTTAGGTGCGTCGTCGCTGGTTTCGTTTGATTGTGCTTCGGTGATCGCTTCGGGCGCAGTTTCAGACGCTACTTGCTGGGGGGCGCTGTCAGTATTCTCAGCGGCGTCTAGAGCTGCTTCGTCGGAATTTTGAGTGCCTGATTCGCGAGCAGCTGTGGCAGTCGATTTTTCGCTCCAAAAGGGCCACCACCATGGATCGCCTTCGTTGCTTGCTTCATATTCCTCTTGTAGCATCGCATCGGGGGAGACGGCTGCTTCGTCTTCGCCGAAAGGCCATACCCAGCGTGCAAAGGTGCGGCCCCAACCTGCGCTTTGTTGTTGCACTGGGTCAATGCCAGCGGCCTCTGCGAGACTGATCATTTGCTGGGCGACATCGGCACGCCCGGCTAAGTGAGTGACGAGTTTGGCGCTGTCTGCAGGTGCGGCAGCGCGTATGCGGGTGGGGACGCCATCCAGTGGGCGCCCTGGCTTATATTCATAGAGTACGAATCCGCGTCCGATGGGGCTGAGGATTTTGCGTGTGCCGTTGTCCCAGCGCATAAAGATGTCTTGTCCTTGCATTCTCCAATCGCCCTCCAGGTTCGGGTCGCTGGATGTGCGCAGTCCACCAAAGCGGGCGATTTCGACGCGTTCAAAGCGTTCGGCGGTTTGTTTTACAATCCAGTCGCCACGATAAAAGGCGCGTGCATTTTTACGGCTGGAAAATGCGATGCCACCCGTGTGAACTTTGCGCTCTTCTCGATAGTTTTCAAGCCATGTGCTGGGCACATTGGATTCGTTGGAGCGAGCAGCGGGGCGCAGTTCAGTGGTATCGTCTTCGATGATTTGGCCCGGCTCGATGAGTTTGTAAGCAAATTCACGCTTATTGGGGCGTAGGATTGAGTAGTGGCCGCTGTCCCATGCAATGTGAAGTTCGCTGCCTTGCTTGGCCCAGGAGCCGCGCAGGCCATCGGCGCCGCCTTCGGTGCTGGCGGCTGAACGGTCGGAAAGCACAAAAATATAGTCCGGGCTGGCATCGTCGCCATCGATCTTCCAGGTGCCGAAGAAGCCCTTCGCCTTGTCGCGATCGGAAATTGCTTCGTTTTCGTTCGTGGGAGGCTTGGCCCACTGGCCGAGAATCTCGGCTGGCACCTGCTGAGCCTTGACTGAATACGATTCCTCGCCTTGTGGATTTGTGTGAGTAATGGCAAATCCGAGTTTGGCGCGTTCGATACGATGTTGACTCCCATCTGGCCAAGTTAGGGTGGCCACCTGATCTTGGCTGGTCCAAGTGCCTTGGTAGACGGTGCGGTCGCTGTTGTCGCCCCAGAAATAGGAGGCGCGGTTTTGGCTTTTAACGATTATGACCAGTGCACCTTGCTCGGGTGTGTCAATTTGCCAAGTGCCGCTAAATAGCTCCGCCTCACTTTGCGCGAGCGCAGTGAGGCTGAGTAGACTGGAGATCAACAGCCCGTAGAATAGTGCGGTCATTGATCGGAAAAAGGGTGTGCATCTCTGCGCGGAGAATGAAATCATATCTAGTGCCTATTTTTGACAGTCACAACAGGCAAGAATTATTCGTGAGGCTGGCCGATTCGTGAGAAATTTAATAGGCTGCGACTAATACGTCCGCTGTCCAATACTGCGCGGTCAGACTGGGGGTGTGGATCGATTACTTGTCCGTCTGAATAGCAGAAATTGTATTTACCTGGACTGGTTTCCGTGAAGAGACTGCCGAGTTGTAGCTTAGCCGGAAAGGTGTCGACGATTGGTGTATCGTGCTTGGTGATCGCTGGGAAGTTGACATTGATAACACTGCCAATGTGGGTCTCCTGTGTCTGGAGGACTTGCTGTGCCATTCGCGCTGCCTGTGTGGCTGCGGTTTTCAAGGAGGTATTAAATTCCTCACTCGCTTGGCCTTTGGCATCGCGTATGGAGTCAAATAGGTGATTGGGCACGCATTTGCTGAAAGCCATTGCCGGTAGATCCCAGAGTACGCCTTCGATCGCGCCGGCGACGGTGCCGGAGCTGAGAATCAGTGTCTCAGTGGTGTTGTATCCAATATTGATACCGGAGAGCACGATGTCTGGTTTTTCTGTAAGCAGATTGCCGAGTGCGATATTGACGCAATCGGAGGGGGTGCCGCTGATGGCCCAGGCGTTCACAGTCTCCGGGAATTGGGCCGGGCAATGGATGACTTCGACCTCTCCGTGGCGTGTCATGCAGCGCCCAGTCCAGCTCTGTTCGAAGGCGGGCGCGGCTACTGAAATTCGGAAATTGGGGAGTAGCGCCTCGACGAGGCGATGTAGGAAGGCAGATTGGATGCCGTCGTCGTTGGTGATGAGTGCGTGTGGTTTCATGAATGGTGGTATTGCCTGAGTCTTGCCTGAATATTGCCTGAATATTGCCTGATTGAGGCCGCTGCGCTAGACGCCTGTCGGTCGTGTGAGAATCTCGGCGGGTGCTTCGGTGATGCGAGTGCGGAGGTCTGCAGGCAAGCGAATTGATTTTAAGGATCCGTCCTCACAGAGCTGAGCTAAGATGGTGGTCATCTGCCCCTTGCCGGCTTGAGTTCGGCTGCCATCCGGGTTACGTCGGAAAATGCGGAATTGATATTCAATTGCGCGATCTTTTACAGCTTTTACGGCTAGATGGATGTCGATGGTGTCGCCGAATCGGATCGGAGCAGAAAATTTGCATTCAGCACGTGCACGTGGCCAGCCTACCATTTCGCCTGGTTGGGTGCGGATGAGATCCAGGCCTGCAGCTTCGAAGAAATCGCGTTCAGCCGTCTCCATGTATTTAAAGAAATTGGAGAAGTGGACCAACCCAGCCATATCGGTTTCCGAAAATTCAATTCGGCGCGTTGAGGTGTGTTCATAAGGCATGGCGGTAGTGATGCCATACCAAACACGAATGGCAACCATCCGTCTTAAATTAGGAAAATTAGCAGGTGAAATCTTTGTCGCGACCCGCTGGGGTTGGGGGCAGGTATGTTTTTGAGGGGCCGCTTGCCGCTTGGTTGAATACGTGCTTCGATATGCGTCGGCGAGCGGACGGCTCGGCGAGCCATCCCTACTGATGTCGTTGTGTCAGTGGGGCGGCGAGTGTGCCAAAACTGTCGCCGGAGCGTGCTTAATGATCGAGGCTAATGCCTGCCATTTTACGCTGCACCTAGCCAATCGGGCGCGGGCCTCAGCAGAGGCGCCTACGTTTTGATTCCTTTGAGGGCTGTGTTATAGCTTGCTGGCGACGATTTCGCGAACCTTGAGCATGTCTTGTCCAAAGACTCGAATGCCTTGGGCGAGTTTCTCGGTGGCCATGGCGTCTTCGTTCATTAGCCAACGGAAGGATTTTTCGGAGACGTCGAGGCGCTCGATGTCGGCATTTTTCGCTTGTTCGGGGTCGAGTTTGCGTTCGACTGTTTGGTCCATGCCCTGTAGCTCTTCCAGCAGGTTGGGGCTGATCGTTAAGAGGTCGCAACCGGCGAGTTCCAGAATCTCGCCGCTATTGCGGAAGCTGGCGCCCATGACTTCGGTTTCGTAATCGAATTTCTTATAGTAGGTGTAGATCTCTTTGACACTGAGCACGCCGGGGTCGTTTGAAGCATCGTAACTGGTGTCGGTGTTGGCTTTAAACCAGTCGAGGATGCGACCGACGAAGGGAGAGATGAGTTGTGCCTTGGCTTCCGCGCAAGCTACTGCTTGGGCCAGCGAAAATAGTAGGGTCATATTACAACGTATGCCTTCTTGCTGTAGGATTTCCGCAGCGCGGATACCCTCCCATGTCGAGGCGATTTTGATGAGCACGCGTTCACGCGAGATGCCTGCTGCTTCATATAGGGCAATGAGTTCGCGTGCCTTGCTGATGGTGGCTTCGGTGTCGAAGGATAGACGAGCGTCAACCTCGGTCGAGACGCGGCCTGGCACGATTTCGAGGATTTTCAGACCAAAGCCCACTAGTAGATGGTCAATGACTTGATCGATCCGTTCTTCGCCTGCGGCTGTGGATTTAGCTGTCGATTGGATGGCAGCATCGAGTACGCTGGCATATTCTGCCTTTTGCAGTGCTTTTAAGATTAGAGACGGATTGGTGGTGGCGTCCTGCGGTGCATAGGCTGCCAGCGTTTCGAAATCGCCAGTATCGGCGACGACGGTAGTGAGTTTTTTGAGAGCATCGAGTGTGTTAGACATAGGTCTAGCACTGTGCATGTGAAACTCTATGGGGCAAATGAGTTTTCAGGGTTTTGCATGACTTTTACACATCGCTACCGCGAAACTGATTCATGTTTCATTTTTAAGGCCGCGTAGATGAGTGAGGCCCAGCCTGCGATGAATAGCAGCCCGCCCAAAGGAGTGATGGGGCCTAGCCAGCGTGGCCCACCTAGCGCGAGCCAATAGAGGGAACCTGAGAATAATAGCACGCCTAGGCTGAAGCACCAGAGCGCGCTTAGGACGGCCCGATTGTATGACTTATAATGGGCTGTCAGTAGCAATGCGAGCGCATGCCACATTTGATAGTCGACTGCAGTTTTCCATACAGCAGTGGTGCCGCGGGATTCGAGTGTTGGTTGCAGGGCATGGGCTCCGAAGGCTCCTAGCATGACTGCCGATAGGCCAAAAAATCCCCCGATTACGATTAAAAAGTGGCTGTGTTTCATCATCGCATCGGCATATCTGCAAATATGTCTGTGGTCAATGGATTCTCGCCGGGGGGAACTTGCTGCCAGAAACTGTTTTTTTTCTTGCGTTAGATCCGGTACTAACCACTAAAGTGAGCCAAATATGCGTATTAGTTTATTTAATGTTTCTGTGCTTGCGGCGTCTGCAGTCGCTGTAGCTATGCCTTTTCAATTAACTTTTGCGGATGCTGAAGCAGATCGGATTGCGCGCTTGGAGCAGCGTTTGCTTCAACTTGAGCAACGTTTGGCTGAGACAGAACAGGAGACTAAGGAGGTTAAGGTCTTGGCGTCCAGTGCTGCAGCTAGTGGTGGCAATAACGCATCGATTTTGGGTAATCAGGCCACTTTTGATATTCTGGCTGGTAGCGCATGGCGTAATTTGCGTTGGACACAAGAAGAGCAATGGGAGGGGGTTCGCCCCGGTGTGACGGAAGCAAAGGTGGTTGAACTGCTCGGTTATCCCCCACGTTCTGTGGATTCGATGAAGCCACGGGTTGATAAGGTTTATTGGTATGAAACCAGTATTCGCGACCGCTCTTCAGGCATGCGCGGCAAGGTTTCTTTTAAGAAGGGCAAGGTAATCTCTGTCCAAAAACCAGATTTTAGTCAGGTTGATCTGCCTGCGGCAGCCAGCGAACCAACCAGCCAACGTCGACTTCCTTAGGCTCTGCTTAGGCTCTGCTTAGGCTCTGCTTAGGCTTGACTAATAATTTACGTAATTATAAAGCAGGGTTTACATCTAGTAGATCCGTTGCTAATTAGAATTTGACTGAAGTGCTTTGCACGGAGGTTAGACAAACAAAAAACACAAACAAACTACATAACATGAAAAACAAAATTGCTATCGCATCTGCATTTATTGCAGCTTCTAGCTTTTCGACTGCGGAGATCGTTGTAAACGATTTCCTTTCTTTCGAAGGCTTCGTTGATATGTCCTATTCACAAACGGACATGGAAGTTGAAAACAACAGCGGCAACCGCGACGAATCTGAAAACAGCTTCGCAATCGATCAGGTTGAAATTAGCTGGTTGTTCGATTTCGATCCAGTAACTGCTCAAATCGACCTTCAGTATGAAGACCTTCCTGGCGACACAACAGCTGTCGAGCAGGCTTTCGTTACTTACCACTTCGATAACGGTGGTGCAATCACAGCGGGTCGTTATGCATCCATGCTTGGTTTCGAAGCATTTGAGCCAACTGGTCTTTATCAGTACTCTTTCGCTTATGATATCCACTCTTTGGGTACTTCCTTCTTCGGTCCTGACACTTCGGACCTGACTATCCTTCCTGGGTATGCTCAAGGTGTGAAATACACATACGAAACAGACACCACATTCTTCGGTATCTCGCTTCAAGACGAGGCTTTCGACGACGACAATGATCGTTTGGGTGGTGATGGCGATAGCTCTTATGCTTTCGAAATTGCTGGTTCGATCGCTATGGACAATGGCTTGGCCTTCTTCCTTGGTGGTGTGTTCGAAGAAGCAGACCTTGGTGACACATATGTTATCAATGCATACACAACATTCGAAACAGGTGCATGGTTGTTTGCTGGTGAGTTGAACTACGGTGAGTCTGAAAGCGGTGCTTTCGCATTCGGTTCTCCAGACGAAGAAGTGTTCACAGCGCTTCTTATGGCTAACTTCGCATACAGCGATCAAGCTTCCGTAACTGGCCGTCTTACATACATCAACGACGAGAACTCAACTTCTGGTGCAGACCAAGAGTTCACAGCGCTTAAGTACACAATCGCTCACGGTTATGCTTTCACAGACAACTTGTTCCTCGTGAACGAGCTTAGCTATGTTGATGGCGAAATCGATGCAGGTGGTAACGCTCGCGACTACGAATCTCTTCTTTTCGCTACTGAGCTTATCTTCTCTTTCTAATTGGGCCTAGCCAAATTAGAAGTTAAAGAAAAAATCTATCTCAAGGCCCTCCGGAAACGGAGGGCCTTTTTTATTTTTGGGGTAGGTCTCATTCAGCATCGAAGGTTCGAAGTTGGGCGTTCCCTTCATTTCTCGATAGGGTAGCCTCGGTTCTTCGAACCGGGGGAGCAGTAGGAGGGCCCTTTATTTTTCGATTGGTGTAGCCTCGGTTCTCTGAACCGGGGGAGCAATTGGAGGTTCCCTTTATTTTTCGATTGGTAGTAGCCTCGGTTCTCTGAGCCGGGGGGCGTGGTATCGCTGAGGCGACTGACTTTGACGTGATTTAGCAGAATACACGTAGAGCTCATTGAATTCGTTCTGGGTGTGTTCATGTGAATTAGTGCTTGAAAAATCAGAACGCCAATCATGTTGAGTGGGCTGGTGTGATTGAATGAGCTTGCTTGTGGTGGCGAGACTTGACGCACTATATGTGAATGACAGAAGACTCGAAACAAAGCGAAAAAACACTCTTGGACTGGGCCGCTCAGTTGTGTCCGGATTCCCCGCGCAAGCGGATTAAGGAATGGATTGCCTCGGGGCGCTTCTGCTTGGAGGGGCGGGTGGTTACGAAGGCAGGTCTGCGTATGGCGGATCCAGGCCCAGCTCTGACTTTGGGCAAGCCGGAGAAGTCGGCTGTAGCTTGGGGGCATCGTAAGCGCATTCATCCTAAATTGGTGTTGGTCTACTTGGATAGCGATTTGGCGATTGTGGATAAGGAGGCGGGACTACTTTCAGTGCCTACCGAGAATCAAGCGAAGACTTCAGCTTTAGAAGTGCTGTCTAATTATTTAAATGACTCACGTGGAGAAGCGACGCGACGTAGTTTTTTTGGTTCGCCGGATGCGATCAAACCCTTGCCTGTGCATCGCCTGGATCAATATACTAGCGGGATTCTCTGTATCGCTTTAAACGATGTGGCGCGTCGGCATTTGATTCGGCAGTTGCGTAGTCATGATTTCCTGCGGGAGTACATTGCCTATGGCGATGGTGATGCGCCGCAGGCTGAGGGATCTTGGCGGAATTATCTGAAGCTGGATGAGCGCGGCTATGATCAGGAGTTGTTGCATGAGCCTGTGGATGGAGCGACGGAGGCCATTACGCACTATAAGGTTGAAGAGGCCTATGCGCGTCATCATGTGAGTAAATTGCGCATTCGACTGGAGACAGGATTGAAGCACCAGATTCGGATACAGGCTGCGGCGAATGGGATGCCCTTGATCGGGGATCGTATTTATCATCCAGGCACGCAGAAAGCGGTAGCCAAAAAGGGGGCTAAGCTACCGTATGGCTTTAAGCGTCAGGCCTTGCACGCGGCGACGATTGGTATCGTGCACCCCAGCAGTGGCCAGAAAATTAAATTTCAATCCAAAATACCAGGTGATATGCAACTACTCGAGGAACGCTTGCGAATGGCTCAGCTTCAGGCTTGAGCGGTGAGTGATTCACTATTTATCTGATTGGAGCTTGGATGTTCGGCCTTCAATTCTTCCTTTTCGCTTGAACTCAGAAGCAGGCTAGGCATTTTACCCTGCTTTTCTCATTATCAACGGCTTACCATTATGAGCACATTACTCATCAGTCTTTTAACTCTCGCTCTCTTGCTGATCTCGGCATTTGTTATTTTAATCGTGCTGATGCAGCGCACTAGTCAAAGTGGCGGCATGGGTGCCGCACTTGGTGGTGGTGCTGCAGAGTCTGCGTTCGGGTCGGATACGAATAATGTTCTGACCAAGGGCACCGTCTATGGGATTATTGCATTTTTTGTCGTGGCCTTGGGGCTTTATCTGCTGCATCAGGCTAAAGCTGCCGATGTGATCGAGGATGTGGATATGACGACATTAATTTCTGCTCAAGAGGCGAAGCCAGTTGCGGAAACGATGACCGAGGTGGTGGACACGGTTGAAGGCGCGGTTACTGCTCAAGTTGAAGACGCCGAGGAATCTGCTGCCGCAGCTGCAGAATCTGTGGATGTAGAAGGAACCATGGCGACAGTTGTCGAGTCTGTAGAAGCTGGTGCTGCTCAAGTGGACGCTCAGGTTGAGGAGGCTGTCGAATCCGTCGATGCCGCTGTGAGTGATGAGCAGCCCGCCACGAATTAATGCGACTTCAGAAAATTTTTAATTCTTCTTTTATTAAAAGGTCAGCTGTTTTCGGTTTATCCGCAGCTGGCCTTTTTTGTGTCTGTGTGCCTGTCAATGCGCAGCGTGCGGGCGGGGCGCGCGATCAGCAGTCCGTGCGTGTAATGGATCGTATTGACGCGCAGGAAGGTGCGCAGCGTTTAGAGGCATTTCGACAGCAGCGCTTGGAGGGCGATTTCTGTTTTGACTTTGAGCTGGCTCATAAGCCACGGCGTGCGCGTACGGTACGCTATCAAGGCCGGATGTGGGGGACATGGAATGAGGTCGGCCCGATTACACGTTTTAGTGTCCAGCCGGCGGAAGGGGATGCCGAAGCTGTCGTTGAATTGATCATACAAAACGGGGAGCATCCGCAGGTTTGGATGCGTCGTTCGCAGCAAGCTGCTTTTGAATTGTTGCAAGGCGTCGCTTTGTTTGAGCCTATTTTACCTGGCTTGCTGTACTCGCCTTTTGATTTGCAGATGCCTTTTGTGTATTGGGATGACTTTATTTATGAGGGACCCACTTTGGTTGGTGCGACCCGGGTGGCGCAGCAGTTTTTAATGCAGCCGCCAGAGGCTTCGGCGAGTGCCGAACGTGGGATCGTTGGAGTGAGAGTTGGGCTGGACGATACCTATAATGCCCTGTGGCGAATTGAAGTGATCGGGGCGGATGGCGAGGCGACTTCGCGCTTTGCTGTCGAGAGCTTTCAAAAGGTGCAAGAGCAGTATATCGTTAAACGAATTACTTTAACCGATTATCCTTCTAAGGATCGCACGACTTTTGATGTGAAGGCTGCAGCTGTTGGCGTTGCGTTGGATCGTTATTTATTCGCGCCCGAATCGACACGTTCGGTGGATGAGTTGCGTCCGTTACGAATGGAAGATTTGTAGTTTTTACAAGCGTTGTTTTGTATGATTGAGCGCCGTTGGTGTATGCTTAATTATGCTATTAGAATTTATGTTGACTTAACTTATATAGAAAACAGCCTACGTGTAGCCGTAAGGCATTGAGTATGAGTAGTAAAACTAGTACCCCATTGACTTTTGATCTTCAGCAAGACCTGCTGGTTAAGTTGAAAGATCTTCAACATAAAACTGGAGCACGTTCCTTAAGTGAGGTTGTTCGTTATGCGGTTAGTCATATCGACGTTTCACAACTGAAGCTGACCAATCCATTACATCGCCAGGTTTCGGTGCGATTGTCTGATGAGTTGCGTCAGCGCTTACTTAAAATAAGTAAGCAAAAGAAAGTGAGTGTGGGCGAGTTGTTGCGAGCCGCATTAGATTCTCTACCAGATCAGCTTCCGGGCTTTAACCCTGAACCCATTATGCCTAAGAAAAAAGCAACAAAGAAAAAAGTCGCTGTCAAAAAGGCAGTGCGTAAGGTTCCAGCCAAGAAAAAGGCTGTTAAAAAGAAAGCCGCAAAAAAGACAGTGAAAAAAGCTGTGAAGAAGGCGGTTAAAAAGACTGCTGCGAAAAAGAAAGCAGTGAAGAAAACGGCAGTGAAGAAAACGGCTGCGAAAAAAACAAGCGTTAAGAAGAAGGCGGTGAAGAAAACAGCGGTAAAGAAGAAGGCCGCTAAAAAGACAGCCGCTAAAAAAACTGCCGCTAAAAAAACTGCCGCTAAAAAGAAAGCGGTGAAGAAAACGGCAGCTAAGAAAACTTCGGTTAAGAAGAAGGCAGTGAAGAAGACTGCTGCCAAGTCGGTGAAGCAGGCGGCTAAAAAGACTGCTGCGAAGAAGGTCACGACGAAGAAGGCAGTCAAAAAGAAAGCAGTCAAAAAGAAGGCTGTGAAGAAAACCGCAGCGAAGAAAAAAGCTGTGAAGAGAGTCGCGAAGAAGGCGGCGAGCAAGCGCGCGCTTAAGAAAGCAAGCCCCGGGAAAGTAGCTAAAAAGGCAGTTAAAAAGCGAGCGGTGAAGCGTAAGGCCTCGAAAAAGTAATTTCGCTTTTTCGACGAATCTTAGGCTAGGCTTGCTTTTGCCCAAGCAGAAGTTTTGATTCTGCGCTCCTGCGGCACTGTTTATAACAGAGGCTGCAGGAGCGTTTTTCATTTTTACTACCTATGTCACAGCAAGCAAAACTCTCTACTTGGGCGAGTAACATCGCTCCTTCTCCAACACTCGCGGTCGATGCGAAGGCAAAAGAGCTGAAAGCAGCAGGCGAGGATGTCTGCGGCTTTGGTGCCGGCGAGCCAGATTTTGATACGCCTGAGTTTATCAAGGAGGCCTGCATACAGGCGATTCGAGAGGGAAAGACCAAATATGCGCCTGCGCCGGGGATTCCAGCTCTGCGTGAGGCCTTGGCGGAAAAATACCGTAATCAAGGCGTGGATGGTGTGACCGCTGCGCAGTGTGTGGTGAGTCCGGGAGGTAAGTATTCTTGTTATTTGGCGATTCTTGCCGTGATCAGCCCCGGGGACGAGGTGGTGATTCCGGCACCTTATTGGGTGAGCTATCCAGAAATGGTTAAGTTGGCTGGCGGGGTGCCGAAGACTGTTTTTGCCGGCTTAGACAGTAATTTTAAAATCACCCCGGAGCAGTTGCGAGCGGCGATCACACCCAAGACACGGCTCTTGATTATCAATAGTCCCTCAAATCCAACTGGTGCCATTTATTCTCCGGAGGAGTTGCAAGCGTTGACTGAGGTGGCGCTGGAAGCGGGGATTTACATCATGTCTGATGAAATCTACGAGCACTTGTTGTATGATGGAGTTAAGCATGTCAGCCCGGCTTCCTTTTCTAAGGAAGCGGCTGATGCGGTGATTACCGTCGCTGGTTTCAGTAAGACCTTTTCAATGACGGGGTGGCGACTTGGTACCTTGATGGCTCCGCCGGCGGTGGCTAAGGCGGTGGCGAGTTTACAGAGTCAAACCAGTTCCAATGCGACTACTTTTGCGCAGTATGGAGCATTGGCTGCAATGCAAAATTGGGATGAGTCGATGGCAGCTGTTAACGGAATGTTAGAAGTTTTTGATCGTCGTCGTCTGACACTGCTAGATGGCTTGCGCGGAATCGAAGGCATTGAATGTGCACGCGCACAGGGAGCCTTTTATTTATTTCCTAATATCGAGAAACTAGGTCTAAGTGCTGCGGATTTTGCGGCGCGTATTTTGGAGGACGAAAAAGTCGCAGTGGTGCCGGGCGAGGGCTTCGGAGCTCCTGGCTATATTCGTTTGAGTTATGCGACTTCCGATGAGGTGATTGAAAAAGGCCTGAAACGACTGGCTACTTTCTGCGCACAACTGAAGGCTTAAGTTTCCAGCCTATTCATCCAACCCTTTACTACTATGAGCGATAAAGCAAAAATCATCTACACTATCACAGACGAAGCGCCGGCATTGGCGACGCACTCGTTATTGCCGATTATCGAGGCGTATACAGCTGCGGCGGGAGTCGCTGTTGAGACGCGTGATATATCACTTGCGGGACGCGTGCTTGCGAGCCTGTCAGAATTCTTGCCAGCAGATCAGCAAGTGCCCGACCACCTTGCTGAGTTGGGAGAGCTCGCCAAGACCCCCGAGGCAAACATTATCAAGTTACCAAATATCTCTGCTTCGATGCCGCAGTTGATTGCTTGCATCAAAGAACTGCAGGCCAAGGGCTTTGCGCTGCCAGATTATCCCAGTGAGGTTAAAACTGAGGAGCAAGCAGCCATCAAAGCTGCTTACGATCGCGTCAAGGGCAGTGCCGTGAATCCAGTACTGCGTGAAGGGAACTCCGATCGCCGTGCGGCGGTTGCGGTAAAGCAGTACGCTAAAAATAATCCGCACCGCATGGGGGCATGGAGTGCGGACTCCAAGTCCACCGTCTCGAGTATGGCGGCAGCTGATTTCTATGGAAATGAGAAGTCTGTGACCCTGGCGGAAGCGACCACAGTTCAGATCGAACTACAGACTGCAGATGGTGGCACTACCGTGTTAAAAGAGGGCCTGGACTTGCAAGCGGGTGAAGTGTTGGATGGCACCTTTATGAGTGTGCAAGCGCTCCGTACGTTTTTGGCAGAGCAGGTGGAGGCCTCCCGCGAGGCGGGCATTTTGTTTTCACTACACATGAAGGCAACGATGATGAAGGTCTCTGATCCTATCATTTTCGGTCACGCTGTTGAAGTCTTCTACAAGGATGTTTTCGAGAAGTATGCCGATGTGATTGCTGAGCTGGGAGTGGATGTGAAGAATGGGCTCGGCGATCTTTACGCGAAGATCGCGACACTGCCTGCGGATCAAAAAGCAGCTATTGAGGCAGATTTGGATGCCGTATATGAGTCACGTCCAGCGATTGCGATGGTGGATTCTGACAAGGGAATCACGAATCTGCATGTGCCTAGTGATGTGATTATCGACGCATCTATGCCGGCTGCAATTCGTAGCTCCGGGCAAATGTGGAATCAGTCGGGCGAACAACAGGACACTAATTTCGTTATCCCGGATCGTTGCTATGCTGGTGTCTATGCAGAAACTGTCGAGTTCTGTAAGAAGCATGGTGCATTTGATCCTAAGACAATGGGCACTGTGCCCAATGTCGGTTTGATGGCTCAGAAGGCAGAGGAGTATGGTTCGCACGATAAGACTTTTGAAATCCCGGCCGATGGTACGGTCCGGGTGGTGGATGCTGCTGGCACGGTTTTGTTTGAGCATACAGTCGCCCAAGGCGATGTTTGGCGTGCCTGCCAAGTGAAGGATGCGCCAATTCGAGACTGGGTGAAGTTGGCGGTGAATCGAGCTCGTGCAACTGGCGCTCCTGCGATCTTCTGGCTTGATCGCTCTCGTGCGCACGACGCGCAATTGATCGCGAAGGTCAATACGTACCTGAAGGATCATGATACCGACGGCTTGGATATTCGTATTCTCGAGCCTGTCGAAGCCACGCGTGTCACGCTTGAGCGTGCGAAAGCAGGTGAAGACACTATTTCAGTGACCGGTAATGTGCTGCGTGACTATCTCACTGATTTGTTTCCAATTCTGGAGCTTGGCACCAGTGCCAAGATGCTATCCATCGTCCCACTGATGAATGGCGGCGGTCTCTTTGAGACCGGAGCAGGTGGCTCGGCTCCTAAGCATGTTCAGCAATTCGAGAAAGAGAATCACTTACGCTGGGATTCCCTCGGAGAATTTTTAGCTTTGGGCGTATCGTTAGAGCACCTGTCCACTGTTTTTGGTAATGCGAAGGCTCAAATACTTGCCGATACGCTGGATACTGCCAATGCCAAATTTTTGACAGAAAACAAGTCACCTTCGCGTAAGGCAGGTGAGCTGGATAATCGTGGTAGTCATTTCTACTTGGCGTTTTACTGGGCAGAAGCTCTGGCTACCCAAGATCAGGATGCTGATTTGAAGGCACGCTTTGCGCCGCTTGCTGCAGCTTTCGCGGCTAATGAGGCGAAGATTGTCGAGGAGTTGAATTCGGTGCAAGGGGTTGCTATGAACATAGGTGGCTATTATCGTCCCGTGCTTGAGCAGGCTCAGGCTGCCATGCGTCCGAGCGCGACGCTGAACGCTGCGCTCGCGGCACTGTAGCTGACTGGCCTACCACGACTCGTTCCCACAGCGAGTCCTGTGCTTGCTTGTGATTCATTTTAAGGCCGCTCCGTTTTGGGGCGGCCTTATATCACTTCGCCAAAAGTTTGGTCCTAATAAATATATCTTCTGTAACCTCGGTTCTCGGAACCGGGGCGATGTAACCTCGGTTCTCGGAACCGGGGCGATGTAAATCCCTCCCCGAAACAAAGTTTTGAGGCTACGCTAAGGCCAAGCTTATAGATCATATATACTTAGAAGTGGTATTAGTTTCGAGGCTAGCTTTCGCACTGTCTACGAGATCATGCATGCTTAGAATTGGTGTTATTTATTTCTGAAGTGTCTCTTGCGGCTGTAGTGGTTGACTACTCACAATACGCCAATCGCCCTGCTGATTGCGGCCGATGCTAAAGAGGCTTTCAAAGTGATCGTCAGTGTCGTAGCGGACGCGCATGCGTAGTTGTGGTGTCAGTGTCGGCCCGTAATGCACACCTTGATAGCTATAATAAATCGTTTCTTCGGGGCTGCCATGGAGTGCTTCGAACTCGATGCGTTTGATGGGCATCCCTAATTCATAGCTGAGGGCATTTTTGAGTAAACTGATGGTTTGTTCCGTACTGCCGTCGAGTTGATACAGTGCCAGCATCGGCTCGATGTCAGCCGCCTGATTAGCGATGCGAAATGCGGCGGCAAAGCCTTCCAGTTCTTGGGAGGTCTGCTGTGGGCCGCAGTTACATAGGGTGAAGAGGGTGCAGGCTAAAAGTAGGCGAAGCATTTTGAGGCTCAGTTGACTCAGTGCTGTAATGAATTACTGGCAGCTTCGATTCTGACAGTATGGGTTACTAAAGCTTATGCTTTGGGCGCATTTTCTGGGCTAGAAGTTGAATCTGCTGAGTCCTTGGTGTGTGCGGAACTGTCGGTATCACATACTGCCTCAGTTGCTTCGAGCGCAGCTGTGGTGGACTTCGCCGGTAGGTTGGATTCAATGCGTCCACTTTTAAAACTTACTGCGATAACATTGATACGTCCCAGGGACTCGATGCCCAGGTTTTCCGTCAAGGCCTGTCTCAGGTGTGCCTGCAGGGTCTGTTCAATCTGACGTAGGCGACCAGTGCCCTGCAACTTGATGCGAATTTCGAAATGTGAGGTCTGGCCTTTGACTCGAATCTTAACTTGCGGCTTGGAGACGTCTTGTAATTGCTCGCAGGAGGTGCGTACTAACTCAACGATCGCATGACGACTCACCATGACGCGTCCGTTCTCGGTGGTATAGGCGACGACATGTTTAGGCTGTCGACGCATCAGTAGCATTAACAGCAGCAACAAGGCCAGCGCAGCGACACTGATGTAGAGAAACTGCGGCTGGGGGAGTTGTTGGATTGCTTCGTAGACGTCGCGGAGGGTCGTAGAGATCATGAGATCTTATTGAGTCGAGGTGTATGTGGCGGGGCGGAATTGGGGGCCGGGGACGTTTAGTCTGTGTGCGGCTCGTCGGTCCAGTCGTCCTGCTCCTCTTTCTCGTCCTCGGTGCGAACGCCGTCGATGATGACATTGATGCGTGCTACATTTTTGCTGGTCATCTTTTCCACTTGCTCTGCTATGCGTTGTTGGATTTCGGTGGCAACCGCCGCCAGTTCCACTCCGAAGCGGAGAATGACACGGATTTCGATGCGATAGTCGCCCACTTCGTCCTCTTCGACACGGACGCCGCGCTCGTCTCCTTTTTTGGAGAAGATTTCGGCAATGCCATCGACAAAACCACCCCCAACGGCAACGACACCACCCACTTCAAGAGCGGCGAGACGAATGATGCTCGCGACCACGCTGTGGTTAATGCGAATGTCACCGAGAGTGTTTGAATCCTCGGAGACAGTAGGGATGACTGATTCGTTTATATTGTCTGTTTCCTTGCTCATAATAGGCGTGATTATGTATTGTATGGCTTAAGTGTAAATATCCTTCGGCACACGCTGAAGGAATTCTTCGATGTATTTCGTGGTGGCTTTACCGGCACGGAAGTGTGGGTCGCGAATGATGGCACGTGAGAACGGGATATTGGTTTTAATACCGCGGATGAGATATTCTCCCAAGGCACGATCCATACGGTCGAGTGCCAATTCGCGGGTACGGCCAAAGGTCATCACCTTAGCGATCATGCTGTCGTAGTAGGGCGGGATGGTGTAGCCACTGTAGCAGTGCGAGTCGATGCGCACGCCATGGCCACCTGGGGAATAATACAGGGAGATCTCGCCTGGGCAAGGGGCGAAGTTACGCGCAGGATCCTCCGCGCACACGCGGCATTCGATGCAGTGTTTGGTGATCTTGATGTCTTTTTGCTCGTAGCTGAGCTTTTGGCCGCTGGCGATGAGCAGCTGTTCTTTGACCAGATCAACACCTGTGACTTCTTCAGTGACCCCGTGTTCCACTTGGATTCGGGTGTTCATTTCGATAAAGAAGTAGTTGCCCTTGCCATCTACAAGGAACTCGACTGTGCCAGCACCTTCGTAGTTGACGGACTTGGCCAGCTTAACGGCGTCGCGCCCCATTTTCTTACGAATGTCGTCAGAGATGAAGGGAGAAGGAGCTTCTTCGATCACCTTTTGGTGGCGTCGTTGTACCGAGCAATCGCGTTCACCAAGGTGGATGACATTGCCATATTGGTCGCCCAGTAATTGGATTTCAATGTGACGAGGTGCTTCCAGAAAGCGTTCCAGGTAAACAGCGCCATTGCCAAAAGCCTTTTCAGCTTCGCTGCGGGCATTGTTATATTCTTTCACGAAAGCGACTGCATTGTGTGCAGTGCGCATCCCCTTACCGCCACCACCGGCGACTGCCTTAATAATGACAGGATAGCCGATCTTTTTGGCCACTTCCAGGGCATCTTTTTCGTTGTCGACGGTGCCGTCACTGCCGGGAATGACGGGGACTTTGGCTTTGATGGCCATGTCGCGCGCCTTGGCTTTGTCGCCAAAATTGACAATCGCTTCCTTGCCGGGGCCGATGAATTTAATATTACACTGGGCGCATTGCTCAGCGAAATCAGCATTTTCCGCGAGGAATCCATAGCCGGGGTGGATGGCGTCCACGTCTGCGATTTCGGCTGCAGCGATGATGCGATCCGCTTTCAAATAGCTGAGATTGCTTGCGGCGGGGCCGATGCAGATCGCCTCGTCGGCCAGCTGCACGTGTAGCGACTGTTCGTCCGCTTCGGAATAGACGGCGAGCGTCTTAATCCCCAGTTCGTTACAGGCGCGGACGATGCGAAGCGCAATTTCGCCGCGGTTTGCGATGAGTACCTTTTTAATCATCCGGTAGGATTAGGCTGTTTTAATTTTAAAGAGAGGCTGGCCGTATTCGACCGCTTCACCATTTTCAACGAGCACTTCAGTGATGACGCCGCTCATTTCCGCTTGGATTTCGTTCATGACTTTCATTGCTTCAATGATGCATACGATGGTGTCGGGGCCGGCTTTAGTGCCGACGTTAGCAAATGGAGGGCTTTCCGGAGAGGCGGCACGATAGAAGGTGCCGACCATTGGTGATTTAATGATCGCGATACCTTTTTCTTCGGCTGCAGGGGCAGCTGCAGTGTTGGTGGCTGCGGCTTCAGCCGCTGGTGCTGGGAAAGGGGCAGCTGTTTGAGCGACAGGTGCGGCGTGAATGATTTGTGGAGCGTCGGCACCTTTGCTGCTTAGGCGTAGCTTGAGGCCATCTTCCTCGTATTCGAATTCGGAAATGTCCGAGCGTTTCATGAGGTCGACGACTTGTTTTATGAGTTTGATGTCCAAGGTATGTCCTTTCTTACAGCGTTGGTTGGTTTGTAGTGGGTTGTACGTCTTCAATAACTTGGAGACGCTCAATTCAAAGTAAAAGGTATGTAAGGCTAGCTTTTCGTGATGTGCAACGACTTTGTTACTTTAGAAAAATGTGCTTAAATAGGGCTTTCACTCGAGCTTTTCTCAGACCATTCTGCAGGAATATGCCAAAGTGCCGCCTTAATAATGTGAAAATTGCAGGAATTGTGACCTGTGTGCCGCCGCATGAAAAATCGATCGACGATGAACTGGAGCTATTTGGCGGGAACGTCAAGCAGATCGCGCGATTAAAAAAGACCATCGGGCTGTCGAAGCGTCGAGTGGTGGATGCATCGACCACCGCGGCAGATCTTTGTGAGCAGGCGGCCCGCCATCTGATTGAGCAGGCTTCATTGCCCTTGGATGTGATTGATACTGTGATCTGCGTGACGCAGACACCCGATTATATACAGCCTTGTAATGCAGCTGTGCTGCATGGGCGCTTGGGTCTGTCTAAAAACTGTGCAGCGCTGGATGTGAATTTGGGTTGCTCGGGCTATGTTTATGGGCTTTGGTTGGCGCATTCCCTGCTCGCGAGTGGTGCCAGCCAGCGGGTGCTATTGTTAGCTGGAGATACTATGAGTCGTCTCGTGCATGCGAAGGATCGGGCAGTGGCGCCACTTTTTGGGGATGGTGGTAGTGCGACATTATTGGAATCAGTGGATGGGGGCGCGCCTGCTTATTTTAGTTTGCAGAGTGATGGTGCCGGGTATGATAAATTAATCGTGCCTGCGGGAGGCGCGCGTCAACCCTCTTGCGCGGACACTAAGACGGTCGCGGAGGATGCGGCTGGTAATCTGCGCTCGCCGGAACACCTCTACATGGACGGCGCGGAGATTTTTAATTTTTCGATCACCGAAGAGCCTCAGTCGGTCCGGGAGTTGTTGGCCTATGCGCAGGTGGAGTTCGACGCCGTTGATTACTTTGTGTTTCATCAAGCCAATCGTTATGTGCTGAGTAATATTGCCAAGCGTCTGAAGCTGGATGTGTCGAAGGTGCCGATGCAAACAGTGGAACGTTATGGCAATCAGAGCTCTGCCTCGATTCCCTCGGCGATCTGTGGGGAGTTGGCGGGCACACTCGCTGCCCGTGAATCAACGCACTTGCTGCTGTCAGGTTTCGGAGTGGGCCTATCCTGGGCCAGTGTTTTACTTGAGGTGGAGGAGCTGGCTGTGTGCGAATTAATTGACTACCCTTGGTAAGCTGGGCTACACTTCCGCTTTTTACCTTTATCATGAAAATAGAAGAATTTGTGGGCATCTTTGCCAGTGCTTTGGACGATTTGGATGCGGACGAGGTCACCGCTGCGACTGCTTTTAAGCAACTCGCAGTCTGGGATTCCTTGGCGGTGTTAACCGTGACCGATACGGTGGAGATGGAATGCGGGGTCTTGCTCTCCGGTACCGATTTTGCCGCTGCGACGACGCTAGAGGATTTATATGAGACAGTGCGTGCGAAGCAGGCGCGCTAGTTTCAGTGAATGGAAGTGAATGATGAAGGACTTATATATCTTAGGGGCAGGTGGCTTCGGGCGTGAGTTACATACTTGGCTCAGCGATGAGCAGGTGCTGCTCCAGCGCTATCGTTTACGCGGTTTTATTGATGATGCGCCAACTGCCTTGGATGTCTTTGCGATCGATGCTCAGGTGGTGAACTCATTTACTGATTTACCCGATTTCAAGCATTCTGTCTTTGTGTGCGGGGTCGGCAATGTTGCGCTCAAGCGTCAGTTATGCGAGCCGATGTTGAAAGCCGGTGCGGAATTTGTGAGCTTAATTCATCCGAGTGCTCGAGTGGGGCCACGGGTAAAATTGGGGCGGGGCGTTGTGATCTGCCCCGGAGTGACTTTGACCTGCGATATCGAGGTGGGGGATTTAGCGATGGTGAATTGCCACTCCACGGCGGGGCATGATGTTGTGATCGAGTCGTGGACGACGATCAGTGGGCATTGCGATTTGACCGGGGGGAGCCGGGTGGGCGAAGGAGCTTTTCTCGGTTCAGGCGTGCGCGTGATCCCTGGCAAGCGGGTGGGCTCAGGTGCGACCGTCGGTGCTGGCTCGGTGGTGATTCGCCATGTGGCTGAAGGTGCCAGGGTCTTTGGCAATCCGGCCCGAAGCTTTTAAAGCTGCGTACTGGCCAGGGGGGCTGCAGCAGCGGATACTTCCTCCTCGAGTCCGACCTCTACCAAGCTTTCTATGATGGCTTTGAAGCCTGGAGTTTTTTTGAGCTCATCAAGATTCTTGTTGCTGGATAGGCGGATGAAAAACTGTTCTTCACGTAGATTGAGGCCATATTCCTTTACGTCCAGGAGAGCACCTAGGATATTGGGGGTTCCAGTTTGGTCGTAGCTGAAAGGTTCGCCGCCCACCAAATGCCAGAAATACACATTCTGAGAAGAGCCATCTTTCGAATACACACCAAACTCGGCGGGCTCCAGGCGAATTTTATTATAGGTAAAGGGGATGGAGTATTCGCGTTCTTCACGTGTCCAGCCGTTGACTACCCAGCAGGTGTCGGGAGTATGGGCGCCTGCCCAGCGATAAGAAGCTTTGCCTGGAGTCCAGTAGGCGATGTAGAGTCCGACAAAGACGTCGTTTTTTTGAAATACACGGAAAAGTGCATCATCAAAGTTTAGAAATTCGCTAATGCGTGCGCTGGACTCCGGGGACTCGGCCATGTCTAAATCCTTGATCTCCCAGCCCTCCAGTTCGTCGGGTACAATGAGTGCCAACGGTTCGTGCAGCGTCGGTTCGGGCGGTGGCACCAGAGTGAAATACGCACGGAGCGCGAGACCGCCGAAGAGGATCATCGCTGCGGAGATGAGGAGTAGCTTTTTCATGAATGGAATGGAGAGTGTTTGTATTGAAACCTAGTTCCAGCTCAGGTTCAAGTCTTAGGCTAAAATATGAGTTTACCTTGTTGGATTCACTGTATTGCCTGCTGCTTGACGACTCGCTCGAAGATCACTCCTGTTTATGGCTACAATTATCGATAAATCCGGTCACATTGCCTTTTTTGGGCATGTTAGTTGGGGAAACCTTGTCGACTGGATGGTCACTTTGTGCCTGGGCCTGATCATTTCATTGACGACACTGGCGCTGGGAGGGGTGCGTCCGGATACACATTTGGTATTATTACCATTGTTTGTACTATTGCTCTGCTTGCATGGGCTCTGGCTTGCGCTGGATCAGGAGTCGCCCAAGCGCTTAAGTCAGGTGCCACTGTGGTTTGTGCCCGGTCTGTTGTGGATGCTCGCAAGCGTGCTTTGGTGGTCTCCAGTGCCTTGGCGTGGCTGGACTGAGCTATTGTATGCTTTAGAGGCTTTTATTTTACTGTGGGTCCTGGCTAATAATGTACGCACGCGTGCGCACCTTTGGTTGTTGATTATCATGAGCTTGTCGCCTGCTACCTTGGCAGTGTTTAATGGATTTTATCAGTTTTTTCAGCGACCTGAGCAAATGCTCGGGGCCCTGACTGGTTATCCTTTGGCGTTGAGTGAGGTATTTCTTGGGCGAGCAACTGGTTCTTTTGCGGACCCAAACAGTTTTGCGGCCTTTTTGTTGATGCTGTTACCATCGTTGTTGGTGGCGGCTGCAGTCACCCGCTTGCCTAAGATATTACGCTTACTGTGTTTTTATATTGCGCTGATGGTTTGCGTGGGAATTGCGCTGACCCAGTCTTATTGGGCGGTGGCAGTCGGGGTGGTCTTATTAAGTGTGGTCCCGTGGTTTTGTTTTCGTCGAGTTAAACGGCGTATTCTTTTTTCGCTTTCAGGTGTTCTACTGGCGCTGTTGTTTTTGCTGGCGATGGTTGTGCTGCATCCCTTGTTTAAGAAGGGGTTGCAACACGCACTCTCTGACCAGGGGGAAGGAGTCCGCTTAGTATTGTGGCAGGAAGCTTGGGCCATGATTCAGGAGAATCCGATTTTCGGCGTTGGCGCGGGGGCTTATCGTTCGTCTTTTGAACAAAGTCCACGAGTGGCTTTGGCGGAACTACCATTGACGCCGCATAACGACTATCTGCTGTTTTTAAGCCAACTGGGTGTTGTCGGGTTCCTATGTTGGGCGATCCCCTGCAGCATAGTATTTGTGATTGCATGGAGGGCTTGGCGACGGGAGGCATTCGCAGTGAAGCTGCGTGATTCAGATGCGATGATTATGCCACCGCAGCGTTTCTTTCTCTCGCTGGGGCTGTGTGGATCGATTGCTTGTGCGCTCAGTATGCTGAGTACCTTTGTCTGTTATGTGCCAGCCTTAATTTTTTATGGTGTGCTGGCGTTTTCGATATTGTTGAAAACTAGTTTTAAAAGAAGCTTGGTATTGCCTGAGCATTGGGTGCATCGAGTCGCTTATCTGCTACTTGTGAGTTGTGTCGGAGGCTCATTTTATGTGCTCGCTTCTAATAAGCTGCAATCGCAGGCATTAGAGTTGAGAGCTTTGGAGGAGTTAGAGCACGTGGTGGACATGCGGCTGCATATGTCGGGGGATTCCACCTGGTTAAATCAGGTCATCAGACGCTATGAGGATGCATTGGTCTTGGATCAGACTAATGGTGATGCCTGGATCGGTTTGAGTGCAGCGATCTGTCAGTTGTATTTCAAGAGCCCGGCTAAATTTGATCAAGTGGGTGCGCGTGCAGTGTCCTGTGCTCAGCGGGCGATTGAACTGAGTCCGGACTATTGGAAGCCATGGGCACAGCTTGGGGTGGCGCACTCGTTTCATGGTGATCTAGAGTTGGCCGAAGAGGCGCTGCGGCATGCATTGAGCTTGGCACCGAATAATAGTAACGCACACTATTATTATGCGGCTTTTTTGAGTGGAGGGAAGGATCGTCTGGATGAGGCCTTGGCCTCTGTTCAGATTGCTTTAGAGATCAATCCGCACAATGTGGCAGCCCGTCGATTACAACAAAAACTACTGATCTTATAGAAGTGATATACTGGTTCAAATATCTGATCGTCACTGGGCTCTTGCTGACTGCCCAACTGAATGCTGAAACCTGGGTGAGGGGGGCAATCACACTGCATGAGGTGTCTACAGCAGTTGAGCTGCGGGAATTGGGACTGGCTACGAAGACTTTCAGCAGCAGCCAAGTTCCAAGGACGATGGGAGGATTGATCAATTGCGAGGCGGAATATGGAGCGACTGCTTACTTTAGTAGTTCAAATCGAGCTTTTTTCTTTTTTGCAGGTGATGGCAGTTTTGCGATCGAGCGTTTTGAGCAAATCATGCCGGACCCCGCAGCATGGGAGGCCAGTGAGCTTGAGCCTGGTCGAAGCCGAATGATTTTAAATTTTAGAGCCGGTAACCTCATTATTGATACCAGGCACTTGTTAGAGGCCTCACAATGTTTGGTCGAGACTCCGCTGGGACGTTTGAGTGTTCAACGCGCGCTTTGGCAGATGCAAATAGCTTTTGATCCACGCAGTCAAATTTTCGATTTTACCATTACATGTAGTGAAGGGCGGGTGCGTTACACGGATTTACAAGGTCAGGTCTATACTTTGCGCGCGGGGCAGCGTCTGGCCGGGGCGGGTGCGCGCGACATGCCTTCAATTGAAGTCGGTGAGCGTACACGTGAGTCGATTGAATTATTGCAAAATTATATGTCGATGTCTGAGCGTTACGCAGCGGCGGCGAATCAGTTGTCACATTATCAAAGTCATTTTAAGCTGATGGAGCAGTCGGCTCGTCAGTCTGTTGTCATGCCGGCTGCAACTGTGGGAGCGACGAATCGTCGGCCGATTGTGATTGAATATGCAGATGAGCCTGTGGCTGTGACTCCCTTCCGTGGTGAAGTGAAGGCACCTGCAAGTTATCAAGCAGAAAGCTTTTAATGGTTGGATGAATAATTTTAAGCAGTTACTGGTTTCTTTGGGGTTGATACTCTTATCGCTGCTTATCTGGTTGTTAGTTATGCTGTCCGGCTTTCTGGATGGAGTGGAGCAAGAGACGCTGCGCTGGCGTTATTTAGCGCGTGGTGAGCTGTCATCGCAGGCCCCGATTGTGTATGTGGATTTAGATGCGGAAACAGTCTCATATATGGGAGACCGTCCGTGGGATCGACGTGAGTTTGGTGTTTTGTTGGAGGCATTATTGGGGCCGGGGGCCGCGCGGGTGGTGAGTGTGGATATCATACTTTCAAAATTTGGTGCGGGTGCCCTACTGGATATGAATCGTGCCCGTCAGGGAGATATATTTTTGGGGCAAGCGGTGGAGACGCATGCTGATCGAGTCGTGTTGGCGGCGGCTTACACCGGGGTGAAGTCGGCGACAACGGATGAGTTTGCCTTACTGCCTTTATTGCGAGAGGGGCGTTATGATGCAGAGACCGCGCCTTTTCCAGAAGCACCGACTTTTCCGATCATTAAATTTGAAGTCGGTCGACTTGGTTTGGCCAATGTAGATGAAAGTCTGAGTGAAGGGGTGGTGCCGTATTTTGTACCAGGCTTTGTTGAACTGAGTGGGCCGCGCTATAGTTATCATTTGATAGATGGTGCGATGCGTCATAAAGAGCATTTTATGAATGAGCCTTACGCTCATGTGGTGGACGATTACGTGGTGCTCACCGATTTGGATGGTTTTGTTACGGACAAGTTGCCGATGCAGCATGAGATGACCTTGTTTACTTTAGGCTTAGAGACCTTTTTGGCTGCATATGGCTTGGATGAGAATGCGGTGCAAATCAGTTCTGACAGCCTCACGATTATGCGTGAGGGGGCGGTGTTTCGTGAGATCCCATTGGTGCAGCGGCAGTCGATCGAGGTGAATTGGTTTGAGGGGTGGAACCGTTCGATTGAAAATGAGCGAATCAGTATGCAAGCGGTGTTACGGCAGGCAGATGCACTGGCGGATGCATCGAGTGCAGGGGATCAGGCGCGGGTGGCGGAATTGGAGGCGTGGTTTGAACGCTTTCGCGGTCAGGTCGTCTTTGTGGGACCCGTTGATCCGCAACTAAAAGATATTTCACTCACTCCCTTCAACCGTGAACCGGTGCCAAAGGTCGGCCTACATGCTAATCTGTATCGTACCATTGAGGATCAGGCCTATGTCACGCGTGCCGATTTGGGTACTTCGGTGGCGATTGTGTGTTTGCTCACAATGATGATTTCATTACTGGCATTGCGTGGCGGAGCTTCGCGAATGTTTGCGATCTTATTGATGATTACTTATGTGACAGTTACATTCGTGGCCTTTGCTTTGTTTCATTGCATTTTGCCTTTGATTGCGCCGGTCGGTTCGGCCTTATCGGCTGCAGTGGTGGTGGTGCTGCGTAAGCTCGGCTCTGAAGAATGGCAGCGTCGACGTATCAAGACGCTCTTTGGTGCCTATGTGGCTCCGAAGTTGGTGGATGAAATGGTGGAATCGAAGCAAGACCCCAAGCTGGGTGGGGTGGAGGCTCAAATCACAGCGCTTTTTTCAGATGTGGAAGGCTTTTCCTCACTTTCCGAAGAATTGAGTCCGGATCAATTGGTGTCATTGATGAATGAATACCTGGGGGCGATGACTAACGTATTCCAGGAGCGATCAGGTACATTGGATAAGTATATTGGGGATGCGATTGTCACGATGTTCGGTATGCCAGTCCCAGTTTCAGATCATGCTTCACGCGCCTGCCTCGCCGCAGTCAATATGCAGTTATGCCATGCGAGTCTACGTAAGAAATGGGCGGAGTCGGGGCAGTGGCCGGAGAGTGTGTTGAATATGCGCACGCGTATCGGTTTGAATTCGGGGCCCGCTGTGATCGGGAATATGGGAAGTGAAATGCGTTTTAATTACACTATGATGGGGGATTCGGTGAATCTTGCGGCACGCTGTGAGAGTGGTGCTAAATGCTATGGCGTATACACGATGGCAACAGAACATACCCTGAGTTCTGCACTTGAGGAAGGTGCGGAACTTAATTATCGTAAGTTAGATCGTGTTGTGGTTAAGGGGCGACGGCAACCTGTTGAAGTATATGAGTTATGGGATCCGTCGATGTCGCGGGAAACAACCGAGCCTTGTAAACTCGCGTATGAAGCTGCACTCGAACTGTATTTTGCGGCAAAGTGGGAGGCGGCGTTGGCAGGATTTGAAGCGGCGCAAAAGCACGAGCCATCCCAGGCCTTTGCCCCGACGACTCCCTCGCTGTTACTTCAGGCGCGTTGTCGCGAGTTATTAGAGAGCGGAGATCCCAGCAACTGGGATGGCGCTTATATCATGACCTCGAAGTAGGCCACTGTTCTTTACGCATCAAATTTTCAGGCTTCGATACTTCTGTGGCCAAGATGTCGCCCACATAGACTTTGATCCAGATGCCACGCATCTCGTCTTCGCTGGTTTCTTTGCCACCGTTTTTCCAGTAGTAGCCTGATTCCAGTTTAGTTTCCAACATCGGGAATTTCTCGGTTTCTACGGAGGCTTCTTGGCCTGCCTTCAATGTGGGCACCTTTGTTTGCCCGAAGAGATAGCGAATTTCACCTTCGCTACGTTTTTCTGCTGCCAGTGCATCCTCAAATTTGAAAATCAGGTATTCGATCCGGATATCTTTGATATCGATATAGGCGTCGTTGGTGAGTACAATGCCGTAGCTTTGCTTCCATGTTTTGCGCATAATGCCACCACCATTACTTGCCCAGCGAGTTTTATTGTCCACCTCGGTGGTGAAACGTACTTCAATGGCGCCGTCCTGAAGCATCGCGGTGCGGGCCCAGTCCCGGATGTAGATTTGATCTTCTTTGCTGAAGCGCGTAATGTCGACTTTAGTGGCAAGTCCGTCACGACGTTCGATGTAGACGTCCTCGCCGCTGACTTGATTTAATTTTGCCTCCATTTCACGACCTGTGCTGTCCGTGAATGTACGGAATTCGGCTTTCGCTGTGGATTCCGAACTAAAGCAAAAGGCTAAAAGAAAGAGGGGCCATAAATGTCGCATTCATTGATACTAAGGTACATTTTGTGTTAGATCCAGTCCTTTTAGTCGTTAGTTTTGTCTTTGTCGTGATTGTCTTATCTAAACTTAGTAACGGCGCATTTCGGGGGCGACTTCGCAGGCCCAGGCATGGATACCACCTGCGAGATTGATCGTATTTTCAAAGCCTTTGGCAGTGAGGTATTGCACTACATTCATACTGCGCATGCCGTGATGGCAGAGTACGATGAGTGGGACCTTGCGCGGCAGTGATTCGTAGCGGTTGGGAATCTCACCCATCGGGATATGTAAGGCGCCATCTATCCGGCAGATTTCCAGTTCGGAGTCCTCTCGAACATCCAACAAGACCACGGTGGGGTCTTGTACGCGTAAATTTGCTGCATCGGTGGCACTGATTTCCTTGTTCATTGCAGAACTTTCATGATGATGCTTGAGCATATGTCAAAGACACCCTCGATAATTGTTCCCGCCCGTCTCGCTTCGATGCGTTTTCCTCAAAAGTTGCTGTATCAAGTGCAGGGCAAACCGATCATATTATGGACGGCTGAACGCATCCAGTCTGTGGCTCCCGAGTTTCCGCTTTATTTTGCTGTGGATGACGATGCTCTGGAGCGCTGCTTGAATGAGGCCGGCTTTAATACCGTACGCACGCGTCCGGAGCACCCGAGTGGCACGGATCGTTTGGCAGAGGCCAATGCTACGGTGGGGGCGGCGGCGGTGATTAATGTTCAAGGTGATGAACCGCTCGTCACTGGAGAGCAAATACGGGCGCTGGCTGCAGGTTTGGAAGGTGAAGCTGCGATTGCGACGCTGGCAGTGCCGTTTCAGCGTCCACAGGACTTTGCCAATCCCAATCAGGTGAAGGTGGTTTGTGATCGCGCGGGGTATGCCATGTATTTTTCACGCTCGCCGATGCCCTTTGCGAGAGACACGGCGGGGCAAGTGGATGCGAGTTGGTTGGCGCAAAATCATTGTTACCGGCATTTGGGCCTCTATGCTTATAAGGCTGATTTCTTGAGTGCATTTTCTAGTCTGGAGCCAGGATTTTTGGAGCAAATTGAAAAACTGGAGCAGTTGCGTGCAATGGAACACGGTTATCGTATCCATGTTGGTATCACGGATCAGGCGACGATCGGTATCGACACTCCGGAAGATATTGGAGTTTTCGAAGCTCGCTTAAAGTAATGTGTGTGGCTGTGTGAGCTGTTACGGGGAGTGTGTGAGTGCTGACTCAGGATTCATTTCTGACTGTTTCGAGGTCGGCAGCAAATTGTTTCACTATGCCCTCCCAACCCAGTCCGATCGCGGTATTGCGAGCGGCGCTGCGAATACTGGGCCAGTTGGCTTTTTGGCTGAGTGCGCGGATGGCCGCTTGCAGGAAGGCCGCACTGTCGTTAAAGGGCGCTAGAAATCCGTTGCGGGCATCGATGATGAAACGTCCAGGTGCAGCATAATCATAAGCCAGAGTGACGAGGCCGGAGGCCATCGCTTCGGTGACGACATTGCCAAAGGTCTCGGTGACGCTGGGGAATACAAACAAATCGGCAGAGGCGTAGTGGCGTGCGAGGTCTTCCCCCTTTTGCATGCCGGCGAAAATAAAGTCTGGGTGCGCCTTTTCCAGTTTTGCCCGGGCAGGGCCATCCCCGACAAAGACGCAGGCAACGTTGGGATGATCGCGTTTTATTTGTTCAAACGCTTGGGCGGCCAGCGGAATGTTTTTCTCCGCGGCGAGCCGGCTGACAAAGAGTGCTACCAGACCGTCATCGCGCACACCCCAGCGTTGGCGTAGCTGGGGATCGCGTTTGTCGGGATTGAAGAGCTTGGTGTCGACGCCGCGTCCAAGTAGGCGAGTGCCTTCGATCCCCATGTCTTGCAGACGTTGAATGACATCTTGCGAAGGAGCGAAGGTGCGACGGGTTTTATTGTGTGTTTTGCGTAGGAAGCCTTCGACCATCTTTTCAAGGATGGGCAATTTATAGTGCTTCATATACTCGTGAAAGTTCGTGTGAAAGCCAGAGACTATAGGGATCTTAAGATCCGCTGCTGCCTTTATGGAAGATTGTCCTAGCGGCCCTTCGGTAGCGGCATAGATAATGTCAGGTGGCTCGGCGGCCCACAGCGTACGAAGTTTGCGGCGGCAGGGGAGTCCAAAGCGCAGGCCGTCGTAGCCAGGCAGTGGTAGTCCGGTGACGATAGTTTCATCCGTGTATTGTGCATTTTGCGCTTCGGAGCTTTGGCGGGGACGTACTATGCTGACCCGATGACCTTGTTGGCGTAGTTCGTCGCTAATACGGTGTAAAGTCATCGCGACACCGTTGACTTCCGGAGGATAAGTTTCAGTGACGATGCAGATTTTCATTATAAAGGAGTTTGGAGGACGGTTCCGAAAGAAGCATTGGGCATCGCGGCGGATGATTGCGCTACGTGATTGCCATGTTTGGATAGAAGCGCAAGTGTCCGAAAATCGCGCCCTATACACAAGTCGAGAACCTCAATTTACGCAAATGAAACAATCACTACACATCATCACAGGACCCACAGCCGTAGGTAAGACGGAGTATGCACTCGGCTATGCCCAAGCTCATGATGCGGAGATTGTCTCTTGCGATGCTTCGCTGGTCTATCGTGGAATGGATATTGGAACTGCCAAGCCGACACATGCTGAGCTTGCACGTGTGCCGCATCATTTGATTGATCTGTGTCCAGTTAATGAGCCTTACGATATCGTAGCTTATGTGCGGGATGCGCAGGCTGCGGTAGAGGCTATTTTTAGGCGTGGGAAATCGGTGGTCGTGACCGGGGGCAGTGGCTTTTATCTGAAGAGTTTTTTTGCGCCGGTGATTGATGTTGTGAAAGTTAGTGATGAGGTGCGTGCAGCTGTTGCTACACTTTACGAGGCTGAGGGCTTGGAAGGTTTACTCATGGATTTGCGAGAGCGTAGTCCGGCAGGATTTGGTAATTTAGATATTAAGAATCCGCGCCGCGTTTTGCGGGCGCTCGAGCGCTGTATTGCCTCTGGTAAGGACTTGCTGACTTTACAGGCCGAATTCGCTGCGCGTCCGGAGCCCTATGGCGATTGTAGTAAGCATTATATATTACTCGGACGTGATAAGGAGAATTTGAAACAGCGTGTTGCACATCGCGCGGATTTGATGCTGCAGCAGGGCTTGATTGAAGAGGTGGAGGCTTTATTGAAACTGGGCTTGCAGGCGAATCCCAGTGCCGCATCTGCGATTGGTTATCGTGAGACGATTGCCTTTTTGGCAGGTGACATGCGGCGCGAGGAATTACTGTCTAGCATTGTTCAAAACACGCTGCATTTGGTGAAAAAGCAAGGCACTTGGTTTCGCACACAGATTCGGCAACCGGATGAGACGGTGTTTTTTTAATTTTTGTAGCAGGATTTCAGTTGGCGCTTTTGTGCTTCAAGCCTGACCGCCTGCGTTAGTGGCTATGGTGTTCGCGGTATACTTTGGGGGCGATTTGGCAGCGTTGCTTAAACCATGCCGAAAAATGGTGTGCTTCCGGGTAGCCGCAACGGATGCCCACCTCCATGATGGGGAGCCGGGTGCTGCGTAGCAGCTGTTGTGCAAGTTGCAAGCGGGCCTGGCTCAGCATCTGATAGGGGCTAGTGTTGAATTGCTCTTGAGTGGCTAATTCGAGCGAGCGCCGTGAGACGCCGATACGTTGCGCTAGCGAGGCCGCGTCCAATTCTGAATTGGCCAAATTTTCCCGAATGGTGTTGGCTGCCAATTGCGCGATGCGTGCCCGGTTGGAGGCGAGTGAAGAGGCACGAGGTATGAGTTGACTGGGAGTTGTTAATTGTAGGTGACTGGGAGGTTTTTCTTGTTGGATTGTCTGATGTAGCGCACGCGCAGCCATATATCCCGTCTCGCGAATCGGTTGCTTGAAACTACTGATTCCGATGCCAGCAAAAATCGATTCCGAGGGGTCGTTGTCGACTCCGAGCACTAAGATATCTTTGCCACAATGGATGTCTTTTTGGCGTGCCAGCGTGATGAGTTCGCGGGCACTGAGGTCGTTGGAGCAAAAAATACCGATGAGTTCCGCACGCCCTTTCAGTTGTTCCAGTTGGTCGCCGAGTGTGGGACCCGGTCGAAGTTGAATACATTCCTGCGCATTGGTGTGGCCAGTTGCATTGGGGAGCGCCAGTGCCAGACCTGCTTTAAAGCCTGCTTCACGTAGCCGTGTGTAATACACCCCATCGGCCCCAAGGAAGGCATAGCTTTGGGCGCCCTGCACGCGTAAATGAGTCGCTGCCGCCAGCCCGGTTGCGTAGTCGTCGGGGCCGACTGTTGGTAAGCTTTCAATCTTGGAAAAGTTGAACATGTTGATCGCGGGGACGCCTGCTCGACGTAACCCTTCCACCCAGCCGTCACTGACGAAGGTGCCCAGTGCGCCTGCCAGTTGGCCAGAGCGCGCGAGTTCCATTAGGCGTGTCTCGAAACCAAAATTTAGCGGCATTAACTGCCAATCCAAATGCATTTCGGCCAGATAATCGGAAGCACCACTAAATATTTCTGCCGCATGCCGAAAATTTAAGTCAAATGCAATCGCTACGGTTTGTTCCCTTGTTTTCATCTTATTTTTCGCATATATATAAATAATAATACGTAAATACGAAAAGACAGTGTTGGGGTAAATGATTATAGTGAGGTCATTATGAAAAAAGCACTGATTACAGGTATCACCGGGCAAGATGGATCATATCTTGCAGAACTTCTGCTCGAGAAAGGTTACGAGGTGCATGGCATCATTCGTCGCTGCTCGACTTTTAATACGCAGCGCATCGATCATCTTTATACCGATCCGCACATCAACGGCACTAAGTTATTTCTTCACTACGGTGATTTGGCTGACGGAGTGATGTTAATGAAGCTACTTTATCAAATACAGCCTGATGAGATTTACCACCTGGGTGCACAGAGTCATGTGCGGGTTTCATTTGACGTACCTGAATACACCGGTGATGTGACTGGCTTGGGCACGCTACGTTTGCTGGAAGCGATTCGCGAAGTCGGACTCGATGGCAAATGCCGCTTTTACCAAGCTTCGTCGTCGGAGATGTTTGGCATGGTGCAGCATGTGCCTCAGACGGAGAAGACGCCTTTTTACCCGCGCTCGCCCTATGGCTGTGCCAAGGTTTATGCCTATTGGTTAACTGTGAATTACCGCGAGTCTTACGGCATGCATGCGACGAACGGTATCTTATTTAATCACGAGTCTCCCCGGCGTGGAGAAACATTTGTGACTCGCAAGATCACGCGTGCGGCGACTCGTATCAAGCTCGGTTTGCAGGATAAGCTCTACCTTGGCAATCTCGATGCACAGCGTGACTGGGGTTATGCGAAGGAATATGTCGAAGCGATGTGGCTGATGTTGCAGCAGGATGAGGGGGACGATTATGTTATGGCGACTAATGAGACCAATTCGGTCAAAGACTTCGTGATCGAAACCTTTAATTTGCTCGATTTGGACTGGGAGAAATATGTCGATTATGATAAGCGCTATGAACGTCCGACAGAAGTCGATCTATTGATCGGAGATCCGGCTAAGGCGAAGAAGCAACTTGGTTGGGAGCCCAAGGTGAAGTTTAAGGACTTGGTTAAGATTATGGTCGATTCCGATTTAGTTTTGGCAAAACAGGAGCTGGCTTATAAGCAAGCAACAAATGGATAAGCAGGATACAATATATGTGGCCGGGCATCGTGGCATGGTCGGAGGAGCCGTCGTGCGTGCTCTGCAGTCCGAGGGCTATGACTCGATTCTCACGCGCACGCGCAGTGAGCTGGACTTACTCGATCAGTCGGCGGTGCATGCTTTCTTTCAAGCAGAGCGACCTACTGTTGCGGTCATTGCGGCGGCACGTGTCGGAGGTATTCATGCAAATAATACTTATCCAGCCGAGTTCATGTATGAGAACTTGTCGATCGCGCAAAACACGATTCATGCAGCCTATCAGGCTGGTGTAAAACGCCTGCTCTTCCTCGGGAGTACCTGTATCTACCCCAAGCTTGCGGAACAACCGATACGTGAAGCGTCGCTCTTAACTGCGCCGCTAGAACCTACCAATGAAGCGTATGCAATCGCTAAGATTGCAGGTTTGAAAATGTGTGAGTTCTATCGCCGTCAATACGGCGTCTGTTATCATTCTGCGATGCCGACGAATCTGTATGGGCCGGGGGATAATTATCATCCTCAAAATTCGCATGTGTTGCCGGCACTGATTCGTCGTTTTCATGAAGCGAAGCAAAATGCTGCGCCCGAGGTCGCGATTTGGGGCACCGGCACCCCATTGCGTGAGTTTCTACATGCGGATGATGCTGCGGCAGGTATCTTGCATTTGCTGCAACTTGAGAATCCACCGAATTGGGTGAATTTAGGATGTGGCGAAGATATTTCGATCGGTGATCTCGCTCGTCTGGTGATGCAGACGGTGGGCTACCAAGGCGAGCTTACTTTTGATACGAGTAAACCGGATGGTACGCCTCGGAAGTTAACGGATATTTCTTGTATTAAAGAGACTGGTTGGTCGCCCAAGATTGATATCGAGCAAGGTGTGGCGATGGCTTATCAGTCGTTTTTAGAGGAACAGGCTGCTGGCGCACTGCGTCAGTAATGCAGTGAAAGCTTACTTAGCAAAGCGAGGGCTTCTATCCTCGCTTTGCTTTTGCATGGCTACAGACAAAAGTTGCCTTGGAGGGATTTTTTGTCAGCCTCCCTGCAAACAGGCTTCCGTTTTAGAGACTAGCGAGGGGAGATCTGTGTTTGCGACTGATTATGAAACTGCCCGAATTGCCTCAAGAACTCACTGATTTTCAACCCGAAATCGCTTTGATTTTAGGCTCGGGCCTCGGTTTCTTTGCAGATGATCGTATTGAAGTGCTCGGTCGATTGCCTTATACTGAGATCGCCGGGTTTCCGGTGTCTACCGTACCGGGACATGCGGGGCAATTTGTCTTTGGCACGCTCGAAGGTAAACGGGTGCTCTGTATGCAGGGGCGGTTTCATTTCTACGAGGGCTATACTATGTCGGAGCTGACCTTGCCCATTCGGTTGATGCATCGTATGGGCGTGCACACACTATTTGTGACCAATGCGGCGGGAGGCATCAATCGTGACTACGTTCCTGGCGATTTTATGCTACTGAGCGATCACATTAACTTTTTAGGCACCAATCCCTTGATTGGTTGGCAGGGCGATGCAGGCGTGCGTTTCCCGGATATGACCGAAGTGTATAATGGTGCGCTGCGTGCCAAAATACGTGAGTGGGCGCTCGCGCAAAGAGTGGACCTGAAGGAAGGGGTCTATTTAGCGACCACCGGACCTAGTTTTGAGACACCGGCTGAGATTCGTGCCTTTGCGGCACTGGGTGCAGACGCCGTGGGTATGTCGACAGTGCCTGAAGCGATCGTGGCACGTAAGTTTGGCATGCGTGTGCTGGGTATTTCCTGTATCACCAATGCCGCAGCCGGTATTTCCGAAACCGAATTGTCACATGAAGAAGTTGCCGAGACTGCGGACCGTGTGCGTGTGCAATTTGCTGATTTGTTGGCCGCTGGGGTTCAACTTGCTTAATACATTATGACCACAGATCTATCCACACATCCACTGGTGCAACATTATCTGACGATTCTGCGTGATCGTCAGACGACAGCGTCGGAATTTCGCCGCTGTTGCAAGGGCATGACAGAAGTTATCATGGTGGAGGCGGCTAAACTGCTATGCCTCGATCCAGTGCAGGTGGAAACACCTTTGGAGACGACTGATGGGGCACGTCTTAGCGCTGGTGTAGTGTTTGTGCCGATTTTACGCGCGGGGCTAGGGATGCTTGATCCGGCGATGGGGATTATTCCCGGTTCCAGCGTGGGCTACATTGGTTTAGAACGGGATGAGACGACTGCTGAAGCAAGTTGTTATTATGCAAAAATGCCCGATCTCAGTGCCAGTTCACAGGTGTTCGTGCTCGATCCTATGCTAGCGACGGGTGGCTCTGCAGCACAATGCGTCGAACAAATTAAAGCGCATGGTGCCAGACGGGTGAATATGGTATGTATCATTGCCGCCCCCGAAGGCATCGCCGCCTTCGAAGCAGCTCATCCCGATGTACCAATTGTGGCGGGGAAAATTGATCGTGAGCTGAATGCGCAGCGCTATATTTTGCCCGGCTTGGGTGATTTTGGTGATCGCTTGTTTAATACCTAATCGCAGAGAGGCCGGTCAGAGAGAGAGGCCGGTCAGAGTCTGCCTGAAAACATTTTTTATGCCTTCTCGACTTTTTCTGTCTTGTCGGCTTCTTCGCCAGCGCTGGCGGATTCGACTTGGCGCGGAGCCGCTTTCACCTCAGGTTTACTAGGCTCTTCATCCATGGCAGTGCGGATGTCTTCTTCAATCTCTGATGTCGCCTTCTTGAACTCGCGAATCGATTTTCCAAAAGACTTGAAGAGTTCGGGGAGACGTTTGGCGCCAAATAACAGCAGAACGATGAGGAAGATCAGGAGAATCTCCGGACCATTGATGTTTTGGATAAAAGCGAAAGGATTCATTGAATATGTTGAATGGCTGGTGTGAATGAATAGAAAACTGCCTAAGATCGAGGAACTTAGGAGGGAGGATCTTAAGAAGCCTTAAGCTTAGTCGACGACGGGGTCACGATAAATTTTGCGCAGGCGCTCACTTTCGCTGAGGCTGACTGGAAGTGCTCGATCATTAATGCGCGGGAGACCTTCTAATATGTCAGCAGTGCGAAGACCGTCCCGCTGCGGGCGGGTTTTTAGGGTGGCGGTTTGATTGCCCGCACTATCGCGTGTGACTAAGAAGGTATTATCCTCTAGTGTACGTGCGTTACGTAATGTAGCCAGTCGTTCGAATTCATTGACATGCACGATGGTGGCTGTGTTGACCGCAATGACTGTGCCAGTGCGTGCAGAGCCGATTTGTTGATCACCCTCCGTGACGCGGACACCCGAAGGGTTGCTGCAACCACTGAGCAGAGCGAGGGCGATGACAACAAGTGAATAGAGGGGGCGATGTTGGGAGCACATAGTCGATTATTTGTGTTTAGCGTTTTCTCGTTTGATGCTGTCCATACCTGGTTTTTCGAGATTGATGTCGCCCTCAAAGAAGCCGTGTAACTGGCGGATACGCGTGGGGTGTCGCATCTTACGCAGTGCTTTAGCTTCGATTTGACGGATACGCTCCCGGGTGACTTTGAACTGACGGCCCACTTCTTCCAGCGTGCGGGAGTAGCCATCGGCGAGGCCGAAACGCAGAGAGAGCACGCGGCGCTCGCGCTCGGTGAGCGAGTCGAGCACGTCGGTGATCTTTTCGCGCAATAAGCTGTAAGCTGTCATATCGTAGGGGTTTTCTGCTCCTTTATCTTCGATGAAGTCACCAAAGTTGGTGTCGTCGGAATCGCCGACCGGGCTCTGTAGCGAGATCGGTTGCTGCGCCATTTTCATGATGGATTGCACGCGCTCGATCGGCAGGTTCATTTCATCGGCAACTTCTTCTGCTGTGGGTTCGTGGCCGAGCTCTTGTAGCAGTTGTTTCTGCACTTGCATGACCTTATTCAAGGTCTCGATCATGTGGACCGGGATACGAATTGTCCGTGCTTGGTCAGCGATGGAGCGGGTGATCGCTTGGCGAATCCACCAAGTTGCATAAGTGGAGAACTTATAGCCGCGGCGATATTCAAATTTTTCCACCGCTTTCATCAAGCCCATGTTGCCCTCTTGAATCAGATCGAGGAAGGAGAGGCCACGATTGGTGTATTTTTTGGCGATAGAAATGACCAGGCGCAGATTGGCTTCCACCATTTCCGTTTTGGCCTTGTGTGCTTCGCGCATGCCTAGGCGGACCTCGCGAATAATATCCATGAATTCGCGTGAATCCATTTTAAACTCGGTCTTGATTTCTTCCAGGCGTTGTTCTGTGGCCTGAACATCGACCTTAGTCTTGCGGCGGGCGGACACCATTTCGGCGTCGGCGAGGTCATCGTAGAGGTTCGAGACCTCACGATAGACGGGGGTGAGGTCGTTGAGGAAATCTTCGAAACATTTGAGCTTCAGGCAGTATTTACGCAGTACCTTGCGCAACTCTTCCTCGTATTTAATCATACGAGTGCGGGCGCGCTTGGCGTTGGACTCATTAGTTGCGTTGATGTGGCTGTCCCACGCGGCATAGATACGCTCGCCGAGACGGTGTGCTTCTTCGAGTAGTTTAGGTAAGCTATTAAAGTAGGCTTCGCGGCTCTCGATCTTCTTGTCCAAAACGACGCGATCAAAGCGCTCTTCACGATTTAGCAGCTTTTGTACGATGTTGTTTTGAAATTCCAATGTCAGTGCAGTGGAAAAGAGTGCGTCTTGGGCCTTGAGCTCCGCCTTCTCGATACGCTTGGAGATGGCAACTTCTTCCTCACGGGTAAGCAAAGGCACCTGACCCATTTGCTTGAGATACATGCGGACGGGATCGTCCAGAATGTCATTTTGAGAAGTGCGAACTTCCTTTTCCTCTGTCTCTTCCTGCCGTGCTTTGAAGGCTTCGACCTCATTGTCGTCGAGGATCTCGACTTCAAGGTTTTGTAGGATGGAAATGACATTTTCAATCTCGTCTGGATTGTTGACGGAATCAGGCAGTGCCTGATTGATGTCCTTATAAGTCAGGAAGCTTTGTTCCTTCGATAGGCGGATCAGATTGCGGATACGCTCATTGAGTTTTTCCTGTGCCTTGGGGGATAGCTTGCGTTTCTTGACGGCTTTCTTGGCAGCGGCTTCAAGTGTTGCGTCGTCGGTTTCATCGTCGATGACGACCTTTTGAGGGGCGACGGCCTTCTTGCTTGTCGCAGTCTTTTTGCTGACGACCTTCTTTTTGACCGATGCTTTGGAGGCGTCGGTTTTTTTAGCGGGAGCTTTGGTGGCGGTTTTCTTTTTCGCGGCTGGCATAATTAGTTTCGTGAAGTGGTCGTGAAGTATACGGTCTTAAAGTTTTACTTGGAGTGGAAGTGCAACGTTGCGTAGGAGTGCTTTGCGCTCACGCATGAGGCGGATCTGTGTTTCGGGATCTGAATTGATGATCTTTTGTTCCAATTGTTTAATCTGGGCTTCTACATAATTGCGTCGTAGGCGTTCTAGGCAAAACTCGATTTGTTTGGAGGGCACTTCAACCAAGAGTTCACGGGAATGTATGTCTGCGAGGAGTTGTCGTTCTTCGACGGTATCAATGATGTTTTCAATTTGCTCAACGCTCTCTATCATCCCCTCGCGTAATTCAGCAAGCAGTCGAGAGAGCAGGCGGCCTGTGGTGGAGTCTGTATTAATCCATTCGTAATCAATAATTTCAGAAAGCTTATTGGCATATTCCGGATGATGTAAAACGAGCCAAAGTAGCTCCCAAGTGGCCTGTGTCAATAGCGGGTCTCGTTTGGCTTTAGATGCTGGCTGGGCTTTTTCTTGTTGCTGGTAGGCTGGACGAGGTGCTGGTACTTTTTGAAAGTCTCGAAGCGCGGCCATTGGGTCGACATTTACCAGCCGGGCTGCGATTTGAATGTAGTCTTCCCGGGCCACCTCGGAAGGCACGTGATGTAGCAGCTCGAAGACGGCGCGTAGGGCAGTGGTTTTCTCGTGTGTGCTGGGCGGGCGGTCCTTGGGGAGGTTTTCGGCGATGAGGAGTTCGATGCCGCTTTTGGAGCTTGCACGTAGTGGGACCAGTGCTTCGGCACCTTGTTCCCTTAGTAAATCATCAGGGTCGGCTTTCTCTGGCAGTAATAGGAAGCGAAACTCGAGGCCAGCTTTGAAGGCCAGGGGAAGAGCGCGTAGGGCAGCCTTGCGGCCAGCGGAGTCTCCGTCGAGTAGACATTCAATACTGTTGGGCTCGTAGCGACGGAGTAGATGCATCTGATCGTCGGTGATCGCCGTACCTTGGGGGGCGACTGCGGTGTGTAGGCCGACGGACCAGCAGCGGATGGCGTCGAGTTGTCCCTCTACTAATAAGAAGCTGTCTCCATCTTTTAAATGGGTCCGGGCGTGATCCATTCCAAAGAGGATGCGGCCTTTGTGGAAGATCGACGTTTCGGGGGAGTTGACGTATTTTGCTTCGCGGGCAGGATCGTCTGCTGGTGTTTGCGGTAGTTGGCGTGCAGTGAAGGCCACCACGCGGCCTTGAACATCGCGTATGGGAATCATCAAACGGCCACGAAAACGTGATTTGAAGTTCTCATGATTGCGTTCGCCATCTCGGGCGAAGAAGAGGCCGGACTGTAGCATGGCTGCGGTGGAGATCTTGCGCTCCTTACAGTAGAGCGCCAAGGCTTCGCGGGCCGCAGGAGCATAGCCGATTTTTACTTCCTTAGCTGTTTCGGGGCTGAAGCCACGTTTGTTTTTCCAATAATCACGTACCGGGCCAGCTTCCTGAGATTCCAGAAATTGCTGATGGAACCAAGTGGTGACGAGTTCATGTAGCTCGAAGATCTGCTTGCGTAACGAGACTTCTTCACGTGAAGGCCCGCCGGCTTCGTACTCCAGGGAAATATTAAATTTTTTGGCGAGAAATTCCACTGCCTCGATAAATTCGAGGTTCTCTTGCTTCATGATGAAGGTGAAGCAATCGCCACCTTCGCCGGTACTGAAGCACTTGTAGAAGCCGCGGTCGGGGTGTACGTAAAAAGAGGGTGTTTTTTCCTGAGTGAATGGACTCAGACCCTTCCATGAGCGCCCGGCTTTTTTGAGCTGGGCATAGGGTGCGACCACGTCAACCAAGTTGACTTGGTGTTTTATGGTTTCGATTGAGCTTTGTTTGACGCGTGGCAAGTTGAGAAAAGAAAATGAAGGTGGATGATGAAATGTAAATAATCGTCTTTGAGCATGCTCAGACTAGATACGCCTAGAGCTCAGGTCGGTCTGCGCAAGCTCAGATCGACTCTTTGTTAGCGCAGTCGTGCTACTGCCGCCCGTGCCTCGGGGATGAGGGGATGGTTGGGGGCGATGTCGATGAAGCGTAGATACAGGTTGTGAGCGGTGGCGCGGTCCTTGGAAATGCGTTCGTGCCCACGTGCGAGCGAGAGGGTGATCTCGGGGCTGTTGGGGAAGCGGTCGTAGGCGGTTTCCAATTCTGTCAGGAAAGCGGTCGGTTCCTTGGAACGTTGGGCGACGCGCAGGTAGTCGAGCGTATAGGCGACTTCGCGCGGCTCTAATCGTACTGCTTCCAAGGCGGTGGTTTCGGCATTTTTGAGTTGGCCATCTATTAGATAGGCGCGCGAGAGCAGGTTCCAGACGTCAGCTCGGTTATTAGCGATGCTGATGGCAGCCCAATACTTGCGAATCGCAGTTTTGTAATCGCGGTCGAAGGTGGCTGTTTCGGCTTCGGCCATCAGTTCTTCGATGCTACGGGGACGCTCGCTGAAGCGTACCGGTTCTGTGACTTCGCTGCGGTTTAAATTGGAAAAGTTGTCGATGCCAATGGGGGGCGTGTTCTCCGTAGTGAGAACAGGCTCGTTGGGAGTGTTCGCTTCCATGCGATAACTGGTTTCCGGCGCGCTTGGGGCTTGGTCGTAATCGACTTCGAAGCTGAAGGCTGGGTCGGCGGGTTCGATGGCGATGCTGGGGTCAAAGCTGATTGCTTTGCTGCGGTTCTCGGTGGAGGCTTCGCTCGCTATGTCCTGGACTAAGGTGATGTCAGGGGGGAGGACTTCGGCCGCTTCGTTTTCTATGGCGGGGGTGTTGGCCATGGCTTCGGCGGCCTCTAGGTCCGCTATGATCTGAGCCTTGCCTTCTGTGGGTACCGGGTTCTGTGTGTCGACTGTATCGTCAACTGCGACCTGTGCTTCTTGGGCATTTGCCGGTGCCGGTGTGTGTGGTTGAGTTTGAGTGTTGGCTTGAGATTGGGCTTCCTGAGTGGCACGTAATGCTTCGGCAGCCTTTTTATCGGCCTCTACTTGCGCGAGTTTAGCCTGCATCTCGTCTTGAGCTTTGCGCCAGCGGATGAGTTCTTGGCGTGCCTGTTGCCATTGACTGGCTTCCACGGCGCCGGGAAATTGTTTGTCGAGTCGCGCTATGGTGGCCTCAGCTTGGGCCCAGTTTTTTTGACGTAGTTGGATTTCAAGTAATCCGAACAGTGCAGTGAGTGCATTCGGATCGTCATTATCGGCTGCAATTTGTAACCAGGATTCGGCCTGCGGCAAGTTGTCGACTTGAACAAAGAGTTGGCCGATTGCTGCTGCCGTTTGTGGTGCCGGCTTTTGTTGCTCTGGGTCGACGCCTTTCAGGTATGCGTCCAAGGCAGCTTCTACTTTATTTTCTGCTTGGCGGCTCTGGCCGAGGCGAATCCAGAGCTCGGGCGTCATGCTGGCCGGTGCTTGGGCTGCGAGTTTTTCCAGCAGATGCGCGGCGGGTTGCTCGGCTGCTTCTAGGCTTTGGTAAGTTTGAAAGAGTAGCTCAGTGTCTGCTGGAGCCTGTAAATAAGCTTGTTCGAGGAAGAAGGCGGCCATGCTTGCGTCGCCTTGCGCGCTGTAGATCTGTCCGATGGACTTTAGGATTTCTAGATCGTTGGGATAGGTCTGGGTGAGGCCTTCGAGGATACTTAAGGCTTCGGAGTTGGAACCCGCCGCAGAAAGAGCGAGCGCTTCTTTAATTTGTGCGGCTTTTTTTTCTTCAGGGCTGCTGCAACCTAGCAGTAAAATGAAGGTCGTGATCAGTGTGATGAAGAATACGCTTTTGAAGTTTGCTTTTAACATGTGGGGGAATTGTGTTCGGTTTGTGAGTGCATTTAGCAACAAAACGACGAAGCGTCCACTCTCGTTTCAGCTTTATAGCTGTCAAGTGGATAGGCGGCGAGTCGTCGCATGGTCGTTTCTTATCATGGGAGCGTGTTGGTGTAGTTTCTTTAGTGTGGCGTCGGCTGCCTTGGTTCCACGTGCCCCGCATGGGCTGGTCTGGGAGTCGCCAATCGCCAGCGGAAGCCTTTATTATACTGAAGTGGAGCGTCTCCTTGCTAGCTATGAATCGGCAGTGGCCCAACGGCTGCATATCGGGGAGCGCGGAAAGGTCGCGCTTAAGATTAATACCCGTGGGGGTCCAGGCTTGAGCACTCCCTTGCAGCTGATACGCGCAGTGGTGGAGGCTTTGGAGCTACGTGGCTATCCGCGCGCCTCGATATTGATTGTGGACTATTCCGCGCACGACTTACGCGAGGCGGGGGTGATGCCTCCGCTGAGTCAGGCGACGGCAGAGTTTGAAGGCTGTCCGGTGATCGCTTTAAATTCAGAGCAATATTATGATTCTGAGTGGTTCTATGATAGTCCCTTACCCCCGGCATTGCAGCAGGAACCGCAGCTGATTGCAGCAGAACGTCGTTCGCAGCAGTTGGCTGCAGGCGCACAGGGGCGTAAGAGCTATTTGCCAAAACCTTTGATTTTTGAAGTCGATTTTTGGATCAATCTTGCCGTGGGGGCGGATGATCCCGCGCTCGGTGTTGATGGGGTTTTGGCCAATGCGACCCTTTGGAATGTTAGTAATAGTCGCCGTTTTTTAATCAACCAAGCGACGGCATCGGCTGCGGTGGCTGAAATTGCAGCAATTCCAGAGTTGGAAGAGCGTTTGGTTCTCAATTTTGTTTCCCTGGAGCGTTATCAGTTTATTGCAGGTCCATACTTTAATTCGATCTACACGCGTTCGGAACCCCGCTTGTGGATGAGTAGTGATCCCGTGGCATTGGATCGTTTATTGTATGACCGTATGAATGCGATGCGTTTGTTGGAAGGTTTTCCGGAGATTGAGCCCATGCCCAAGCAGTTACCTTTTGCCGCGAGTTTAGGACTTGGCGAGCTGGATCGCGATCGAATCCGTATCGTGCCAGTGCCCCTGCCAGCAAGTGGAGTGCGTGTGCAGCTTGCGCCTGAACCGGCCGCTCCACCTGCAGCTGAGATCCCGGAGCCGCAGTCATGGTTGCGGCGTATGACGCCATGGTGAGTCGCCTGGTTCGCTACTTTCTGCGATTCGATGTAGAAACGCCTTGAATTCTAGGCTAAAGCAGACTTCTTTCTTAATACTATGCAAATCGCGGACTATTATCCGATTCTTGTTCAAATCTTAATCGCAGCCAGTATCGGTACGGTTGTACTTGTTGCGTCGCACATTTTTGGGCAGCGCGGCACTGATACTGCAATTAAAAATACGCCTTATGAATGTGGCATGTTGGCTGAGGGCTCTGGCCATGCTCCTTTTGCGATCAAGTTTTATGTCACGGCGATGCTCTTTATTCTTTTTGATATCGAAGTCGTATTCCTCTTCCCATGGGTGTTGACCTTTCGAGAATTTCTTTCTGCTAATTTGCCCATTTTACTGCCTGGTTTCTTCTTCCTTTTCGTGCTCGTATTAGGCCTTTGCTATGAGCTCAAGAAGGGGGCGCTTGAGTGGGATCAGTAAACTTAAAAATGCAGTTGATAGTTGCCAGTTCTCCTATCTCCCGTATTAATAGTGGCTTAACGCTTAATCATTACTGAACTGGAAACTTCGCCACGCCTGCATGCGCATTGATAGATACATCGCTAAATCCCGTGTGATTGACTTAGAAAGCACGGATTTTGAAAGCGCTGTGTCGGAGCTGCTCGAAGTCTGTGATGTGAGTAAGGAGCGCGGACTCACTAAAAAGGGGTTGCTGGCTGATTTGCTGGATCGAGAGCGTCAAATGACGACTTATCTGGGCAATGGTGTCTGCCTGCCACATGCACGGGTGAATATGAAGCGACCGTACATGGTCGCAGTCGGGCGCTGTCCCAATGGCCTGGCTTACGAGGGGCAGGCTGAGTATCAGGAAATACGCTATATCTTCTTGCTGCTCGCATCTGAGCATGCGCGTAGCTATCTGTATAGCCTGGCTTCGTTGGCACGTATCTTTCAAGATAATGGGCATATGGAGCGTTTGCGTGCTGCTGAAAAGCTTGCGGACTTTCGCAAGGAACTAAAGCAGGTATTCGCGGGCGAAGAGGATAAGCCGCGTCGCCGTCACAACCGTTTTAATAATCTTATTTTGCGCGAGGCGGCAAAGATCGCCAAAGGCGCCCAGTGTACTTCCGTGCTGGTATTTGCAGATACCTTTGGAGGGGGCGTTGAAGTGGGGCAGGTCTTTCGGGCTTTTAAGACGGTGTTGATTGCGCATGGCACCTCGGAGGCTGCTACGGAACGGGAGGAAATTGATGCGGTGATTCCGATCCGTTCGTACAGTAACCATCGTTTTTCCCAGCTTCGCAGTGCGGTATTGATCGGGCTCACTCGTGGCATTTTCTCGAGTACCGATCGTCTTTGCTGTATTGGAGGGCTACCGCAAAGTAATCAGTTTGACAGTATTACAGTGGTCGATGTGGAGCGTGAGTTCGATACGATGCTGGCGAGTAAGTCTGATATGTTACCCGCCAGTGTGAAGCCTGAGGTCATTGAACGGGTGCTGGCGATCGCGACTGAATTGGCTGTGGAAGGACGTGAGGGGCATCCGGTAGGCTGTCTTTTTGCCTTGGGCAATGCGGAGCAAATTTCTCAGTATACCAAGCCATTAATTTTGAATCCGTTCTATGGATACAAGGATGAGGACCGTAATATTCTGAATCCTTTTATGGATGAGACGGTCAAAGAACTCTCTTCGATTGACGGTGCGTTTATTATTCGAGGTGATGGCGTACTGATTTCAGCCGGTTCGCTGATCCATGCTCCGGATTATAAGCACGAGTTGCACAGCGGTTTGGGCAGTCGCCATGCTGCGGCGGCATCGATTACGCAGGCGATGGACTGTCTCTGTATCGTGGTTTCCGGCAGTACCGGGCAGGTGACGCTCTTTCGTCATGGTAAGATGTTGCCATTGATTGAGAAAGCCTTGATTCGAAATAGCTAAATTTTCTAGGTTGGGCTAGGGCGGCTAGGGCGGGCTAGGGTAGGCTCGAGCAAAGCGTGGGCTTTGGCTTTTTGTATGAGGACTGGTGTCGAGGCCGCAAAGGTCTTGCTTCGTCGTGGGAAAGCATGAAGTTTGGACAGTGATCGCTATGGCTTCACTGTCATTGCTGACTTCTCGAACCTTTTACCATTTTCTCAGCTGGATAATATACATCATGAATCGAATCGAAAAAGCCTTTGCTCGAGCGCGCGAAGAGAATCGCGCCGCCTTTGTTGCCTACCTGTGTGCCGGGGATCCTGATTTTGCCGGGTCTGTCGCTGCTTGCCGTGCGGTGTTAGAGTCTGGCGTTGATGTTTTGGAACTGGGGGTGCCGTTTTCAGATCCTTTAGCAGACGGCTTGACTAATCAATTGGCGGCACAACGTGCTTTGGAAAGTGGCAGTGACAGTCAGCGCGTCTTGGATCTAGTCACCGCTATCCGTGAGTTTAGCGAGGTGCCGATTATTTTTTATACCTATTATAATCTAGTCTTTGCGCAAGGCAGTGAAAGGTACGCTGCGCGTGCGAAGGCTGCGGGTGTGGATGGCATATTGACCTTGGATCTGCCGCCTGAGGAGGCTGCTGAGCATCTCGCAGCCTGTGCCAAGCATGATGTGAAGACAGTATTTATTGTGGCACCAACGACTCCTGAAAGTCGCTTGGAAAGAATATGCGAAGCAACTACTGGCTTCGTGTATTATGTTTCACGCGAAGGCGTGACTGGGGAGCAGGCCTCAATGTCAGAGAGTATCCAAGCTAATGTTGCTCAGATCAAGCAGCATACGGATCTGCCAGTAGTGGTGGGCTTTGGCATTTCGAATGCCGATCATGTGCGCACGGTGGCACAAGCGGCCGATGGAGTGGTTGTCGGGAGCGCGATTGTCAATTGCATCGCAGAGAATGCGACTGATCGTGCTGCAATTTCAGCATCACTGCGCGCGAAGATGGGGATGCTACTTGAGGGAGACGCATTGAGTAAACAGTAGAGTCTTTAGTTGAAGTGTATTAAATTTTTGAGTGAGCAGCCGCGCGTGCGATCACTTGACTGATATGGATAACGCGCGCTGCAGTAGACACGATGGCTTATAATGTCGCACATTTTCTGGCTCAACAAGCAGTGGCCCAGCCGACGGCTGCGGCTGTGCGAGCGCCAGTCGGGCATGATGGCAGCGGGGCCATTCGTTATGTAGCGCGCAGCTTTTCTGAGCTGGAAGCTGAGGCTGCGGCCACTGCGCATTATTTTACGGCAGCAGGGATTCAGCGGGGTACGCGAGTCTTATTGATGGTGCGGCCAGGGCTGGATTTGATTCGTATTGTCTTTGCCCTGTTTAAAATGGGTGCCGTGCCGATTGTGATTGATCCCGGCATGGGACTTAAAAAATTTTTGCGCTGTGTGCGGCACTCTCAGCCCGCTGCCCTTGTGGGCATTACGCCAGCGATTTGGATTGCTCGTCTTTTTCGGCCAAGTTTTCAGGGGGTCACGATTAAGCTCGGAGTTGGCCGAGGATTTGAACAGAAAATAGACGGTTTTAAGTCTTCGGGATCCTTTGCTGTGGTGGATTCCGCAGTCGATGAATTGGCGGCTATTTTATTTACCTCGGGCTCAACAGGTCCAGCCAAGGGGGTTTGCTATGCGCATGGTATGTTTTTGGCTCAAGTGAATGCGATTCGGCAGCAGTATATGATCCAGCCAGGGGAAATTGATCTGCCAATGTTGCCTGTTTTCGCTTTGTTCAATCCTGCTTTGGGAATGTGTACGGTGGTACCGAATATGAACCCGAGTCGACCTGCTACGGTTGACCCCGCTCAGATTGTAAGGGCCATTGAGCAGAATTCGGTGACTAATAGTTTTGGATCGCCCGCGCTGTGGACGAAAATTGCACGCTATTGTGAACGTGAATCCATTGTGCTGCCCAGTGTACGGCGGATTTTAATGGCTGGTGCGCCGGTGCCGCCTGCGCTGATGCAGCAGATGCGAACGATCATCCCGAATGGTGAAATTCATACGCCCTATGGCGCGACTGAGGCCCTACCTGTGAGCTCAATTTCGGCCTCAGAGGTTTTGCAGCAGACCGCAGCGCGCACTCAACTGGGAGAGGGCACATGTGTGGGGCGGCCCTTACCTAATGTGGCGGTACGTGTGATTCAGCCTGTGGATGGACCGATTACTGTAATTGATGCAGTGCAGGAGGTTCCGGCTGGAGCTATCGGTGAGATTATTGTGCAAGGGCCTTCTGTGACTCGAGCTTATGATCAGCTGGAGCAGGCGGATGCGGATGCTAAGATTGCCGATGCGATTGGGCATTGGCATCGAATGGGAGACATGGGTTGGCTGGATGCTGAAGGGCGGTTATGGTTTTGTGGACGCAAGGTGGAGCGGGTTTTGACGGCTTCCGGCGCGATGTATACCGATTGCTGCGAAGCGATTTTTAACGCGCATCCACAGGTGTTTCGTTCGGCCTTGATCGATCTTGGCGAAGGGCGTCCTGGAGTGGTGATTGAACCGGAGAAGACTGCATTCCCGAGTTCGGGGAGCGCGCGGGCGTCGTTTATCAAATCACTTAAAGCGCTCGCGATGAGCCATACATTGACAGCTCCAATTCAGGATTTTTTCTTTGAAAGGAGTTTTCCTGTCGATGTGCGCCACAATGCGAAGATACACCGTTTGTCGCTTGCGAGAAAATTTGCGACGAAATAACTTGGATCCATGGAAGTCTTAGTCACTGGAGGTGGAGGTTTTGTTGGTCGTTCTGTTGTTGAGCGCTTGCTTGCGCGTGGCTATACAGTTCGCTCCTTCGGGCGTTCGCCGCAACCAAGTTTAGCGGCTAAGGGGGTGCGCGTGATTACAGGCGACTTAGGAAATGCGGCTGAGGTGCGTGCGGCTTGCGTGGGGGTTAACGCCGTCTTTCATGTTGCGGCGAAGGCCGGTGTCTGGGGCAGTTGGGATAGCTACTACCGACCCAATGTTCTGGGCTCGCGTAATGTTGTGGCGGCATGTCAGGCAGAGGGGGTGAGACGACTCGTTTATACCAGTACTCCAAGTGTTGTGTTTAATCGTCAAGCAATTCGAGGTGGTGGCCAGGATATGCCTTATGGGCGGCGTTGGCTGTGTCACTATGCCCACACCAAAGCTATTGCAGAACAGGAAATACTGGCGGCGAGTTGTGATACATTACAAGTCGTGGCTTTGCGACCGCATTTGATTTTTGGTCCAGGAGATCCACATTTGTTACCGCGTGTGATCGAGAGTGTGAAGGCTGGGCGCTTGCGAATTGTGGGGGATGGCAGTAATCGTGTGGATGTTGCTTACGTCGAAGATGTCGCTGCGGCTCATCTGAATGCATTGGATGTTTTGGATACCGGCAAGTGTGCCGGTAAAGCATATTTTATTTCCCAGGGGGAACCAGTCGAGTTGTGGACCTGGCTAAATCAGGTGCTTACAGGACTTGGACACGCTCCCTTGACACAGCGTGTTCCATTGCGCTTGGCCTATGCTGCCGGCGCTGTTGCAGAAACACTGTGGCGCTTATTGGGGCGGGCAGGGGAGCCGCCGATTACACGTTTTGTCGCTGTCGAGTTGGCTAAAGACCACTACTTTGATCTGCAGCCCGCCATACAGGATCTTGCTTTCCGACCAGAGCGCAGCATGGAAGTTGCGCTCGCGGAAACTATTAAAGATCTTGCTGAGCGAGGGTTTTAAGCGCGTCTGCATATATATGTATTTGACCCCAAGCGGTATACTGCATCCTGTTATTTGGTGACTCTTCTAGGTTTTATTCTCTGTCTTGTATGTATAGTTGTGCTATTGTTGTTTGTGCTGCGACAGCGACGGCAAATTCGTGAGCTTAGCCACCATCAGGATCGGGCTACTGAATCGGCGAAGACCCCTGCCGCTGGGGCTGGTAATCGTGGCACAGCTAAGGCAGATGTGGGCTCCGATGTGTTGTTTGCGACGCTTTCGCATGAGTTACGCACGCCCTTGAATGGCCTTCTCGGTATCGTACAGATTCTGAATGAAGAGCGGGAAGACGAGGACTTCGTGGCGATTGAAGGCTGCGCTCGCCACATGCTTGCGGTGATCAGCACATTAGTGAACCATTCGAAGATTCAGGCGGAGTGGGATGATTTACCCGAGTACCGGGAGTGGGTGAGCCCTTTTGAGATGTTCGAACAAATTAAGCGACATCTTGATTTTCGGGCGGGTTTACGTGGCTTAAATATTAAGTTGGTTCATCAGGATAAAAGGCTACGGCTGCGGGGTGATTATGATCATCTGCGAAATATCGTAGAAAACACAATTTTAGGTTCTTTAGAGGCGATTTCTCTGGTCGAGATCCCGAGTGACCGGAAAACCTTGACGGTTAGCTGGGAAGCGAGCGACGGCGAGGTGCGTGTGAGTGTCTACAACCCGCTGGAGATCTTTTCGGATGATCGGCGAGAGCAGATTCGCACGGCGGGTGGTTTGACTACGGGAGAGCGTTTGCCACGGATCAAAATGGAGTATTTATATTGGTCTGTGGCTTCTATGCTGCTGGAGAAATATGGAGGCGCGCTCTTTTCTAAGGTGCATCCGGTGGAAGGAGGTGTGACTACGCTGCTTTCCTTTGAAATGGAGCAAATGCAGGCCTCACCTTCAGAGAAACTACCTGTGGGGGGGCTGAGCCTCGAGAGCGAAAATCGGCAGCCTAAATCGGTGAAACAACTGCCTTTTAAGCTCTCCATTTTAGTTGCGGAAGATGATCCGGTGGCGCGTAGCCTGATGGCATCTGTTCTTAAGCATATGGGGCAGGAAAGCCATTTTGCGACCAACGGACGTGAAGTGTTGGATTTAGTTAGTCAGTCGAAGACCTTCGATTTAATTTTGATGGATATTGATATGCCCATCATGGATGGCTTGAGCGCTTCGATTGCTTTGCGTAACGGAGAGGCTGGTGAATTGGGGACGCAAATCCCAATTGTGGCAGTCACGGCCTTCAATACCCTCTCTGATGAGAGCCGCTTTAAAAAAGCAGGTATGAATTACTTTTTGCCGAAGCCAGTCAAATTACAGCACTTGCGCGATGTATTGTTGGAGGTCGTTCGGTCTGAGTAGTTGAATCTTTCATGAAAAACCAGTGCGCTGCTATTTTGATGAGTTGCCAGCGTCGTCAGGAAGCGCCATCCCCTATGTTATGGAGATCATATTTTTAGGAACCGGTACCTCGCAGGGGGTGCCCATGATTGCTCAGCCCGAGGGGGAGGGCTGCGATATGAATAACCCGAAGAACTGGCGCACCCGAACTTCGATTCATGTTGAGATGGGGGGGCATCATATCCAGGTGGATGCCGCACCTGAGTTTCGTATGCAGTGTGTGCAACATGGTCTCGATAAAATTGACACTTTTATTCTAACTCATGGGCATGCGGATCATATACTAGGAATGGATGATCTGCGCCGCTTTTGTGATTTGAATGGAGGCAAGGCCTTGCCTGTTTACAGTAGTGAAGAAGGTCTGCGGCGCATTCGTCAAATTTATCCTTATGCAATCCTAGATCGGCCACTGGTTAAAGGCTACCCTGCTTTTCAGTTAGGGCTGATGCCTGGGACACTGGAGCTGCCTGGTGGCACGGTGGAATCTGTGGCCTTACCACACGGTGCCATTGAAGTGCTGGGACTCGTTTTTACCGAGGCGGAAACAGGTAAGCAGTTTACTTATTATACCGACTGTAAGGAAGTCGGCGAAGAGGCGCGACTCATCGCTGAGGGATCGGATGTTGTGATTCTGGACGGGCTTCGCCCAGATCCGCATCCTTCTCATATGACAATTGGCGAAGCTACCCAGACGGCAGTCGAGATGGATGCGCCCATTTCGTTTCTTACACACATGACTTATATGGTCGATCACGACATTACTGAGGCTGAATTGCCTGAGAATGTTCACCTCGCTTACGACGGCCTGCGAGTCAGTTGGTAGCCAGTCTGCGGAGTCTTACAGCAGCACTAAGTGGTCTCTGTGGATCACGACATTGTCTTCCAGCTCTGGTAGCTTGGCTTGGATGCGTTCCATATCGTAATTGACGATTCCATGCGCGATAATAGCAGCGTCGGGGGCGTGAATTTGTACCACGTCACCGCTTTCAAACGGACCCTCGCAGTTGATTATACCTGCTGCCAGTAGGCTTTTACCACGCTTGACCAGTGCCTCGACCGCACCCGCGTCCACTGTGATCGAGCCATGAGTGTCGTCTTGAATAGCAATCCAGCGTTTGTGGGATTTGACTGGTTCCTGGCTGGGTACAAAATAGGTGCCCACACTTTCGCCCTTGAGTAGTTTGTTGAATAGTTCCGGGTCGCTGCCGCTGCCGATAATGACGCCGCAGCCCGCTCGATGCGCAATTTTTGCTGCCGAAAGCTTACTGATCATGCCGCCGACTGAGGTCGTATGCTTGGTGCCCTGTGCCATCGCTTCGATCTCAGGTGTGATTGCCGGCACGGTGGCGACGACTTGGCCAGTGCCTTGCATGTCGATCAGCCCAGGTATATTCGAGAGGATGAATAACATGTCCGCATTTGTGACGCTGGCCACTAAGGCAGATAATGTGTCGTTGTCGCCAAATTTAATTTCGGCAGCACTGACGGTGTCATTTTCGTTGACGATGGGCACTGCGCCATTGGCGAGCAGGCGTTCGACTGTATTAAAAACAGCATTATGCCGATGGCGTGCACGCAAATCTTCGCGCGTGAGCAATATCTGAGCGACGGTTAAGCCATGCGGATCAAAGCCCTGTTGCCAGTTGTTGATCAGGATGCTTTGGCCGACGGCGGCGCATGCCTGGAGTGTGGCCAGATCCTTGGGGCGCTTGTCAAGTTGCAGCTTTCCCATGCCCAAGCCCACTGCGCCTGAGCTGACCAGTATCACTTCTATTCCGCGTTGGCGCAAGGCGTTGACTTGCCCGCATAGGGTTGCAATGCGGGCGGTATTCAAGTTCCCGATACCAGATGTCAGTACGCCCGTGCCGAGCTTTATGACAATGCGTTTAGCGTGATTGAGCGGGTTCACTATATGGCGTAGTTCGGTCGTCGCTTCGTGCACTTTCGCTTTGCGAGCACTCCATAGGAGTGACCACAAAGCGAAATAATGACGAATGTATGGGCGCGAAGCTTAGACTTTTTTTAGGTCGGCTTCTTTGGTCGCTAAATGTTGGTTAATTTCAGCGATGTAATCATCGTGCGCTTTTTGTACCTCTTTTTCATAGCGCTTAAAATCATCCTCTGGTAGGCCGTCGTCGTTCTTGGCGGCTTTGAGCAGATCCAGTGCATCGCGGCGTCCCTGGCGGATGCGCACACGGCCATCTTCGGCCATGCTGCCTGCAGTTTTGGCCAATTCCTGGCGACGTTGCCCGGTCAGTTCCGGCACTGGCACACGTAAAATGCCACCGTCGATAATCGGGTTGAGGCCTAGGTTAGCTTCTTGAATGCCTTTTTCGACATCCTTGATTACGCTTTTATCCCAAGGCTGCACCATAATGGTACGTGCATCGGGTGTGGTGACTGCTGCGACTTCTTTGAGTGTGACTGTGCTCCCATAAGCATTGACACGCACACCATCAAGCATTGCTGGTGTGGCTTTACCAGTATGTAGACTGCTGAATTCGTGAAGGGTGTGGTCGACCGCCTTTTTCATGTCGGCGTTCATGGATTTGATGATTTCTTTTGGCATGGTAATAAGATGTTGATTATTAAAACAGCGGAGTGGAATTAATCGACTAAGGTGCCGATTTCTTCACCCATGACGGCACGGTAGATCGAGCCCGGCTCCCGCATACTAAATACGAGAATAGGAAGCTTGTTTTCCATGCAAAGCGAAAATGCGGTTGAATCCATTATCTTGAGGCGCTCTCGCAGAGCGTCTATGTAAGGGACATGGTCATATTTCACGGCATCCGCATGCTTTTCAGGGTCTTTGTCATAAATGCCGTCGACCTTGGTGGCCTTCATGAGCATCTCTGCGCCGATCTCACTCGCGCGCAGTGCTGCGGTGGTGTCGGTTGAAAAGTAGGGATTGCCCGTGCCGCCTGCAAAGATGACGACGCGGCCGCGCTCCAGGTGGCGCGTGGCCCGGCGTAGAATAAAGGGTTCTGCGAGCTTATCCATCGGGATCGCACTTTGTAAGCGTACCGTGACCCCGAGTTTTTCCAAGCAATCCATCAGCGCCAGACCGTTGATTACGGTGGCCAACATGCCCATATAATCGCCTGTGGTGCGATCCACTCCTTTCATTTCAGAGCCGCTGAGGCCACGGAAAATATTGCCGCCCCCAATGACTAGGCCGATTTGGACCCCGATGTCGTATACTTTTTTTACCTCTTCGCAGATCGACTTAAGCGTCGCTGGATCGATGGGTTCGCCATCTTCGGTATTTCGGAGCACTTCCCCGCTGAGCTTGAGGATAATGCGTTTATATTTCGGTTTTAGTTCCGATTGGTCAGATGCAGTCATGAAAAAGTTCTTAAACGCGCTTTTGCCCATCTCGTCAACCTATGTCTTTGCTTCGGAGAATCTTTCCTTGAAACTTCTGTCGGCTAGTATTGCGTAGGCGGCTTCACTTATCACAGTTAAGACTTTCCCAACTAACAACATGGCACTCATCGTTCAGAAATATGGCGGCACCTCGGTCGGGGATGTTGATCGAATTAAAAATGTCGCGCAGCGGGTCAAGGAGACCTATGACGCCGGCAATCAGGTCGTGGTGGTCGTTTCCGCGCGTTCTGGTGTCACCAATGAATTAATTGGTCGTGCCAAAGCATTGAATCCTCAGCCTGACGAGCGTGAGATGGATATGTTGTTAACGGTGGGTGAACAGGAGACCATCGCTTTAACGGCCATGGCCTTACACGCGATCGGCGTGCCTGCAGTGTCCCGCACGGGCACACAGGCTGGTATCTTGACCGACCCATCGCACACGCGTGCGCGTATTACCAGCATTTCGGGGGGCGATATTCAGCAACAATTGGCGGCTGGTAAGGTAGTCATTTTGGCTGGCTTTCAAGGCTACTCGGCAGAGGGACAAATCACTACGCTGGGGCGCGGTGGTTCCGATTTGAGCGCAATCGCGATCGCAGCAGCGCTGAAGGCGGATCTATGCCAAATTTGTACGGATGTGGATGGCGTCTATACGGCCGATCCCCGGTTGGTCCCGGATGCGAAGAAGCTCGATGAAATTTCTTACGAGGAGATGCTGGAGCTCGCTAGCTCAGGCTCTAAGGTAATGCAAAATCGTGCAGTCGAGTTTGCGCAAAAATTTAATGTCGTTTTTGAAGTTCGTTCTAGTTTTAACAACAACCCTGGTACTATTGTGAAAGAAGAAGTTGCCTCTATGGAAGATGTCGTCGTCAGTGGCGTTGCTCTTGATAAAAACCAAGCAAAAATCGTGGTCAGCGATTTGCCCGATCGCCCCGGCACTGCTGCCAAGCTCTTTCAAGTGCTTGGTTCTGCCGGGATCAGCGTTGATATGATCGTGCAGAACCTGGGGCGTGATGGGAAGGCCAACATGACCTTTACTGTGCCACGCGAGGATATTTATCGTGCCGAAAAAGCAGTGACGGAGTCTTTTCCTGACGAGGCCGCTGGTAAGCTCTTCGAGGCCAGTGATATTGCTAAAGTATCGGTGGTCGGTGTCGGGATGCGTTCGCATTCCGGGGTCGCTGCGACCCTCTTTGAGGCCTTGGCTAAGGGCAGCGTTAATATTCAGCTGATCAGTACTTCAGAGATTAAAATCTCAGTCGGAATTGACCCTGAGGAGGCTGAAGAAGCCACTCGTTTAGTGCACGCGGCCTTTGGCTTGGGGCAGTTACCTGCCTAATCTGTCAGTGCTGCTTAGCATTCCAGAGCTCTGAACCAGGCTCATTCGGTCCTGTGGCATTTAATTGTGTCTTGCGGTGAAATCGGGGTAATTCTCGATTGACTCTGTTGCTGTGGTGACAAACTGGATCTTATGCAATTTATCAGCACACGCGGCCAAGTGCCACCAGTTTCTTTTTCCACTGCAGTGGCGCAAGGCCTTGCGCCTGACGGTGGTCTCTATCTGCCTCAAGACTTGCCAGATTTGAAGCCCTTACTCGCGGAATGGTCGAAGCTCGGGTATGCGGCGCTTTGCGAGGCATTTTTCTCAGTTTTTGCCACTGATATTGATCCAGCTGAACTTAAGCGGATCGTCACGCGTAGTTACACCAAGTTTGATCATGCTGATATTGCTCCGATTGTGAAGCTCGACGATAAGCGCTATGTGTTGGAACTTTTTCATGGACCGACACTTGCGTTTAAAGACTTTGCCTTGCAATTACTTGGCAATCTCTACGAATCACAGATTGCTCGCACCGGGAGTCGTATTTCGGTATTGGGAGCCACATCCGGCGATACCGGCGCAGCTGCGATCCACGGCTTACTGGGAAAGGAGGGCGTCACGACGTTTATTTTGTATCCAGATGGCCGTATTTCGCCCCTCCAAGAGCGTCAGATGACCTGCACTGGGGCCGATAATGTATTCCCATTGGCCATCAAGGGCAGCTTCGACGACGCGCAAACGGCCATGAAGACGGTCTTTGAAGACCATGAGTTTGCCGCCGAAGTTGGCTTATCTGCGGTCAATTCAATCAATCTTGCGCGGATTCTCGCGCAGTGCGTGTATTATTTGTCCGCCTATTTCCGTTTACCGGAAGATGTGCGCGACGACATTACATTCGTAGTGCCCACTGGTAACTTCGGTAATGTGCTGGCCGGTTGGTTGGTGCAGCGCATGGGCGTGCCGATTAAAGGCTTCCGCGTGGCGACCAATCAAAACGACATTTTGCACCGACTCTTCCAAACGGGCACTTATCAGCTCGATGAGGTCGCACCCAGCGTGGCGCCGTCGATGGATATTCAGGTGGCGTCTAATTTTGAACGCTTTCTTTATTACGCCGAAGGACGCGATTCCGCCAAAGTGCGCGAGATCATACAGACCTTCAAGCAGACTGGAAAATACGTATTTGATCAGTTCGATGCTGCTGGTTTTAGCAGCTCCCGCACCGACGACGCGCAGATTGCCAGCATCATTAAAGATGTGTATACAAAATATGGATACATCGCTGATCCGCATACCGCTTGTGGATTTGCTGAAGGTTTCGCAGGCAAGGAGATTATTTTATCCACCGCACACCCAGCGAAATTCCCAGACACGATTCAAACTGCGATCGGTACAGATTCCACACACCCTTCGCTAGAAGCATTAAAGTCGCGTGAAATCGTTAAACACAGTGTGGAGCCGACTCCTGAAGCGATAAAAGCATTCATGCGTGCACGGGTCTAAGCAAGTCGCCGAGTGCTTCAGCCGTGGTGTAAACTGGGTTGATACTGCCTTCACTTGGCATGCGCAAATGGTGAGGGATGACGCGCTGTTAGTTTGTAGCAAAGTTGACTGCTCTTATTTCAGACCAGTATTCGTTTGTGTGGCTGCGGGTGACGAAGCCTAAATGCCCGCCATGTGACGGTGTTTCTAAGCTGAAGTTGGGGTTTGTGGCCGCAGCTTGGTGGGGAAAACAGGCTGGCGTCAGAAATGGGTCGTCAAGTGCGTTGATTAACAGCGTGGGGATCGCAATATTGGGAAGCACTGGTCCACAGCTGCACTTTGCCCAATAATCATGGGCTCCCTTAAAGCCGTGAATGGGCCCCGTGTAAGCTTCATCAAATTCGGCGAAGGTACGCATCTTTTTAAGGCCATCTATGTTTAGTGTGCCTGGGAAGCGCAGCGCCTTCTCGCGAACTTTATGCCGTAAGCTGCGCATGAAGCGAGCCATGTAGATACGGTTTTGCCAGTGCTCCAGTTGCTTGGCGCTACTGGCTAAGTCGCAGGGGACACTGATGGCAACCGCGCTGTGAATTCGTGAATCAATTTTCGAGCCGAGATCTCCGAGGTATTTAAGCATCAGGTTGCCGCCTAAGCTAAAGCCGATGAGCGCAATTTTCTGATAAGCGGTTGTGTTAAAAATGTGCTCTAGCACTATTTGCAGCTCACCAGTTGCACCGCTATGATAGCTACAAAGCTGTTGATTGGGCTCGCCGCTACAGCCACGGAAATTCCAGATAAGCGCATCCCAACCTGCTTGTTCAAATGCAGTTGCCATTCCCTGGCAGTAGTGGCTGCGCGAATGTCCTTCCAAACCATGTGTGATCACCACTAATTGTTTGCGACCTTCCGTTTGAGCCCAATCTAGATCGATAAAATCATCATCTGGTGTCGTGATGCGTTCGCGTGCTTGCGTGATCACCGGCACTTTTCTAAAGAGAGTGGGATAGATGGTCTGCAAATGGGCGTTGCGAAGTCCGAAGGGTGGAGTGTAGTTGATGGGATTCACTATAAACAGTAGAAGAGGTACGCGGTTTTTTGTTCCAGACTTGAATCTATTCTCAGTGTTGTGGATTGGATGAATGAAAGCCTTTGAGAGGCTTGACCTGGCAAGAGCATACTAGAGAGTGCAAGCCTTTATGGATACGCACAAACAAGGAATGCTCAATGCTCACCTCGCGACACTTCTTTTTGGAGGTACGGCTTTGTTTGCCAAATGGATTCCATTGGGAGCGGGTGTGATTACCTTCTGGCGCACTATTGTCGCCATGGTGGTGATGTTGTTGCTGTGTCGTTTACGTGGCCAATCACTACGATTGGAACGACGGCGGGATATGTATTTCCAGATCGGCCTAGGTGCAATCTTTGGTCTGCATTGGTATACTTATTATGCCGCCATTCAATATTCGACAGTGGCGATTGGGATTACCGCACTGTTTTCGGCGCCTGTTTTTTCAGTTCTGTTAGAAGCTGCGATGCGGCGTAAGTGGCCTGATTTCATCGATTTGCTGCTGTGTGTGCTCGTGTTTATCGGTGTCTGTTGTTTAGTGCCGAATTTTAATTGGGAGAATGGTTACTTGCAGGGAGTTATCTTTGGTCTGGTTTCTGCCATTTTTCTTACTTTGAGGCAGAATTTACATCGACGTAGTCGCGCCAAGAGCGCATCAGGCCTGGTGTTGCTATTTTATCAGCTGATTGGGATCGCCGTGCTTTTTGGCTTTTCGGGCAGTACGACGACATCAGCGGAACTTCAGGCGAATTGGGGGAAGTTACTCTTGTTGGGCATATTTTTTACAGCGATCCCACATTTTTTGAATGTGTCTGCTTTGCGTGAATTAGAAGCTAAGACACTTTTGATTATTACCAGTCTCATGCTGCCCTATGGAATGGTGCTGAGTATGCTCTTTTTTGCTGAATTCCCTAGTGTGCGCACGCTGTTTGGTTGCGCATTAGTTCTTTCAGCGGCAACAGCAGAAAACCTTCGCGTCAGTCGTGATCATCAGGCTCTGAGTCCAGTGAAAGGTTGACAGCTCGGTACGTAATGCGCCTCATCTATACTTTATTTTCTTAATCTCTAATGTTGGGTAAAGTATTGAATTGGTTTCGTAAAAGTGGTCTACATCCTTTTCCACTCTATCAAACGCTACGCAACTATACCGTAGGTAAAGCACTGGCCGATTTTCGTGCTGGGATCAATGTCTCTTTACTCGATTTTCCTCAGGGGATGGCTTATGCGCTGATCGCCGGACTACCTGTGCAGATGGGGATCTTTTGTTCGGCGCTTTCCAGTATTACTGGTCCCTTTTTGGCGAGTTCGCGTTTTGTTATGCTAGGGCCGACCAATGCGACCGCGGTCATGCTGCTGAGCACCTTTCTGACCTTAGGCTACGCACCAGAGCAAGCCGTCATCGCTTTACCCATGATGCTCATTCTCGTTGGCGTTTTTATGGTGGCGGGTGCATTTATTGGAGTGGCCAGTATTACTCAATATATATCGAGGGCAGTTGTGGTTGGTTATATCACAGCCGCAGCCTGTTTGATTATTGTTAACCAACTTAAGACAGTGCTCGGTCTACACGTACCGCGAGCGGGCACCTTTGCTGAGTCCTTACAAAATCTAATTATTGGTATTGGTGAGACGCAATGGGAGGCTCTGACGATGGCCTCGCTTACCTTATTGGTCTATTTGCCCTTGAAGCGCTGGGCAAAGGGCTTGCCGACCGTAGCGCTCACCTTACTTATCGCTGGTGGATTAGCTGTAGTTCTCGGTCATTACGGTGTTCATGCAGAAATGCTTAGTCCGATTAGTGTGAGCTCGTGGACGTTCGGCCTGCCACGATTTGATCTAGGGGATTTGGCTGTGATTGCGAATGGTGCACTGGCGGTAGCGTTCCTTTCACTTTTAGAGAGCTCTTCGATCGCTAAGACACTTGCCGCTCAGTCGGGTGATCGAGTCGATCTGAATCAGCAAATGCTCAGTATGGGGGCAGCTAATTTTGCCTGTGCCTTCGGAGGGGGAATGGCCGTATCTGGTTCTTTAACGCGCTCTGTGCTCAACTTCCGCAGTGGGGCGCAGACTGCCATTTCCAGTATTTTCAGTGGTGTTCTGTTGGTGGCCGGACTGTTTTTATTTGGGCGTTTTATAGGTTATATTCCTAAGCCGGCACTGGCCATGTTAGTCATTCTAGTTGGCTTATCCCTGATTAATCGCACCACCATTTGGGTCATGTTGAAAACGACTCGCAGCGATGCGACTGTCTTTCTTTCAACTTTTATTGGTGGTTTGTTCCTGCCGCTTGACACTGCGATTTACTTAGGTGCCGCTGCTTCAATAGGTCTCTTTCTGCATAAAGCAAGTAAACCAGGGCTTAAAGAAGTGTCCTTCGATGACAGTGGTAAGCTAGTAGAACAAAAGTTGGAGCGCGAGCGCAAGGATCGACCCGAGATCGCGATCGTGCACGTTGAGGGGGACTTGTTCTTTGCTTCCAGCGATGTCTTTCTGGATCAAATGCGCCACGTAGTTCAGCATCCAGCGCTAAGCGTCATTATTTTACGCTTACGCAATGCGCATAACCTCGATGCTTCTGTCGCATTAACGATCAAAGATCTGGTGCTTTTTGCGCGTTCCAATGGGCGGGATGTCATTGTGAGTGGGGCACATCCTTACGTGGAGCGAGTGTTTAAAAATTCCGGTCTTTTGGAGACGTTGGGCGAGAGCAATTTCTTCCGCTATCACCCAGAAAACCCCACTATTTCAACACGCGATGCCTTGAAGCGCGCCCAGGAGATCACCGGCGAAAAGTCGGCCGATATCACAATCTTCGCCAGTGAAAAGAAGGGGGACTAAGCAGAGCCTCTAGTGGTGGCCGGCCAGTCGTCACTACTTTCAGCGCTAAGCCACCGCTTCTGCTTCTTTGTCCGCCATATCTTTTTCGACTTTCAAATTATCGATGATAAACTCCTGGCGTTCGGGGGTATTCTTACCCATGTAGAAGGTCAGCATGTCTTTAATCGTCATGCCTTTGGGGATGATGACTGGATCCAAACGAATGTTTTTGCCAATGAAGTGCTGAAATTCGTCTGGCGAAATTTCACCCAGACCTTTGAAACGGGTGATTTCAGGCTTGGGCTTGCACTCCTCTAATGCTGCTTGACGCTCTTCTTCGGTGTAGCAGTAGCGGGTGACTTTTTTGTTCCGCACGCGGAAGAGAGGTGTTTGCAAGATGTGGAGATGTCCCTGTTTGATCAACTCGGGGAAGAATTGCAGGAAGAATGTGATCAATAGCAAACGAATGTGCATGCCATCCACGTCGGCGTCAGTGGCGATCACGACATTGTTGTAGCGCAGATCGTCGAGTCCGTTCTCGATGTTGAGTGCATCCTGTAGCAGATTGAACTCTTCGTTTTCGTAAACGACTTTTTTGGTCAAGCCAAAGGAGTTCAGTGGTTTGCCTTTTAGAGAGAACACTGCCTGTGAATTGACGTCGCGTGCCTTTGTAATGGAGCCGGAAGCGGAATCACCCTCGGTAATGAAGAGGGTGGAGTCGAGGCGACCATCCTTTTTACTGTCGAGGTGTATTCGGCAGTCGCGCAGCTTTTTATTATGCACCTTAGCCTTGCGCGCACGCTCGCGTGCGAGTTTTTGAATGCCTTTCAATTCCTTGCGATTGCGCTCAGACTCTTGAATCTTTTTTCCGAGAATCTCGGCTGTTTCGGGATTGCGGTGTAGATAGTTGTCGAGCGCCTGCTTCATGAAGTTATTCATGAAGGTGCGCACGGTGGGACCTTTGGGGCCCATGTCTTGCGAGCCTAGCTTGGTTTTTGTTTGCGATTCGAAAACAGGTTCTTCGACCTTAATGCTGACAGCCGCGCATATCGATGTGCGGATGTCGACGGCATCGAAATCCTTTTTGTAGAAGTCTTTAATCGTCTTGGCGAGTGACTCGCGGAAGGCGGCGAGGTGGGTGCCTCCCATGGTCGTGTGTTGGCCGTTGACGAAGGAGTAATAGTCCTCGCCGTAAGAGTCGTTGTGGGTGAAGGCAATCTCTACGTCAGTGTCTTTAAGGTGGATAATCGGATACATGGGTTCTCCATCGATTTTGTTGTCCAGCAGGTCGTGGAGGCCCTTCTCTGATTTGAATTTTTTTCCGTTGTAGACGATGGTTAAGCCGCTGTTCAGGTAGGCGTAGTTCCAGAGCATGTTTTCCACATAGTCATCGCGGAAACGGATACTGCCGAATATCTCGGGGTCGGCGTCGAAACGGAGTGCGGTGCCGTCTTTTGCTTCGGTCTCATCGCGATCCTTTAAATCCTCTTTGATGACCTCGCCTTGTGAGAAGCTGACGCAGCGGGTTTTTCCATCGCGGTATGCTTGGATTTCGAATTCGGAAGAGAGTGCATTGACTGCCTTGATACCGACGCCGTTCAGGCCGACGGATTTTTTAAACGCTTCCGAATCGTATTTCGCCCCCGTATTGATTTTTGAGGCGCAGTCTTTCAGCTTACCCAGGGGGATACCGCGGCCGTAGTCGCGCACAGAGACGTGAGTGCCGTCGATGTTGACCTCGATTACCTTACCGTTGCCCATCACAAACTCGTCGATTGAGTTGTCGATTACTTCCTTGAGCAGAATGTAGATGCCATCGTCAGAGGAGGAGCCATCACCCAGCTTTCCAATATACATGCCCGGACGCAGGCGAATGTGTTGTTTCCAATCGAGGGACTTGATGCTATCTTCGTTATATTCAGAGGACATAGATAAAGTGACTTATGCGTAATAAATGATGGCTGATAAAGTATATCTGATGATAAAACCGCCTCAAGCGCGGACTCCAACTAGAAAATGTATTTAGCCGCCAAATCGTTTGGTAGCAAGATTCGTTCTCGGCTGTGCGCTAGCGGTCGCTCTATATTTGCTCACATTGGAACTGGTTATAGGCCCAGTAGGCGCACTCCGAATGAAATCCAGAGTGGAATCGTGACGAAGCTAACGATGGTGGTGGCGAGTACGACTTTAAGTGCGACTTCGGGGGAACCGTCGAACTGACGAGCCAGCACGATGGGGAAGACGCCGCAGGGCATTGCGGCTTGCACGACCATTACGGCTTTGAGTTCCGTTGGGAAGGGAAAGAGAAAGGCGAAGAAGATTAAGATGACCGGGAATATTCCGAGTCGAATGATGACTGAAGTGATTGGTATTCGGAGACGGTCGAAGATACGCACGCCTTTGGCTAGATCAGCAAAAGTCGCGCCGATCAGTAGTAGTGCCAGTGGAATCGCACATTTTCCCAGTAGATCAATTGATTCGAAGGCAAAGTTGGGGAGGTGCTGATCGACACGTAGCCAGTTAAGAGGCACTGCCACGAGGATGGCGATTACCGGGGCACTTAGCAGGCGTCGCCAAATCGGCTTGGGGTCGTTGGCTGAAAGAATGTAGCCGACCCCCAGAGACCACATGGCGATTTCCACACCGACGTTGTAGACGAGTAAGACGCCAGTGGTTTCGCGGTTAAATAATAAGGCGATGATTGGGATTGGAAAGTAGCCGTAATTATAAATGCCAGTGCTAAAGGCAAAGGTTCGACATTCACGCGGATCGCCGATTTTGAGTTGGCGTGCCAGCCACATGATGCCTCCGAAGCCCGCGACGATGGTGGTGAGCCCGATGAGCGGGGGCAGCACAATATTCGCAGGTTCACGCAGCGCTTCATTGCCGAGTACCAGAGAGAAGATGAAGGCGGGATAGAGTAGATTTACGACTACCGTAGTCAGACTCCGGTCAGCGACTTCGTTCAACCAGCCCACTCGACGAGCGATAAACCCTGCGAGGATGATGAAGAATATCGGCATGATTGCCGTGAAAATGAGTCCGGAGTCGTACATGAGTGGTCGATGATTAAGTCTTTACTACCAGACTGCCAAGATATTGAGCGTTTCGTCGCTGTTTACTGTGATCATTGGTCATCAAAGTATGAGGCTTGTGATACTTTACCCAAGAATGCGTTTTAAGGTATTTTGGGAAACCAGTTCGTAGGCGCGGTAGGCGTGCGAAGCTGATTGAAGCACTTGCTCGAAGTTGTCATGTGCGACGATTGTTTCGAATTCAAAGCCGAGTAGGGCGCGGCCGACACGCTCGCCCGAATAAATGTAGTTAAAATAGGCCAGGTTTGAGTGTGGACTCACCGCGCGTAGGAAATCTGCGAGTGCTCCGGAGCGTTCGTGGAATTCCAGTGTGATGAAGGTCGGATTTCTTAATAGCTTGGACTCGTAAGGAATGAGTCGAAATGCAACATCGGTTTCGGCTGTGACTTCGCTGTATGTATACTTACCATCTGTCAGCGCTTGTGTGAGGGCGGCATATTGTATGGGGGACAGGTCGAAGCCGATGACGGGGCCAGCCATTTCGGCGTCGGTTTTTCCATATTGAAAGTCGACAATATTGACCGTGTCGGGGAGTGCTTCCAGTAGTCGGTACATCGCTCCCGCCTTCTCGGGAATTTGTATTTTAAGGTAACGGCGCCGCGCAGCACCAACTGCCGAGCGACGAGCGATGGTGGCGAGTTGTTCGAAGTCCATATTCGCGCCACATAGGATGCTGAGCACTCGCTTGCCTGCGAGTACTTCGCGCTGTTTGAGTATCGCGGCGATTCCCATTGCTCCGGATGGTTCGGGAATGCAGCGCAATTGCTCCCATAAAAATTGAATCGCGGCGGAGACTTCATCGTTGCTCACAGTCATCCATTCGTCTACAAGCTCAGCACAGATTTGGTGGGTGAGGGTGCCAACTTTACGCACGGCAGTGCCATCGCAAAAGACGTCAACTTGGTCCAATGCAATGGGTCTGCCAGCTTTGACCGCGGCCGCCATCGAGGCTTGCTGCACTCCTTCGACTCCGATGATATGAATCCCGGGGAAATTCATTTTCAACCAGCTCGCGGTGGCGGCGGCCATACCACCACCGCCGACTTGTAAGTAGGCAACATCGAAGGGACCTTTGCCAGACATCACGATCTCATCGGCCAGGGTTCCCTGGCCAGCCATAACAGCGAGGTCATCGTAGGCATGGATGTAAGTCAGTCTATCTTTTGCTGCGCAACTGTGGGCGGCTCCACTGGCACTATCGTAGCTGTCGCCGTGCAGGCGAATGGTGACGCAGTCGCCACCATGGCGTTGCACTGCAACTTGCTTCATGCGTGGCGTGGATAGAGGCATATAAATAATCGCGTGGGTGCCGAGCTTGCGCGCTGCCAGCGCAACACCTTGGGCATGATTGCCTGCGGATGCAGTGACTACGCCACGTTGTAATTCATCGGCATTTAACTGAGCCATGCGGTTATATGCGCCGCGCCACTTATAGGCATGAATGGGGGAGAGGTCTTCGCGCTTTACAAAGATTTGCAGGTCGGGCTCCCTTAAAATAATCGAATGCAGCGGAGTTGCTTCGCCGACCTCGTAGATCCTGCGACGTGCAAAGAGTATCTCCTGACGGAGACTGCGCTGTAATGATTCACTGTCCATTTGGAAGAGTAGACAGTGTTTTGTAAGCAGGCTCAACAGCGAAAGCGGCCTTGATTTCGCTGTTTGAGGTAGAATTACGGTGGCAACATCTCTTTTTTATGCGTGAAGGACATCTCCTTATGACGACCTTCCAGTCTTTACGCAGTGGAATGATTCTGCCTCAAATGATACTGACCGAATTTTATGCCACCGATTCCTCCAACTCTTCCTATTTATGATGTCGCTGACGACTTGCTGACAGGTCTCGCAGAAACTGGGCGCGTCGTGCTGTCGGCTCCGACAGGTTCCGGCAAGTCGACACAGATACCTCAAATTCTACTGGATCGTTCTAAGATTGAAGGTGAAATCGTTGTGCTACAGCCGCGGCGTTTGGCTGCTCGTTTGTTAGCGAAACGTGTTGCCGTCGAGCGAGGCGTGCCACTCGGTGGTGAGGTGGGCTACCAAATTCGTTTTGAGAATGTGGTGAGTGCACAGACACGCATTCGCTTTGTGACAGAGGCTATTTTACTGCGACAACTTTTAGACGATCCAATGCTCAAGGGAGTGGGGGCAGTGGTCTTTGATGAGTTCCATGAGCGTCATTTGACGAGTGATTTGAGCCTGGCTTGTGCTTTACAGGTGCTAGGTGAAGCACGAGCGGATTTAAAGTTGGTAGTGATGTCGGCGACCTTGGATATTGACATTTTGGAGGATTTTCTTGCGCCGTGTCATCGTGTCGAGGCTGCGGGGCGCATGTACCCGGTCGAGATTCGTTATGCGGGCGCAGCGCTGGGGCGACAGGCGGGCCCAGTTTGGGAACGTGCTGCAGGCGCCTTTAAAAAATCAGTCGCATCCAAAGTGAGTGGCGATGTATTGATCTTTATGCCTGGGGCCTTCGAAATTCGCAAGACGATCGAATGTATCGAGAACTTACCTGAATCACATGGCTATGAGGTGCTGCCATTGCATGGAGAGTTATCACCCGATGCGCAAGATCGAGCTGTTTCAAGTGGTGGACGCCCTAAGATTATTGTTTCAACCAATGTGGCCGAAACTTCGATTACAATTGAGGGAGTACGTGTAGTGATTGATGGCGGTCTGGCTCGTATTGCGCGTTACGATGCGCGGCGAGGGATTAATTCGATTCTGGTCGAGCCGATCAGTCGTGCGGCGGCGGAGCAAAGAACCGGACGTGCGGGGCGTACGGGCCCGGGAGTCTGTGTGAGGCTGTGGAGTGAGGCTGAGCATTTAGCGCGTTCGGAGCGCGATGAAGCTGAAGTGAAGCGTGTCGATTTGTCGGAAACTGTTTTGATGTTGGCCGCTGCAGGCATTCAAGATTTGAAGTGTTTTCCTTGGTTCGAAGCGCCTGACTCGGATGTATTAGAGCGTGCCTATCTATTATTGCGGGATTTAGGTGCTTTGAATTCAGACAATTTGATTACTGATCTTGGTGACAAGATGGCTGGCTTCCCCCTGCACCCTCGTTATGCGCGTTTATTGATCGAAGCAGATCGTTTGGGGGTGCTGCCAGATGTAGCTTTAATTGCGGCTCTGAGCCAAGGCCGGCATTTTTATCGTACGGCGCGAGACGCGCATATACGACGTGAGCAGTTGCGGCAGGTTGAGGATCATGCGGATTCGCGTTCTGATTTCTTTGTACATTTAAGAGCTTGGGAAGTGGCACATGCTGCTAAATTTAATCCCAATACGTGCGGTGCATTGGGGATTCATGCTGGAGCGGCACGCCAAGCGAGCGCAGTGGCGCAGCAAATTCTGAAACTTGCCGGAAAGGCTGGTTTGGATGTACGTTCAGGTGTTTTGCCTGATTTCGAAGAACGTATTTGTAAGTGCCTATTGGTCGCATTCTCAGATCATCTTGCTATACGTAACGATCGTGGCACACGGCGCTGCCGTATGGTACATGGGCGCTCCGGAGAGCTGCGGCGTGAGAGTGTTGTTGAGAGTGAGTTATTTGTTGCAGCTGAGATTGAAGAACGGGAGCTGCGCGGTGAGGTGACGGTATTATTAGGGTTGGCGACTGTGGTCGAACCTCGGTGGCTGGATGAATTATTTGATGCGGACTTTAGCGAGGCGCAGCTGACTCGTTATGATGAATCGGCGAGGCGAGTCGTGTGTCGTCAAGAACGGCGTTTTCGCGATCTAGTGCTGAAGTCGAATGATCGAGGTGAGCCTAATTGTGATGAAGCTGCTGCGTTACTGGCGGCTGAAGTCGTGGCAGGGAAACTGAATTTAAAAAAATGGGATTCTGTCGTAGAAAACTGGATACAGCGTGTTAATTTTGTGGCACGTCACTGTCCTGAGACAGAAGTCGCTTCGATTGACGATGAAGCACGTCAACTTTTGATTGAGCAAATCTGTCACGGAGCATTCAGTTATAAAGATATTAAGGATCGTCCAGTGCTGGACACGGTGAAGGAATGGATTCGCCCGGAGCAATTGTATTACATCGATAGCTATGCACCTGCTGAAATGAGCTTACCGCGCCGTAATCGTCCCGCTCGCATTCGCTACGAAGCTGACGGTCGAGCCATCATTGCCTCTAAATTGCAAGATTTTTACGATGTACCCAGCAGTCAATTACGCGTCGCCAATGGTCGAGTTTCACTTCTTGTCGAATTACTTGCACCCAATCAACGTCCGGCGCATTTAACGGATGATCTAGATGGCTTTTGGAGCGGTGCTTATCAGCATGTACGCAAGGAATTAGCAGGGCGTTACCCGAAGCATGAGTGGCGTTAGGCCGAGTGCTCATTCTTCCAGTAATTGAATCATAGAAATGAAATCCTGTTCGCTATAACCAGCTGCCTCTGCAGTCGCAAGGGTTTGTAGGGTGCGTTCCAGTTGTGGTAGTTCACACTTAGCTGTTTGTTTCGCTAAGCGCATATCTTTGTGTAAATTTTTGGTCGAGAATTGTGGACTGTAGTCAGCCTGTCGGAGCTTGGATTCTTTGAGTTCTGCTAGTCCTGACCATGATACATTGGCTCTAAGGACTTCAAAGAAACAATCGTCGCTGATGTCTGCACTTCGAGTGAGTGTAATGGCTTCACATAGCGCCTGACTAATACTTGCTATCTGTAAGTTCATTGCTAACTTAACAGCAGTTGCTTGATGGGGAGTGCCGATGTGGAAACGCTTGCTGGAGAGCTTTGCTAATAGTGGTTCTATTTCAGTGACTAAGGCTGGGGATCCTCCGAGGAAAAACACTGTTTGTCTCTGTTCGGCGGCAGGTTTACTACCAGTGAAAGGAGCCTCTAAATAGCGAGCTCCAGTGTTATGTACCAATTTCGAAAACTCGGTGGCACTCTCGCCATCGATGGTGGAGGACTGAATCACAACATGTCCTGCGTTGAGATGGGGAAGCAATTGTTTCAGCACCTCGCGTACAGAATCAGCATCATAGAGGCAAATTTGTAAATGCTGCGCTGCTTTGGCGCAGCCGGCTAAGTCAGTTTGTTTGAGATCCAGATCTGGTTTAGGAGTACGGTTCCAGCTGGCTGCCAGCATATCTTCTGAGGCATAATTTGCTGCCCAGATTGAACCAATAATTCCTAAACCGATGACGGCCACTTTTGTCTCTTGCATGTGTAGAGAATTTGAGCTCTGCAACAGATGTCAACCTTGGCTGATTGATTTAGCGAATCGATCTCATTTTGCTGATACGAATTTTGTGTCCATCTAAAACAGAAGTGTTCTAGTCAGTTTCAAACTGCGACTCATCATTCTGGCTTGAACTGATCATCTCGTGCCTGACTCCTGTTTGGTTCGAGATCCATTCGACTTGTCTCCACGCGCTGGATCTTTTCTACGCTTTGGTGTTTATTTATGAGCTGATGTTCGCATTGCATTAAGACGTTTTTTCTCTTTTTTAGTGCGCTTCGAGCCAGTTGTCGCCTAGGCCGATTTCGATTTCGATGGGGCAGGCGAGTTCCAGCGCGCCGATCATGCCTTGGGTGACGATTTCGCGCAGTTGGGCTTCTTCGCTGGGCTCTAGGTCGAAGACGAGTTCGTCGTGCACTTGGAGTAGCATGCGACTTTTTAGGTCGGCTTCTTGGATGGCGTTTTGAATGCGCACCATGGCGATCTTGATCATGTCAGCAGCGGTGCCTTGGATGGGCATGTTAATGGCGTTGCGCTCGGCGGCGGCGCGGATGGTGCCATTGCCGGAGTTGATGTCGCGTAGGTGTCGGCGGCGTCCGCACTTGGTTTCGACGTAGCCTTTCTTTTGGGCGCTTTCTTTTTGTGCTTCCATGTAGCCGGGGATACCGGGGAATTGGGCGAAGTAATTATCGATTATTTCTTGGGCTTCTTTGCGGCTGACGGTGCCGAGGCGCTGGGCTAGGCCGAAGGCGGAGATGCCGTAGGGGATGCCGAAGTTGACCATTTTGGCGGTGCTGCGCTGGTCGCGGGTGACGTCTTCGGGTGTGACGCCAAAGATCTTGGCGGCGGTGGCGGTGTGGATGTCTTGCCCTTCTTTGAAGGCTTGGAGTAGGCCTTCGTCGCCAGTGAGGGCGGCGAGGATGCGTAGCTCGATCTGGGAGTAGTCGGCGGCGAGGAGTTTCCAACCTTCGCGCGGCACAAAGGCTTTGCGGATCTCGCGTCCTTTGGGGCTGCGCACGGGGATGTTTTGCAGATTGGGATCGTTGGAGGAGAGACGGCCGGTGGCGGTTTGCACTTGGCCGTAGTGGGTGTGCACGCGGCCGGTTTTGGCGTCGACTGAGTTGGGCAGGGCGTCGATGTAGGTGCTCTTGAGTTTGGTGAGCTGGCGATATTCGAGTAGGTCGGCGACGATCGGGTGCTTGGGCGCGAGGCTGGAGAGTACTTGCTCGTTGGTGGCAAACTGGCCGGTCTTGGTCTTCTTGGGCTTTTCGACGAGTTTGAGTTCGTTGAAAAGAACTTCGCCGAGTTGCTTGGGAGAGTTGAGGTTGAACTCGTGGCCGGCGACTTGGTAGATGTCGGCTTGTAGTTGCGCGATGTGGCTTTCGAGTGAGGCACCGGTGGCGGCGAGTGTGTCTTCGCACATGCGGATGCCCTCACGCTCCATCGTGACGAGCACGGGCAGTAGGGGCACTTCGATGTCGTAAAAGACTTTGGCCTGGCCGCTTTCTTTGAGCTTGGGCTCGAAGGTTTGCCAGAGTTGCAGCGCGATGTCGGCGTCTTCGATCGCGTAGTGGGCGAGGTCCTTTTCGGCGACGCCGGAGTAGTCGATCGACTCGCCTTTTTTGGCGTCGGGCAGTAGCTCGCTGAAACGAATGGGGGAGTATTGGAGAAAGTCCTCGGAGAGTGTGTCGAGGTTGTGGCGCTGTTCGGGGTCGATCAGTGCGTGGGCCAGCATGGTGTCGTAGCAGGGGCCGGCGACGGGGAGGTTGTTTTCCTCTAAGATGGACAGGTCGAATTTGAGGTTGTGACCGATTTTGGTGAGTGTGGCGTCGGCGAAGACCGGGCGCAGCGCGGCCAGGGCGGCTTCGCTGGCGGGCACCCAGTAGCCGCTGTGTGGCTGGGTGGAGAAAGACATGCCGGCGAGTTGCGCGGCGCGGGGATTGAGCCCGGTGGTCTCGGTGTCGAAGGCAAATGCTTTGGCTGCTGTGAGGCTGCCGACGAGCTCGGCGAGTTCGGCATCGGTTTCGACGATGCGGTAGTCGGTCTTGAGGTCGCCGAACTTTTTGAAGGCGATCTCGGGAATGAGGGCCAATTGTGGGTCGGCGGACTCGGACGCAGCAAATGCGGAGATTTGCGATCCCGGGTCTTGCTTGGCGGCTTTCTCGTCGTCCTCGCTCATGAGCACGAGGTCGGTGGCGGCGGCTTGCACGGAGAAGTCGGCCCCGAAGATGCGTTTGCCGAGGGTGCGGAATTCGAATTCCGCAAAGATCGGGATCAGCTTTTCCTGGTCGGGCGCTTCCAGCTGGATGGCGTCCCAGTCGGAATCGATGGGAACATCGAGTTGAATGGTGGCGAGCTTTTTGGAGAGGCGGGCTTGGTCGGCGTTGTCGCGGACTTTTTCCTGTTGTTTGCCTTTGAGCTCATCGACGTGGTCGAGCAGGCCTTCGACAGTGTCGTATTTGGCCAGTAGTTTCTCGGCGGTCTTGGGGCCGATGCCGGGCACGCCGGGAATGTTGTCGGAGACGTCGCCGCAGAGGCCGAGCATGTCGATGACTTGGTCGACGCGGGTGATGCCCCATTTTTCTTTGATCTCCTCGACGCCGAGGATTTCGCCGCCGTCGCCTTTGCGGCCGGGGCGATACATTTTGATCTTGTCGGTGACTAGTTGGCCAAAGTCCTTGTCGGGGGTGACCATGTAAATTTCGTCGAAGCCGTCCGCTTCCGCGCGGTGGGCGAGGGTGCCGATAATGTCGTCGGCCTCGTAACCATCCATTTTAAGCACAGGAATGCCGAAGGCTTCGGCGACACGCGAGAGGTGGGGCAGTGCGGCGGCCAGGTCTTCTGGCATGGCTTCGCGTTGCGCCTTATACTCGGGGTGTAATATGTGGCGTTCGGTGGGGGCGGAGGTGTCGAAGACCACCGCGAGGTGACTTGGCTTTTGCTTGGTGATCAGATCGATCAGGGTGGCGGTGAAGCCGAAGATGGCCGAGGTGTTGAAGCCTTTGCTGGTGTAAATGGGGCTGCGAATCAGGGCAAAGTGCGCGCGATAGGCCAGCGCCATGCCGTCGAGTAGGTAAAGAGATTTCATGTGGAGAAGAACTTTGAACGTCGAACGTCGAAGGTCCAACTTTGAATGTGGGAAAGTTGCTGGGTGCTGTAGTCGGGTTGCTTTAGCGCCCGATTTGGTGTTTTGAAAGCGGCTCGGCATGGAAACAGGGCGCTAAAGCAACCCTGCTACGTTTCGGGCGACTGCTAGTGTTCGGCGGTCTTGACAGGTGAAGCTCCTACAAGATCTCGGTTACCAGCTTTTTGAGGTAGTCGCGGGCTTGTTCCTCGTCGGTGAAGGCGCCGTCGAGCTGGGCTTCGTAGGCGCGGTCGAGGATTTTGCCGAAGTGGGGGCCGGGCTTGATGCCGAGCTCTAAGAGGTGACGCCCGAGTAGGATGGGCTTGGGGGCGTTGTCCTGAATGGCGAGCTCGGCTGTTTTATCAAGTAGCCATTGGCCTTCGGGGTAGCCATCGGATTCGATGGGCGGGCGGCCGTTTTTGTCGGCGTGGGCGACGCGGACCAGGCGGTCGATGCGCTTGACTCTGGCAGCCAGGCGGCGGATGGCGGAGTCGCCGGCGCCGTCGCGGTAAAGGGCCAGTGGGCGCATGTGTTGCTCGACGAGTGGGAGCACTTCTTCGAAAATTTTCTTCTGGCGGGTGAGGCGCTCGAGAAAGGTTTTGGCGATCGGCACGCCGAGCACGTCGTGGCGGGGGCTGCGGATGCGGCCGTTGTCGTCGGTGTAGGTGGTGTCGGGCTTGCCAAAGTCGTGGCAGAGCACGGCGAAGCCGACGACGAGGTCTTCCCATTCGTCGCCGATACGGTGGGCGGCGTAGGCGTCGAGGCAGTGGCCGGTGTGGGTCCAGACATCACCTTCCGGGTGCCATTGTGGCTCTTGTTCACAGCCGTCGAGCGCTGCTAGCTCTGGGAAATATTGTAGCCAATCGCAGTCTTTCAGGAAGTTGAGACCTTTGCGGATCTGTTGCCCTTTGAGGATGAGCTTTTTCCATTCCTCCCAAAGGCGCTCCATTGGGAGGTGTTCGGGGGAGAGCTGGCGGCAGAGTGCGATGGTCTCGGGGGCGGCCGTGAGGTCGAAACGGGCGATGAATTGCATGCCACGCAGCACGCGCAGCGGGTCTTCGCTGAAGGCCTCGGAGACGTGGCGCAGGCAGTTCGCTTTAAGATCGGTGATGCCGTTATAGGGGTCCAGTTGCTCGCCCGTGAGCGGGTCGTAGCTGATGGCGTTGATGGTGAAGTCGCGGCGTGAAGCGGCCTCGCGGGGCGACATGTGGGGATCGCCTTCGACTTTAAAATCTGTGTGCTTGGGACCGGTGCGGGACTCGCGGCGGGGCAGGGCGATGTCGATATCGAGCCCTTTGAGGATGAAGACACCAAAGGCACGCCCGACCGTGTCCAAGCGAAAGTGAGGCTTGAGCGCGGCTTCCACTGCGTCGGCATCGAGGCCATAGACTTCGATGTCGATATCCTTGGCGGGAATGCCGAGCAGCCCGTCGCGCACGCAGCCGCCGACCAAAAGTGCGCGGCCGCCGGCTTGGCGCAGGATTTCAGCGACTTTGAGGGCTGCCTCACGTTGGGGCTTTGCGATGTTGTCTAAAATGCTCACTTTTGGAGTGGGAAGTGGGAAGTGGGAAGTGGAGAGTGGGAAGTCGAGAGTTGAGGGAGGTGCGCTTTGCGCGCAGTAAAGAGGGAGTTATTTTAGTTTGGAGATTAGTGCATGTGTCATGCGTTTGATTTCGTTGGCGAGGTCCAGGGCTTCTTTGAGCCGGGGTTCCGTGATGTAATTTTGTATACTCATTGTAGTTACTTTCCACGTCTCACTCCCAACTTTCCACTCCCGGCAATTCGTTTACCGAATTGTCGGGTCGCCCCAGCGCAGTTTGTCGCGGACGATGGCGAAGTGGGAGTGGTCGGGGTGTTGCATCAGGCGGAAACTGCGTTCGGCGACGGCGATCTCGATGGGAAAGTTGTCGGCTGAGGCAAAACGCACGCGGCCATCGATGGTAATGCGTGGACAGGGACCCGGTTCGAGATGGGTGACGCTGATACGTGAGGAATTGTCGAAGATCACGGAGCGATTACCCAGCGTATGGGGGCAGATCGGTGTCATTGCGATGGCACTGACTTTGGGCCCGATAATAGGCCCGCCTGCGGAGAGATTATAGGCAGTCGAGCCGGTGGGGGTGGAAAATATGAGGCCATCGCAATGGTATTCGGACACAGGGTTGCCGTTGGAAGCGACTTGTAGCCGTATCAGGCCGAGGCCGTCGGTTTCTTTTAACACAACATCGTTGAGTCCATAAACCGATTCACCATTGCGAGTGGTGCACTGAAGTACGGAGCGCTCTGCGATTTCGTAGTGGCCTTGAATGAGCTGTGGCAGGTCCTGCGCAGCTTCTTCGGCAGTGAATGTGGCTAGGAACCCGAGTTTCCCCATGTTGACTCCGAGCACGGCACAGCCTGATTGGAGCGCGGCATCGAGTACCCCTAGCAGGGTGCCATCCCCTCCGATTGAGCAGCAGAGGTCCTGTTCGTCGAGCGCATCAGCTTGGAGTGGGTAGTCGCTGCTGATGGTAGTTCGCACGCCCTCGCAATCAGCTATGCCCGCAAGATAGCGAGCAGCCTCTTCGGCTCCTGGCTTGGTGGTATTGACCGCAAAGGTGATGTTTTTTATTGCTTGCATCTTGACTACTCAGCTAAGCGGAGTGTTTCCGCTTGGATCACGAGTTGGCTATGGGTCTTGGGCAGTGGATAGATTTGTCCGCGTAGGTAGACTTTCTGGTTGAGGTAGGGGGTGAGGTCACTGATGTAGATCTTGGAGAAGTCCACATAGGCGATCAAGCGGCCTTCGGGAGATCGTAGACGAATTGGATAGCCTGGCCCCTCGACATTAATTTCGCGGATTAGTGTGCCAGTTAGCAGGCGTGGGGTTTTTGCGGGACCGAGTTCGGGGATGTTTTCTCTCGCTTGTGTTTGATCTGGTGAAACCATGATGGGCAGCGAGAGCTGCGGTGTGTGCGGATCCTGATCATGAGCCTTGCGCTCTGTTTGTTTTTCATTCTGAGCTGCGGCTTGCCAGGTGACATTCTCTGGGGGGAGTGTGGTGGGGTCGAGTTGTGCGATGGGCTGGTCGGGATTGATACGGGCGCGTGGGGCAGGGATGGTGACTGGTTCCGGGAAGGCAATGGGTTTAGGCGCTGAATCTGTATCGTTCACCTTGTTCGCCTGTGGGGTATTGAGGGGGGCGGTCCAGTTCGAGGCGCTTGCTTCCTCAGTATTGTAGAGGAAGTAAGCTGTAATGTCTTTTTGGACCCGAATTGTTGCCCATGCTTCTTTGACACGTAAGACCTCGTAGTGATCATTTTTATCGATTTGGGTGATACTTACGGACTCGTTGGTGGGAAGGTAGTGGACGGGTGTGCCTTCGATGATGGTGAAGTTCTTGCTGAGTGTCGCCTCCGGGACATAGCCTTCAAATGGAGTTGGTAGAGCGATTTGGCGCCAGCCAAGTTCGGCATTGATGGGGGCGGGCGCCGTGTCAAGGAGCACCTTTTGACTGGCTGTGACCTTTGCGATTACCGCTGCGTCCAGACTGGGCTGTAGGCGCAATAGTATCTCTTGGGCCGCGTGCGAACTGATGGCCAATATGCAGCCGAGTAGTGAAATTGAGAAGGTTCTTCGCATAGTGTTATCGTGTCGCTTTAAATGAGTAATTTTAAACGGTCGTCGAGGTGGTAATGTATAAAGTGACAGCCTGAGCCGGCAGGATTTGATTCTCAATATTATGGCTGACTGTCACTGTGAGCTAATTTGGAGAGGCCTTGAGCCGATGCTTGAGGTTGCGGCTAGCATCAACCAAAGAGACGCTCAATGTCTTTTTTGCCCAAAATGCGTATGCCGCCACGGGGCATGTTTTTTAGAATAATGCCGCCAATCTGCACGCGAACTAGCTTTTTAACGAAGTATCGGTTGGCCTCAAACAGGCGGCGCACCTCACGCTTCTTTCCGTGATGTAGGTGCACTTCCAGTCGGCGTTGGTGGCCTTCACCGACTTGAGGGGCTGGGATAACTTTTTCAGCTTTAAGGAAGTCACCTTCGTATTCGGTGCCTGCGAGTAGCTTGGGGATGTCGGCCTTGTTGAAGTCGCGGTGTAGCACGACCCGGTAGCGTTTGACGATTTCAGTACTGGGGTGAGTGAGACGGTGAGCTAGATCGCCATCGTTAGTGATGACCAGTAGGCCTTCGCTGTCTTTGTCCAGACGTCCTGCGCAGAATAGGCGTTGGCGTTGGAGGTCGGGAGGGAGCAGTTCAAACACAGTGCGTTCGGCATGTGGATCTGAGTTTGTGCAGAGCACACCCTTTGGTTTATTCATAATTAGCGTGATCGGGCGCTCTTCTTTGCGCATGATCGGCTTATTATTTACAAAAATGGCCGCATCAAGTGTGGCCTTGTCGCCGAGTTGGGCGATTTTTCCGTTCACGCGGACATTGCCTTCTTCGATAAAGCGTTCGGCCTCGCGGCGTGAGCAAAGCCCGGAATTTGCGATGAGCTTTTGGATGCGCTGTGGTTCTTGTTCTGACATTAAGCTAACTAGAGCCTGTAAGTGCCCTGTCTGTCAATGTTGCTCGGAGGCAACATTGGGCTTGCGCCAAAGGAACGAAATGTCGGAAACTTCACTTTACATGAGTGAAACCACAGAGAAAAGAATCGCCCTCGTAACTGGTGCCGGCCGTGGCATCGGCAAAAGTATTGCTAAGTTACTTGCCAGTAAGGGACACCACGTAATTTGCGTCAGCCGCTCGGAGAGCTCTTGTGGGGCTGTGGCGGACGCAATTAATGCCAGTGGCGGCTCCGCAGAGTCCCGTGCCCTTGACGTGGCTGATAAGGCTGCCGTTAAGGAAGCTTGTGAAGCGCTTTTGGAGCAACATGGGAATATCGATATTCTGGTGAATAATGCAGGAATTACACGGGATGGTCTATTGTTTCGTATGAGTGATGATGATTGGGATGATGTGATCGAAACCAATCTTTCCAGCTGCTTTACCTTTATTAAATATCTCGCGCGCCCGATGACGCGTAAGCGTTGGGGGCGCATCATTAACATGACCTCGGTCATTGGACTGACTGGCAATGCCGGACAAGCGAATTATGCCGCTGCCAAGGCTGGCATGATCGGTATGACAAAGAGCTTGGCCAAGGAGTTCGCAGCTCGGAATGTCACTGTCAATGCGGTGGCACCTGGCTTCATTGCTACCGACATGACCGCGGAACTTAACGAGACGCAACAGGAAGCGATTGTTGGTATCATTCCGATGAAGCGTATGGGGGAGGCCAAGGACATTGCTGCGGTTACGGGGTTCCTCGCTTCGGAGGATGCAGGATACATCACCGGACAGGTTTTTACAGTTGACGGTGGTATGGTCATGTGATGCCACATTCAATAGCTAGTTTTATTTAACCTAAACACAGAAAATTATGTCAGACCAAACAATCGAACAACGCGTAAAGACAATTATCGTCGATCAGCTTAACGTTAATGAGGAGCAAGTTACTCCAGAAGCATCCTTTCTGGATGATCTAGGTGCTGATTCGCTTGATACAGTTGAACTTATCATGGCATTCGAAGAAGAATTCAGCGATGAAATCGACGGCGAAATTCCAGAATCTGATGCAGAAAAGTTGCAAACTGTAGGTGATGTGATTAAATACATCACTGAAAAGGCAGGATAAGAAAATTCTACTTTCAAACTTACGATTAAGCCGCTTAAATGCGGCTTAATTTTTATATAGACATCATGAGTGAAGCAATTGAGAGACAACGTGTCGTGATTACAGGCATCGGCACCGTAACCAGTTACGGTGACGGGGTAGAGACTTTTTGGGATAATCTGCTGGCAGGTAAGAGTGGCATCGATACAGTGAAATCGTTCGATATCACAGAGTACCCTTCGAAAGTTGGTGCAGAGTGTACCCATTTTGAGGCTGGACAATACATGGACCCCAAGGAGGCCCGTCGTAATGATCGCTATACTCAGTTTGCTGTCGCAGCCTCTCGCCTAGCGCTTAAGGATGCAGGAATTGAGGATACTGCGAAACTCGAGGCCGATCGTTTCGGTGTGCTTGTTGGATCTGGTATTGGTGGCATGTTGACGATTCAGACCCAGAGTCGTCGTTTATACGAAGGTGGCCCTCGTCGTGTATCGCCCTTCATGATTCCTTCGCTGATTGCTAATATTGCCAGTGGCGTGGTGGCGATTGAAGTTGGAGCTCGTGGTCCTAATTTTGGTATTGTGAGTGCGTGTGCCTCTGGTACGCATAGTATCGGTGAAGCCTATCACATGTTACGTGATGGTGAGTCGGATATTATGTTGGCTGGTGGGAGCGAAGCTGCGATTACTGAGCTTGGCTATGCTGGTTTCTGCTCAATGAAAGCGATGAGCACGAGTTATAATGACGATCCAATCACAGCCAGCCGCCCCTTCGATCAGGGACGAGATGGTTTCATCATGGGTGAAGGGGCTGGTGTCTTGGTCATGGAAACACTTGAGCATGCGCAAGCACGTGGTGCCACTATTTATTGTGAGATTGCTGGCTACAGCGCAACCTGTGATGCTTACCATATTACTTCGCCCGATCCAGAGGGGAAGGCGTTGGGTGCCGCGATGCGGAATGTGATTAAGGAAGCGGGCATTCAGGCTGAAGATGTGAGTTATATCAATGCTCACGGTACTTCGACTCCCTACAATGATAAGTTTGAGACGGGGGCAATTAAAAAGGCCTTTGGGGACTATGCTTATAAACTTCCGGTGTCTTCAACCAAGGGGATGACCGGGCACCTGTTGGGGGCCGCTGGAGGTATCGAATCGGCAGTTTGCGCACTTGCAATCCGCGATGGTAAGATACCTGCGACGATTAATTATAATCAGCCTGATCCTGAGTGTGATCTGGATTACGTGCCGAATGAGATGCGGGTGGCTGATGTCAATGTCGCGATCTGCAACAATCTCGGATTTGGTGGGCATAATGCGACACTGCTTTTTAAGAAGTTGGTCTAATTATCTTACTCGAAGAATTTAATCCAAGGCCTGGCAGTATTACTGTCAGGCCTTTTTGTGGTTAAAATCCAACAATTCGCCTGCTGGGAAGGTCGTGTGAAAGCGGCGGGAGCCCCATTTTGCCTATTTTTTGTTTGTTGTCGCCTCTCGGAATTGCGCTCTGGAAAATTTTTTCCTCATCGAAAATCTTGTCTGCTTGCAACTTGCTCAAAATTTGGCAGCTTCGGTCGCTTCGATATGTCTGAACACGCTTCCAAGTCCAAACCACGTCTCGCCGTTATTGATTACGGTATGGGGAATTTACGTAGTGTCGTGCGAGCTTGGGAGCATGTCGGGGCTGATGCCTATTTGGTCTCAGAGCCCAGCCAGATCGGTCCGGCTGATGCCTTGGTCTTTCCCGGGCAGGGGGCGATTGTGGATACCATGCGTCTCTTGCAGGCGACTGGCTTTGATGTCACCATTCGTGATTGGATCGCTGCAGATCGTCCTTTTTTTGGGATCTGTCTTGGACTGCAAGCGTTGTTTGAGCATTCCGAAGAGGGAGACACGGAGGCGCTGGGTATTTTTAAGGGATCCGTCAAGCGCTTCGTGATCGATCCTTCGCTGAAGATCCCGCATATGGGCTGGAACGCAGTCAGCTTTGATTCTCACGCTCCCCTTACAGAAGGCCTTGTTTCAGGCCAAGATCAATTTTATTTCGTCCATAGTTATTACATTGAGCCGCAGGATCCCAGTCTGGCGCTCTTTCGTACTGATTATGGCGGATCCTTTGTCTCTGGAATTCGTTCCGGAAACTGTTACGCAACCCAATTTCATCCCGAAAAAAGTCAGGCAAAAGGATTGCATCTATACCGAAACTTTTTGAGATCGCTTTAGCTTTATTAGAGCTAAGGCACTCAGAGAGGACCTTTGACGCTCTGGGATTTCTTTACTGACGCAGCAATACGACCACTACCATGGAAAATACAGGCACTATCCGACTTGGAAACGAAAATTTTGAGTTCCCCATTATTGAGGGAACTGAGGGCGAAAAAGCCCTAGATACGCGGACACTGCGAGCGAAGAGTGGTTGTATCACTTTTGATGAAGGCTACGGCAATACAGGCTCATGCATGAGCGATATCACTTTCATTGATGGTGAAAAGGGAATCCTTCGCCATCGTGGTTATCCCATTGAGCAACTGGCCGAGAATTCATCTTTTCTCGAGACCGCGATGCTGGTCATTTACGGCGAGTTGCCATCGGAAGGCTGCCTGCGTGCCTTTCGTCAACAGGTTTGTAAGAATGCGTCTATTCACACTGGTATGCATAGCCATTTTGATGGTTTCCCCAGTGATGCGCACCCGATGGCAATTCTCTCTTCGATGCTGAATTCGCTGGGTGCCTATTATCCTGAAATGTCGTCGAATGACCGCGAGCAGGATTTAGCTCACTTTGACGAGACTGCAGCGCTCTTGATTTCTAAGGTGCGCACGATCGCTGCTATGACTTATCGTATGAAGATGGGCATGCCTTTCGTTTACCCCGCGGATAAGCGTTATACTGGAAACTTCCTGCATATGATGTTTTCAGAGCCATATAATGAATACATCGATGATCATGGTGCAGGTAAGGCGCTTGATCTCTTTTTGATGCTGCACGCAGATCACGAGCAAAATTGCTCCACCTCTACAGTGCGTATGGTGGCCTCGGGGGGGGCTAATCTATTTGCTTCCGTGTCAGCAGGAGTTTGTGCGCTTTGGGGCCCCTCGCACGGTGGTGCGAATATGGCGGTGATTAAGATGCTTGAAGAAATTCACGCTGCGGGGGACGATGGTTCAAAATTTATACAAGCTGCTAAGAAGGGCGAGGCTAAGTTGATGGGCTTTGGGCACCGAGTGTATAAGAATTATGATCCACGCGCGAAGATTTTAGGTAAGAGTGCTGAGGGCATTCTTGAGAGCATTGGCATGAAGGATCCTCTGTTAGACATCGCACGTAAGCTCGAGCAGGCTGCCTTGGAAGATGAGTATTTCATTAGCCGTAAGCTGTATCCAAATGTTGACTTCTATAGTGGTATTATTCTCAAGGCGATTGGGATCCCTGTCGAAATGTTTACCGTAATGTTTGCGATCGGTCGTATGCCCGGTTGGATTGCAAATTGGAAAGAGATTGCTGAGAATCCTAAGAGTCGCATTCACCGTCCGCGTCAAATATACACTGGCAAGACTCAACGCGATTATCTAGCGCTTGATCAGCGCTAGAGCGAATTATCTCCAAGTAGGTGCCAATGGTTGAGCGGTTTGATCCGAGCCGCATGGCCCGTTCAGAGCCTGTGGCTTCTTGATAATATGTTCTGTGGTATATTTTTTGCCGCGCGGCCGGACCGACGTCAGCCTCTATTTGTGTGAATGGGTCGGCCTGCTTTCCGAAGCTGGTGAGTGAATGTTCACATCTTTGTCATCAGATGCAGAAATGCCCTCTGACGTTTCCACGCAGAGGGCATTTTTTTAACAAACAACAGTTGAGTCAGAAAACTATGAGGCTACTTGTTCCTCAAAAAATTCCTGTAATACCTTCATCTTTTCTTGTTCAATGCGTTCTTCCTGAACCTCTTCTTTTGAGCGTTGACGCTCGTTTTCGGTCATTAGTCGCCGCATTTTGTGTATTGCGATGTTTTGAATTTGGCGTACTCGCTCACGAGTTACATCGAAGCGTTCGCCAACTTCTTCCAGTGTGAGTGGGCGATTGCCGTCGAGCCCAAATCGGAGTTGGATGATTTCAGCTTCACGTTCCTCCAGGCGATCAATGACGGACTTAATGTCGTGACTCATCGATTTTTCCTGTAAATTTTCCAATGGGGAGGCCTCATTGTCGTCGCCGACCAGTTCGCCGAAAGTCGTTTCACCATCTTCGCCGACGGGGGCGTCCAGGGACGCGGGGCGAATGCTTACTGACTTCAAGTGGGCAACTTTGTTGACGGGCATGTCCATTGCGTAGCCAATTTCCTCGTCGGTTGGTTCGCGATCGAGTTCGTCGGCAAGTTCCGCAGTGATTTTGCGCATTTTAGCGATACGGTCGACCAAGTGCACCGGTAGGCGTATGGTCTTACTCTGGTTGGCGAGGGCGCGTTTGATTGATTGTTTGATCCACCAGGCCGCGTACGTGCTGAGTTTACCGCCTTTAGAAGGGTCAAAGCGCTCGACTGCCTTGATCAGGCCAATATTACCTTCGCTAATTAAGTCTAATAGTGGCAGGCCAAAGTTATTGTAATCGTAGGCAATTTTGACTACAAGCCGCAGGTTGGCCGAAATCATATGATCGCGGGCGGCTTTATCGCCACTTTGTATGCGTGCCGCTAGCTCGACTTCCTCTTCCTTCGATAGCAAGGGAGTTTTTGAAATCTCTTGCATATAGGTGCGCATGACATTCCGGTCAGTGGCTGGGAGCTCGCGCACGTCAGTGACGGCCTCTATGACGTCCGTTCGGGCGCGCGGGACCGCGGAGAGCTGGTTGGCTTGTGAGCGTCGATTACGGGTTCTTTCTGCTGTCTGTGCCATGATTATAATTTGTTTCAGTGGTGGTTTTCACTGTTAGGATACTCTGACCGCGGATTTATTCCCGAGGTTCCAATACCTATCGCAACAAATTATATCGCCTTACAAAAAAATGCTAATTTGAGCTATTAGACGCTTTTTTTCTGCTGTTAAACATATTTTCGGCCAAGGCAACGGCTTTCAGCATACCCTTGGCTTTGTTGATCGTTTCCATGAATTCACTTTCAGGGACTGAGTCGGCGACAATGCCAGCGCCAGATTGGATGTAGATTTTTCCGTTTTTGATCACAGCAGTTCGAATTCCAATGCAAGAGTCGTGATTTCCATTGAATTCAAAGTAGCCGAGAGCGCCGCCATAAATGCCACGTTGGCTATTTTCGAGTTCTGAGATGATTTGCAAGGCTCGAACTTTGGGGGCGCCGCTTAGAGTACCCGCAGGGAAGGTGGCTCGCATCAGATCGTAAGCGGTGCATTCTGGGCGAATTGTTCCCACAACTTGTGAAACGATGTGCATAACATGTGAATAACGTTCTATAGTCATGTAATCCGGAACTCGAATAGAGCCATATTGGCACACTCGGCCAATGTCATTGCGAGCGAGATCGACTAGCATTAGATGTTCCGCTTTCTCTTTGTCGTCTGCTAATAGATCTTGTTCTAAGGCTAGGTCTTCAGCTTCATTTTTACCACGATGGCGTGTGCCTGCGATTGGGCGGATCTCTACTTGATCACCTGTCAGGCGGACATGTACTTCTGGAGAGGCACCGACTACTGAGAAGTCTGGGTCTTCCATTAGGAACATGTAGGGCGAGGGGTTAACGGTGCGTAATGCGCGGTAGAGATCGACTGGGGTTGGTTTGAATTCTTTTACAAATCGCTGGGATAGAACGGTTTGTATTACGTCACCAGCGCGCACGTAAGATTTGACTTGGTCGACGGCATCTTCAAAGCGCGCCTGGGTAAAGTTCCCTTCGGGGACGTGTATTTCACTGGGGACTCCGATCGGGCGATGTTCAACCGGGGGTTGACCTTCGAGTAGGTCGTAAATGCGTTCAATTTCGCGCACGGCATTGTTGTAGGCTGCATCGGTATCATGATCGTCGGTATGGGCATGTACGCAGATGCGTAGGATCTGTCTGACATGGTCGAAAACCAGAACAGAATCGGCGATCATGTAGTAGAGGATTGGGACCTCGAGTGGGTTCTCACTCGGTTTTGGAACTGTAGGTTCTATACTGTGAATAAACTCGTGGCCAACGAAGCCGACAGCGCCCCCGCAGAACGGAGGCATGTCTGGCAGTTCTACTGGCTGATAGCCCGCCATTTCTGATTCGATTAAATTGAGCGGATCAGTGGGAGTGGCGATCGTCTCGACTGAGCCATCCTTGTGCTGAATCGTGGTTTCCTTTTCAAAGACGCGTAACACCTTGCGTGGATTGGCGCCCAAAAAAGAGAAGCGACTGATGCGCTCACCGCCTACGATGGATTCAAATAAGAAGGCTGGGCCTTGGTGGCGAATCTTTGAGTAAGCGCCAAGTGGGGTTTCGCAATCGGCCGTCAGATCAAGATAAATTGGAATTGTATTTCCTTTAGCTGTGAGTGACTTGAATTCGGATCTGGTGGGCTGGATATTCATTTTGAAGGCGATCAAAGTGGGACATCGAACTTTCGAGGTCGAATCATTTTTGAAGCAGATCGTTGGCTATTGTCCGCAGAGTGCTTGAAAGTGTTTTTCTGCGGCTGCGAGGGTGTCATCTATATTGTCGCCAATTAGTGTGAAATGTCCCATCTTGCGGCCTGGGCGCGCCTCGCCCTTGTCGTAGAGGTGTAATTTAACACGAGGATCGGTGAGTAAGTTTGTCCAGTCAGGTTCTCCATTGGACCATACATCACCCAGTAGGTTTATCATTACTGTGGGCTTGAGTAGCTCGGTGGAGCCAAATGGGAGATTGGCGACTGCGCGTATGTGTTGTTCGAATTGGCTGGTTAAGCAGCCGTCGATACTATAGTGGCCTGAGTTGTGAGGGCGTGGTGCCATTTCATTAATGATCAGGGTGCCATCTTCTTGCAGAAAGAGTTCGACCGCGATTAAGCCAACCACGTCGAGTAGGTCTGCGATTTTGCAAGCCAGTTCGGCTCCAGCAGTCTGAGTGACTTGAGTGATTCGAGCTGGCACGATGGAGGCGTGCAAAATGTGGTGCACATGTATGTTTTCCGCCATCGGGAAGGTGCTGGTGCTGCCATCGGGCTTACGGGCGCAGATGACTGAAAATTCACCCACGTGGTGAATCCATTTTTCAACCACCACACGTGGGGGATTTTCCAAGTAGTTCCAGAGATAGTCGGTGTCGGCGGCCTCTTCCGGGGCATTTAATTTGATCTGTCCCTTGCCGTCATAGCCAAAAGCGGCTGTTTTGATCACGCAGGGAAAGCCTATGGCCTGGATTGCTGTTTTTAAGCTTTCAGCTGAGTCCGCATATTCGAACGGAACGCAGGGGAGTTTGTTTTCTTTTAGGAAGTCTTTTTCGCGCTGTCGGTGCTGGCAAATGTGCAGGGCACGACTACTGGGGAGCACGGGTTTGATTGCGCTGAGCATGTCGATTACCTGGGATGGGATGTTTTCGAACTCCAAGGTGATGATGTCGACACCTTGGGCGAAGCGTTTGAGTGCCGCCTCGTCGGAGTACTCTGCATTGATTTCGAGGTTGGCCACCATGCCCGCGGGGCAAGGGCCCTTAGGCTCGAAGACGTGAAAGCGGTAGCCTAGTGCACGTCCTGCTAGGATGAGCATGCGTCCCAGCTGTCCGCCGCCTAAAATTCCGATTGTGCTGCCTGGAGTTATCATATTTGGGGGAGTTCTGTTTGAAGTACAGTTTGCGTTTGTTGGTCGCGGAACGTTTTTAGACGCTTTCGCACCTCGGGATCAGCCAAAGAAAGGATGGACGCGGCTGAAAGGGCAGCATTCTTAGCGCCTGCGATTCCAATGGCGAGTGTCATGACTGGAATGCCTGCTGGCATCTGCACGATGGAGAGTAGCGAATCTTGGCCGCTGAGTGCTTTGGATTGTACGGGGACGCCCAGTACGGGTAAGTGTGTCATCGCAGCTGTCATGCCCGGTAGGTGGGCAGCGCCGCCAGCGCCAGCTATAATGACTTGAATGCCGCGATCCTCGGCTTCTTCGGCGTAGCTACACAGTAGCTTGGGAGTGCGGTGCGCACTGACGATCTTTGTTTCAAATGGGATTTTCAGCTGCTTGAGCAAGGCGGCGGCCTCGCCCATCGTGCTCCAGTCCGATTGGCTTCCCATAATGATCCCGACGAGGGGCTTAATTGCGGTGCTATTGTCCATCGGGGCAGAGAAACCAATTCATTGGGAGAATTCAACAATGGATATTGATTCACTGTTTGTTGCAGTTTCAGACTTTGAGCTGGGCAGTGGTGCCGGGCAGGAAGCATGCATGGTATTGGGGCAACTCTTTGGCTGGGATTTGTAGGCGCTTGGTTTTTTATGCTGAATGGCTCTTTCTTAGCGCTGTTTGCTGCGAATGGTCACTTTTTTTAGCAGTTTGCTCCTCTCGCAGAGTGGCTTGAGTGGGGGTGCTTTTTGTTGTGTCGTTAATAAGATTAGTCAATTTCTGTTGATTGGTGCGTTAGCTTTTATTTTTTTATGAAAAAAATAAAATGTAGTATTTCGGAAGGGGCGCTACTGTCGGATTCGAGGCTAGGCCAGCGGTGGTGTGAGTTAGAGCTTGGTTAGGATTTTATATCAAGTAACGTTATTATGTGTATATCGAGTTTGATTGAGTGTGTTTCGAAAGAAAACCCTTGAACTCGATGGGGCAGGTGCCTCTAGACTGGTGGTATCGAAGAAATAGAACTACAGATTCCTGATCCTTTGGACGGCTTATCAATTAATCGATTGGTTGCCGATAGTCCACCTTTGGACACTAACTCTACTTATTGCAATTTATTGCAGTGTATTCATTTTTCGGATACCTCAATAATTGCAAAGCAATGTGGTGAAACAGTTGGTTTTGTTTCCGGGTATATGATTCCACGTAAGGCCTGTACACTGTTTATTTGGCAAGTGGTAGTGGGAGCTTCGGCGCGGGGGCAAGGACTGGCGATGAGGATGTTGCGAGAATTGTTGTGCCGTGGGCAGCGAGAGGAAGTTCGATTTATTGAGACCACAATTACGATTGATAACGAAGCCTCTTGGGCGCTCTTTAGGAAACTGGCCAAAGAGCTGAGTGCAAAGCTGGAGGTGTCCGTTGCATTTGATAAAGATACTCATTTTTTCGGTGAGCACGAAACCGAACATCTCGTGCGTATTGGCCCGTTTAATTAAATTATTAACCAAAAAATAGACATGAAGATATTCGAAGAACTCGAATCCGAGGTGCGTAGCTATGCACGTAACTTTCCGCGCTTATTTACCAAAGCGCGGGGTGAATTCATTTACGATGAAGATGGTAATGAATACATCGACTTCCTTGCTGGTGCGGGGGCGCTCAACTATGGTCACAACCACCCGGTCTTTCGTGAAAAGTTGGTTGAATACATAGAATCGGAAGGCATTACTCATAGCTTGGACCTGCATACCGATGCCAAAAAGGAATTTCTGGAAGCATTCAAGCAACACATTCTAGAGCCACGCCAGTTGGACTACACTCTGATGTTTACTGGGCCGACTGGAACTAATGCAGTGGAAGCTGCGCTTAAAATTGCGCGTAAGATCACTGGTCGCTCGCACGTAGTGTCTTTCACCAATGGGTGGCATGGGCAAACGTTGGGCGCGCTCTCAGCTACAGCCAATTCACATCATCGTAACGGAGCGGGCATTGCGCTGACTGGTGGGCATCGCATTCCCTACGATGGTTATTTAGGCGATGAAGTTGATACTACGGAGTATTTGGATAAGGTTTTAACGGATACCAGTAGTGGGGTTGATCTCCCCGCGGCAGCGATTGTGGAAACAGTGCAGGGCGAAGGAGGTGTTAATTATTGCAGTATGCAATGGCTGCAAAGTTTGGCCAAGGTGTGTAAGCGTCATGGAGTACTTCTGATTGTGGATGATATTCAAGCGGGTAATGGACGCACCGGAGACTTTTTTAGCTTTGAGTTTGCAGGAATCGAACCGGATATCGTCACGCTCTCCAAATCACTGAGTGGCTACGGGTTGCCATTTGCCATGCTCATGTTTAAACCAGAGTATGATAAATGGACACCTGGTGAGCATAACGGAACATTTCGGGGGAATAATCATGCATTTGTAACTGCGAAATCGGCACTCGATACGTATTGGGCCGATGGCGAGTTTGCCCGGGAGATTAAGGAGAAGGGAAACTACATCGCGGAGCGCCTGGACAAGATTGTTGAGAAGTATGGCGATGGTAACTTCACTGCAAAGGGGCGTGGCATGTTTCAGGGGATTAATTGTGTCAGCAGTGAGATTGCCAGTCAGATCTCGCGGGCTGCTTACAAGCGTGGACTCATTATTGAGACTAGTGGGACCGATGATCAAATTATCAAGTTGTTGTGTCCCTTGACGATTTCTCAGGCGTCCTTAGCCAAGGGGATCGATATTATCGAAGAGTCAGTTAAAGAGGTATGCGCGGCTCATGGTGAAATCCCGGAAGATCAATGTTACTTCGATGATGTCATCGTTGAAGCTAAGGGAAATTCACAGCACATTATTGCTTAGTTATGATCGTACGAAACTTAGAACAAGCTGCTGAAGCGGGCCGTAAGATAGTTTCTCCGGACGGAAACTGGGACAGCACACGTCTGCTACTTAAGGAAGACGGCATGGGTTTTTCCTTTCATATCACTACGATTTTTGCAGGTGCGGATTTTGATATGCACTATCAGAATCATTTGGAATCCGTTTACTGTATTTCAGGTGAAGGGGAGGTCGAGTCGCGTGAAGATGGCGCGGTTTATCCGATCATGCCAGGCACGCTATATGTGTTGGATCAGCACGACCGCCATACGCTGCGTGCAAAATCGGAGATGAAGATGGCCTGTGTCTTTAATCCGCCTTTGCATGGGACCGAGGTGCACAACTCTGAGGGTGCTTACGAGCTGGAGGCCGAGCCGATTCAACAGACGACCTGACTTAGATCAGATGATATTTAGTTTTCTGCTCTTCCTCGCGGCATTCGTAGTGATTGGCGTCAGTTCCGTGCGGCACAGCCGCGGCACGAAAAAGGATTACTATTTGGCGAGCTCTTCAGTTTCGCCAGCCTTGGTGGGGTTGTCCGCCGTGGCTACTAACAACAGTGGCTACATGTTTATCGGTGTAATCGGTTATACTTATGCGACCGGATTGGCTGCTATTTGGTTGATGATTGGATGGATTGCCGGTGATTATATTGCTTCGACCTTTATCCATGGGCGCTTGCGACGTGCGACGGCGCACACTAAGGAAGTTAGCTTTGCAGGTGTGCTGAGCCGCTGGGGCGGTCGGGAAGATGTTACGCTTCAGCGTATCTGTGCGGTGATCTCGTTGGTCTTCTTACTTGCTTACGCCAGTGCTCAACTAGTTGCAGGCAGTAAGGCATTGCATGTGCTCTTTGGCTGGCCGACCTATGCTGGTGCAGTGATCGGTGCAGTGCTGGTCGTTGTGTACTGTTTGGCAGGTGGTATACGTGCCTCTATTTGGACAGATGCAGCGCAGTCGGTTGTCATGATCTGTGCAATGACGATGATGTTGTGGGTGGGTATTCATTCTTTTGGTGGTATCGGTGGTGCTGTTGATAAAATGGGAGCCATCGAAGGTTATTTAAATTGGTTTCCTCAGGATCTAGCACTGCCTGGGTTCGCGGGCGGCCTGCTATTTGCGATTAGTTGGGCTTTTGCAGGATTCTCTGTGATTGGTCAGCCGCACGTAATGGTGCGATTTATGACGCTGGACCAGCCGGGGCAAATGCGCCGTGCGCGTGCATGGTATTATCTGTGGTTCTTTGCTTTTTATTTAATGGCGACAGGGGTGGGAATGCTTTCGCGCATCTATATTTTAGATCCCGGAAATTTTGATGCTGAACTCGCCCTGCCGACCATGGCGCAGCAAATGTTGCCGCCTTTTGCGGCAGGCATTGTGTTGGCGGGGATATTTGCTGCCACGATGTCCACCGCGGATTCGTTAATTTTGAGTTGCTCCTCAGCGCTCACCCACGACCTGTTGCCTGGTCGGATTGAAAATACCAAGTTACTTAAAATTGGCACGGCACTCATTACACTGGCTGCGCTGGCTTGGGCATTATTGAATAAGCAAAGTGTTTTTAATTTAGTTATTATGGCATGGTCGGGGCTGGCCAGTGCCTTTGCACCCTTGCTGATTTACCTGTGCCTGGGGGCCCGGCCGAGTCGAATGGGGGCACTATGTGCTATTTTTGCGGGCTTATCGACTGCCTTGATTTGGCGTTGGTTGGGCTGGCAGGCGACTGTTTACGAAGGTATGCCAGGCATTTTAATCGGTTTGCTCGTGTTGGTGTTTGATGGTCGTTGTGCGGCATCTATACGCCTAAAGAATTAACGGAAGAAGAAATATGAAAACTGCTCAGCATACAGTAGAAAAGATCGGGGGGACTTCAATGAGTCAGTATGCCTCGGTGCGTGATAATATTATTTTGGGAGGGCGTCCCACAGTCGAGAAGTTCAATCGTATTTTTGTTGTTTCTGCGTATAGTGGTATCACGAATCGCTTGCTTGAACACAAAAAGAATGGGCAGCCGGGCATTTATGCCTTATTTGCGCAAAGCATGCAGAGTGAGGCATGGAAGGCGGCGATTGCCGATTTAAGGACAGAGATGACGCGTTTGAATGCCGAGCTTTTTAGTCATTCCAGTTCGCTGAATGAGGCGAATGCATTTATCGAACAACGCATAAATGATGCCGAAGCATGCTTGGATGGTTTGTTACAATTATGCGGGCATGGGCACTTTGAGCTAGGGGTTCATCTTGAAACGGTGCGTGAGATGCTTGCGAGTTTGGGCGAGGCACACAGTGCTTGGAACACGGCTCGCTTGCTCAATGAAGATGGTATTCCGGCGCGTTTTGTCGATCTGACTGGATGGCAAACGCACAGTCACATTACTCTGGATGAACGTATTCAAGAAGCATTCGTCAGTTTGGATCTAAGCAAAGAATTTCCAATAGTAACAGGGTATGCACACAGTCAGCGTGGGTTGATGAAGTCCTTTAATCGGGGCTATAGTGAGATGACTTTCAGTCGGCTTGCTGTGCTGACTCAGGCGAAGGAGGCCATCATTCATAAGGAGTTTCATTTGAGCAGTGCCGATCCTGGTATTGTCGGTGAGAAAAATGCAGTGCCGATTGGTCGTACGAATTACGACGTAGCCGACCAATTGGCCAATCTTGGAATGGAGGCGATTCATCCGCGGGCGGCCAAGGGCTTGCGCAAGAATGATATCGCCTTAGTCGTTAAGAATACTTTCGAGCCGAAGCATCCCGGTACTTTGATCACTACTGGGTTTACTCGTGAAAAGCCGCAGGTTGAAATCATTACCGGTTGCACAGATATCTACGCATTCACTTTGTTTGATCAGGATATTGCCGGCAATTTTCATGAGTATGATCAAGACATCGTTGAGACCATTCAGCAGTGCAAAGCGCACATCGTTTCAAAGGGCGTCAATGCCAATACGATCACCCACTACATTAATGCCAATTTACAAACGATTAAGCGCATACGCGCTCGCTTATTAGAGCGCTATCCAGATGCTGAAATTGATCAGCAGCGAGTTGCCTTTGTTTCTGCGATCGGCAGTAATATGACAATTCCTGGCATTATGGCGCGGGCGACGGGGGCACTTTCCGCTCGCAATATTAATATTCTGGCGACTGGGCAATCTATGCGCCAAGTGGATATTAACTTTATTGTGAGCGAGTCCGATTATGAGGCGACGATTCGTAGCTTGCACCGTGTGTTAGTGGAAGAAGATGTGCCCCGTGGTTCCATTGCGAATGCGGCTTAGGCGCCCTCGTCGAATTTGATTATGTGGCATCGCTTACTTTTTATGCATGTGTTCTGCACCTGTTTGCTTGTTGTACTGTGTGGGGCTGGAGCTCAGGCTCGGGAGGTGCCAGCAACGAATGCTTTATCAGCGTCGGATGAGGCGTATGGGGATGTCGTCGAAGATTTGGAGGAACCACTTTATTCACCTTTCATCGAACGCTATGTGTTGGATGAATTAAAGACGCTGCGTACAGATATGGCATCGCAGAAGCATGAGATCATGCAACAAATCCTAGATCGTGAGCATAACTCCGTCGATCGAGCTGTTGCCTACTCCACTGATACGGTGACTTATTTCTTTTACCTGATCGCAGGTGTTTCCTCAATTCTCGTCATCATGGGTTGGTCATCAATGCGGGATGTGCAGAAGCGTATTCAGGTGGCGGCTGAAGGGCGTGTGACAAAGTTGATTGATGTGTATGAAACCCGATTGGAGAAGTTGGAGCGTGTGGTGAAGCAGAAGACGCAGCACATTCAAGCGAATCGTGAAGAGATCGAGCGAACGCAAGATATTCAAGCGCTCTGGTTACGTGCGGGCCAAGAAAACAGTCCTGCGCAAAAGATCGCCATTTACGACGAGATTCTAAAATATAATACACAGGATGTCGAAGCGCTAACATACAAAGCGCACTCAGTGCTTCATCTGGATGAACCACAATGGGCGGCCAATCTCTGTACGCAGGCGCTGAAAATCGATGCTGAGAATAGTCAGGCTCATTACCAACTCGCACGTGCTTACAGTGCGATGGGCTTGCCTGATGAAGCGATTCAATCACTCCAGCAGGCAATCCATTTTACTGAATCGTATCGCAGTGAGCTGAGCCATGATGAAGCGCTCAAGCCGCTCGAGCATCTGCCTGATTTTCAAAAGCTACTATCGAATGCTTAAGCCCTGATTTGATTGATGATAGGGGTGTATTTTTCTCGCAGTGCGTCGGCACCAGCTTGTCGATCAGAAGACTCCAGATACTGTAAATAGGTTTCGAATCCTTCGGCGCCAGGTTGACCATGGGTGAGTGAGGCATGGAAGGGGCCGCCTTCGCGAATCACTGTCCACAGCGGATCCACCACATCGTTGCCAGTTAGGGCCATTTTCTGCATTTGCGCATCGTGCCATCTGGATAAGCGCCATTGGCCTTCACGGCAGAGCTCTGGATTATCCTGTGCCAAGTCGTTTTGTTCGTGTGGATCCGCTTCTAAGTTGTGCAGCATTTCCTGGGGGAAAAGGTGGAAACCATCATGGTAGGTGCGTGTATAGAGCCATTTGCCCCATCGGACTGAGCGTTGGCAAACGTGACAGCATTGACTAATTGTGACTTCATCACGACCTGTATCCAAGCCTTCTGTGATTGCGGTTGCATAGGATTCGCCATCCCAAATGGCTTGTTTTTCTCCCCCGAGTAAGTCCATTACCGTGGGGGCAAAATCGATATTGTAATGAAATTGAGTGTTACGAATGCCTTGGGCGCCACCTGGGTATTTTATAATCAAAGGGACGCGGCAGGTGATGTCATCAGCGGTGCCGTGTTCACCATAGAGCCCCCATTCTCCGAGGTTTTCACCGTGATCGGCTGAAATAACTATCATGGTGTCATCATAAACTCCCGCCGCCTTGAGGTCTTTCACGATGTCGGCAATTTGGTCATCCACGTAGCGAACTCCCATGTCATAGCCGTCGATCATTTGTCGCACTGATTCCCGGGTGGTGGCTTTGCCTGGATGGCGAGGATACTTTGGATCGCCATTTCCGGTATACATATCGATTTCATGGGCACAGTGCGGTCCCACTTTCTTGTTGTTCTTTTCGATGACCTCATCGGTTAACCATGCGGGCAATGGCTCATCTGCGAATTGATTATCGATGTTTAAAGGCACTCGATAAGGGGTATGTGGATCCCAGTAATTGATGTGTAAATACCAGTTATCTTTCGCGGCATTGTCCGCCATCCATTTACTGACGACTGGCTGTACGACTTCGGCGGATTCAGCGCCACCTTGGCCGGTGTTGTGAATTTCATTAAAGCCTGCATAAAAGTGCCAAGCCGCATGACGTTGCCCAAAGGGGCTAATCATTGCAGTATGATAGTTCAGGTGTTGTAATTGGCGGGCGAGTCCGTGGTCGTCGAAATTGTCGCGGAAGCCACGCCGACTGCCTTCAATTTTGGGTTGAGCCGCGGTGCCTCCATGTCCGACCACACCAGTTTGTATACCAAAACGGCCCGAGTAGAACGCAGTGCGTGAGGGCAGACAGGGGGCATCGGGTGTATAGCAACGGTCAAAAATGATACCTTCTTTAGCGATCTGGTCGATGGTCGGGCTGGTGTTGCGGTGATAGCCGTAGCAGCCTAAGTGATCAGGACGTTGGCTGTCGATGTCGATGTATAGTATGCGCATAGTTACTGTTTGAGTGTTTGGGTTAACGATTGAATGATGGCCTCAGCTTGTTTAGGCTGTGCAAAATGGTAGACCTCAGCGACTGCGAGCACTCCAAGGAATGTTGCGTTTTCGGGGTCGAAAGCCGCAGCAGCAAAGCGTCGTACTCCATTGCTATTGAATGCCAGATCATAGGCAGTCTGCTGCGACTTAGCGGTTTGGACGAGTTTTTGTAATTTGCTTGGGTTCATCGAGCTGAGTATCCCGTTGGCGGTATAACGCTGACTCTGCTCCAAGCTAGGTGCCTGTGAAGCGAAGGCATGTCCCAAGCAGATAACCGCCTCAAATTCCGTATGCCAGTCACGTAGGAAGCCCGGGCGGGCTTGAACGCACAGTTCGGTTTCCGGATTGGTTTGATGGATGAGCTGCATGCCTTCCTGAGTCGGTTCATACCACTCAGCCGTGCATGCCGTAGACGCGACCAGCGTTGCCATTTTTGCTTTGAGAGAATCGCGGAATCGCTCGAGTGGGGAGTGTAAGGGCTGGAGGCGGAAAAGTGCCTGATACTCCTTATTGAGATGTTTACGGACAATGCCCATATGCTCCAGTGTCGTTAAAAGTCTTAGTGTGGACGCTTTTGGCGTCTCCAGTTGTCGACTTATTTGATCCAGGCTCATTGCTGCCTGGTCTTCGAGGAGCTTTAGTAGGCGCAAGCCACGCTCCAATGCAGGCGCACTGGACTCATTGTGACTAGGAACCGACTCTTTTTTCATATTTGAAATGAATTTCAAATATGAAAATTAAATGCAAGGATAATTTAGAATTTATAATTAAAGGACTGTCCCAGTATGTAAGCATTTTCCCAGTTCGAACAGCCGACACCGCGTTTGGATTGCATCATGATAAACAAGGATAGCTGACTACGGTCAGTTAGCTTGAAACTTGCTTTGATCGGTATGAACCGGTTTTCAAATACTTCATCAGTATCATAGCGTACAAATACTTCTGTGCTGGCGCCGAGGCCCACCAGGTGGCCGAAGTCTTTTAGTTTGTAGTCGATATTGAAGCGATGACGTGAGATCCAATAGTCGTCTTTACTTTCAATTTCTCGTAAACCTGCGAGGTGACGCATGCTGAACTTTAGCTTTTCAGTGAGTTGCCAGTGTGAGTTGGCATGCAGCCAAAATATGTGGAGGCGTGTGTAGTCGTCACCTGCTTCGCTACGGGTGTCTTCCAGTAAATAGGTCGCGCCAAGATCCAAGTTTGGATGCGCTTTATATTGGACGGTAGGGAAGATCAGCCAAGTGCCGAGGAATTTGCCTTCGTCGTAGAGTCGGCTTTGGGCACCTGCGGTGACACGCCATTGCTCATTTTCGAATGTATTGATATTGAGTGTTTGCCATGAGCGGATATCATTCTCGAGCTCTGCGCGCAACTTCTGAGCTGTCACAAAATAAGTGCCGTATATTAGAAGGGCTCCAATGCAAATGCGTATACCGTGCTTGAGTGTCATGCTGCTAAGCATGATATATTCAAACTGTTAATCAAATTAACTTATTTGGCCGTCTTTTTATATAAGTTTTGCTAATTCACCTCGATGTGTTCATGATTGATGAGGGCGATTACAATTAGTGGACACGATATTTAAAGCTATTAAGTGATTTTAAGATCCTGCAGGGCTTTAACTGGGAACATCTTTGATGTTCGATAATCGGTCTATGCTTGGAAGTTAGAAGGATCCGCTTGTCTTTGCGTATCAGTAATCAAAGCCTTGCTCTATTGTAGGCTTTATTGCTGCTACTTATTTAAGTAGCAGAATGGGTCAATGCCTCGAGATTTTTAGGATCAACTTAATTTCTTTAGTTTGTTGTTCTTTTTCTACGGAAAGCTAAGGCGCTTAACCCTGTTAGTGAGCCAATCAGTAGGGCCGAGGTCTGAGGCTCAGGTATGATGATGAGCCCCGAGAGTAGGGGTGTGCCTGACGATGAAGTTAAATCGACATAGATGTCACCTGAGGCGTTTGAAGTTAAATTCGAAAAGACGCTGAAGTCTGAATTGCTATTTACTTGATCGCCGGCGTTATATGTGACGCTACCTAACGCATTGTTGGCGCCTCCGGTTGTTTCAGCGAATGAAATCGTTCTTGAGCTAGAACTGTCGTCATCAAAAGCAATGAATTGGAAGCTATATTCAGTATTCGCAGCCAGGCCAGAAACTTTTATTTTATCAATGCCACCAATGAAATCGATGAAAGTTTCATCCCAAGTCAGGTCCGATCCTGGAGTGGGTGAGTAGTTCCAGCGATTGCGGCCAATAAAAGCAGCATCATCGTAGAGTGTTAAGGTAATGCCGGAGCTGGAAGTAACGCTGAGTTCGTTGACGCCTGCTACGGCATTATAAGGAGCTTCAAATCCTGTTGTTCCAGCTTGGATCAGCGATTTATTCTCACCGTCGCTGCGGCCGAAGTCAAAGAAAGCGGTTTGTGCTTGAGTGTAGGTTGCGGCAAGCAGGCTGACTGATGTGAGTAGCAGGGTATATTTTCTTTTCATGTTCTTATAATTCTGGGGTTATTATGACTTTAAAATACTAGGTTATACAATGGATTGTCGTTCGTTTTTTTCAAGAGAAGGTGAGCGCAACAAGTTGCGCTTTAGTCTTTTGATTGTTTTTTTTTTTTTGTGTTTGGAGGGCTATTATTTTATTTGTTCCTTAATTTCATTCACTCGTTTGTGAGTGAGTGGATAGCGCCATAGTAGGACCATCGCAATGATCGCGAAGATTACAGGTACAATCGCTAGTATTAATCTTAGGCGGAAAACTACGTTGTAGGAAAGTAGGTCGTCAGGTGAACTAACGCTGGCACCAGCTAATGAGATTAGTATGCCGCTTAACGCCATCGCAATCGTTGCGCCCAGTTTCCATATCCATTGAAAGACCGAACTAAAGCTCGCTTCACGGCGATTGCCATTCTCGAGTTCATCTAGATCGCAAACATCCGCAATCATTGATGGAATGAGGGCCCACATTAACATTAGGCCTGGTTGGTAAATGATTCGGCAAATGAGTTGTAGGTAAGGGTTGTCAGGAGTGACGAGTAAATACTGAGAGCCTTTCCCAATGATCATAAGTGTCAGGGCGCAGAAGGCCGCGTTACGTTTGCCGAACTTTTCCGAAAGTTTTCCGCCGATGGGTAGCATTAAGACTGAAATGATCACGCCGCAGGTTCCGGAAATTCCCATGATGGTGGAGGCCGCGGATCGATCGCCGTCAAATACGTGATAGATATTTACATACAGTAAGAGTGGATCAACCATGACTAGTCCAATGGCAAAAGCTACAATCGTTCCACAGAGTAATAAGAATGGACGGTTTGACAGGGTCATCTTTAGCGACGTTAGTAGCCGTATTGGCATTTGTTTGTCCACGTGGCGCCATTCCTTAATGAAAAATGCAGATAAGATCGCCCCGACCATAATTATTGAGCCAATGATGAAGCCTGTGTATCGGACGCCGATAATTTCGTCAGAATTAAATAAGAAGCAAAGTTTGTAGACCCAGGCGTTGCCTAAGCCAGCGATTGTGGCAAAGATCATGCGAGCGACTTGGACTTTGGTGCGATCATTGTAATCGTCGCTTAGTTCCATGCCCATTGCGGACCAAGGAATATTCCATATCGTAAAACCGAGGAAGAAAAAGATTGTTAATGCGGTCAGCCAGGTGAAAAGCATCATCTCTGACCATCCTGGGTTGGGTAGCCAAATGATGGGATAGATGATGCCGATCAGTATCGCTCCAATGAAAATGAATGGTCGACGGCGTCCCCAGCGAGTGCGGGCATTGTCTGAAATGTTGCCCATGATGGGGTCAGTCAGTGCATCCACTAGCCGAGGTGCTGCTTTAGCAATACCAATGAGTGCCGGGCTGACGCCGAGTCCGATTGAGTAAATTGGAAAGGCGAGTGCATAAATCGAGTTGACGAGACTTTCGCTCATTCCTCCAGCGCCCCAGGCAAACTTTTCAAGTAGGGTCGCCTTATGTGTTGGCTTGGGGGACTCAGTTTTGGATTTAGGGTTCATCGTGTGTGTATTATTGGTGAGGGGCCGCGATGTGTACTTGCTCGGATAATTTTATAAATGTATCGGCGAAGCGTGCTCCGATTATTTGTAGTGATTCAGAATCGTAGTGCGTGCCATCGATGGTAGTCAGGTCATCGGTGTCGAACCAGTCGCCGTTAGGCATCGTATCCATTGTTTCCTTTTGGGCAGCCCGAATCGTTTTGGCTTCTTTTCGATCGCTACGAATCAGTGCCGTGACGAAGTGCATCTGGTCTGTTTGGTAACCTTCTGTTGTGAGAAATTGTGTGACCGAAGTTATGAAAGCCTGGAAGTTATTTTTATATTTAGCGGCCCTTCCTTTGATGTTGGCGTCGCTTTCGCCCTGCATCCAGAAAAAGCCTCTGAGTCGTATTTGATACCCCTGAGCGCTGAGTGCTTGGAGTGCCTTGCTCGCTTCCTGTGTCCATGTTTGCCAGCATTCGCCTTTCTTTTGTGGATTCCAATCGTTGGCTAAGCTGGTGCCGCCTTTACTTATTTTGATGATCGCAGGAGTGTAGTTTTTGCGTCGCAGCTCTCTGCCGATGCCGATTTCCGGTCCGAAGTAATTGTTGGGTAGTGCGTTCAGTTCGGTGAACCTAGAGTCGGAATTTGAGTGTCTTTGGGCGGGGCCATCAGTGTGGTAGTAATAGAGGACTTCCGGTAAGGCTTCCGATGCTATGGTTGCGCGGCCAGAAGCATTGCTTTGACCAGCTAGAAAAAATACATCGATTGCGGGGGTGGATGCTAAGCTTTCTGCCAGCATTAAAAAGGAGAATGCGACGACTAGTTTTAGGTGAAATGAGGTTTTCAAAGGTATTCACAGTTTGTATTGACAGAAAATACAATCGGTTGTATTTTCTGTCAACATAATTTAGAATACCCTGTTTACCTGACTTTAGAATGCCCCGTAAAATTACGATTCATCAGATTGCAAAAGAGGTTGGCTTGAATGCCTCAACTGTATCGCTTGCATTGCGAGGAGACCCCAAGGTTCGTGAGAAAACGCGGGATCGAATCTTGGAAGCTGCCAAGCGTATGAATTATGAGCCGAATAATTTAGCTAGGTCGCTGTCTAATGGGCGCACGCGAATTATTGGAGTCATGTTGTCAGACATGAGTCGGTTTTACGAAGAGTCGCTGGAAGCTGTTTTTACGCTTGGGGAGGCCGCGGGGTTTACCATTTCAGTTAGATTTTGTTCTTGGGATCAAGCTCGTGAAAAAGCCGGTTTACACTCATTCGTATCAAATCGTATCGACGGCATTATCTGGGGGCCGACAGATTATAATACTGCTGAAATTGCGGAGATGGATGCTTTACTGCATAAATTTGAGGTGCCGACTGTTATGTATGGTTTGCCTGATGATACGCAGTCGTTGCATTGCTATCAGATCGGATTAGATATGCAGAAGTCGATTCAAGTTGGCCTGGCTCACTTGAAATCTTATGGTCATACGGATATCGCGTTGCTAGCAGCGACTGAGGTTCAGGGGATGTTTGGGCGCATGTATCGCCGAAGAATGGCGATGTTTCGTGATGCCTTTATCGCGGAGGGGCTGCACTTAGATGATCGCCGAATATTTGAGGTTGGTGATGATAATTGTGGCGGTTTAGATCTGGCGTTGAAGTTATCTCAGATGGAACGTTCACAATGGCCGACCGCGATCTTTGCTGCGGATGATTTGCTCGCGCGTGAGTTAGTCAAATCGTTTAAAACGCTTGGTGTGCGGGTTCCGGAAGAGATCAGTGTAATCGGGTATGATGTCTTCCCCTGGGCGATGGGGGGGCAGCTTTGTTCGGTTAATTTAAATACGAAAGAAATTGGAGAAAAGGCGATTCAGATGTTGTTAAAGTGTATCAACTCTGAGCATCCGCAACAATTCGATCAGAGAGTTGAAGTATTGCCTCAAATACGACTCGGCACGACATGTGGAAGGCCTCGTTCACGATAGGGCGTTTGGTTGGTCCATGGAATTCCGTGTAATTGGAGATACGAAATATATACAGATGAGTGAATATAAGATGCATTTAACCGGAAAGAAGCAATGTGGGATGCAAGGATTTGCTCTCGTGATCGCATTGTCGTTGATGTCTTTTATTCTACTTCTGTTGTTGAGTTTAACCACTTTTATTCGGGTGGAATCTGAAGTTTCCGGCCAGCAACTATATCAACTTAAAGCTAGGCAGAATGCCGTGCTTGGGGCTCAGATAGCTTTGGCAGATCTACAACAGGCACTTGGACCGGATCAGCGAATTAATGCTTCGGCGGAAATTTTGTTGCCTGAGAATACTAGCTCGCCGCGAAGGTTTTGGGTGGGGGCATATCAGAGTTGGACTGCATCGGAATCGAGTCGACCCGCGCCGCAATTGAAGCGTTGGCTGGTTTCAGGTTCGGAAGATGAAGTGGTTCGTGATGATCCGAGTGCTGTGAACTTTGAACACGTGACATTAGATTTGGTCAATGCTTCCAGTGATAATCAGGTCGAGGCGGGGCTTGTCGATGTAGATGCGCATAATAAGTATAGCTGGTGGATTAGTGATGAGAATTCCAAGCTGGGTATCGAGACGAAGATTACAGCATTGGGTGAGTTTGCAGATTGGATCGCACAAAGTGGTGGAAGTGCCTTTCCCAGTTTGGATTTTATTGAAGGTCTTGCGGGAGTGGATCCATTCGATGTGCAGATTAATACCGTGAATACTCAAAGGAATATAGAGCTCATTGGTGCAGATTTTGTAAATCATAAGGAAGACTTGTTTCATGCGGTCAGCCCTCATTCAATGGGCTTGCTGACTAATGTTCGAGCCGGCGGCTTGCGTCGTGATTTTTCTTTCTATTTAGAGACGTCAGAAGGTCAGCGCCCCATCGCACCTCTTTATCAGCATGCCGGAATTGATGGCATTAATTTTAGTGAGCTTTGGGCTTATTATAATCTGTGGCGCCAATTGGGGAGTGGCAGTGGCATGTCGCATCCTGATGGAGGTTCATTACCTCTGGGCGTGCCAGTTTTACGAGGGAATGCGGATCCTGAAACTGAGGCCAGCAGTCCTTTTAGTCCATATCAACGGCCGATCATGATTCGGGCGGGGTGGTTAATTTCTGTGAAAGCGGAATATTCGAGTGATGATGATAACTATAAGGTTATTTTGGTTCAGGACCCGATTGTAACTGTGTGGAATCCTTACGATGTCACATTGGAAGTTCCACCTGAGAGCTATATGAACATTAAGGCCTGGGGGGCACCTTATAATGTAAATATCTACGCGAATGGCGTGTTGCATGATGACCGTTTTATTTCTGGGTCAATTGGTGGTCATATTAATTTGGAAATTGGGGTCTCAGGAGGGGACCCGCTGGTCATGCGTCCCGGTGAAGTCTTGATTTATTCACAAGCTGGTAGCGCGGGCGCTGATGCAACCGATCCGGTCAATGATAAAAATTATCCTGCGAGTTTTGGATGGAATCGAGGTAGTGGCGGGCTTCAGATCGTGATGAATGAACGCGTTGAAGCGGGAGACCTGATCGCCGTAGAGTTGGAGGCGAGTAATCAGCAAGGCGCCATTGGGCAGGGATTGGTTGAATTTCTTGAACACGTGGGGAGTAGTTCGAATGGAGATGCTTATGCGGGTGGTTTTCTTATCGATCGAAAGGGATGGAACGCCGATCTCTCAGCATTGGATGATCCGACCTTGTTTCCGCCAATTGCCCTGCGAGATATTGGAAAGCCTGAAGATCTAGAAAGCACCAAGCAAAACATCGCTTTCTTTTCAGTCGCAATGCGAACAGAAGCGGATTCAAATCGCCCCAGCCGTTTCCTCTCGCGAGTCAGTCGTGCTGCCGGCGGCTATGACTTACAGAGCTTCGATGCGGACGACATTGCGAATCAGGGTATTGAGATTCGAATGACTGGAATCGATAGTAATTTCAGCTATCCGGACTTTGATATTCTCGGTGGAAGTGGCTATTACGGCGGAAGCTATGATAGTTCTGCGGGGAATTCGACACTGATTACTCATTCCATTCCCCGTGCTCCGATTTTTTCTCTGGCAGCTTTTCAACATGCCAGTGCCAGTGGTATTGGCAGCATTCATGTATTAGGGCCTCCAGCTCAATTTCATGTTAGGAAGTTGGAGCCCGTTGTGAATTTTGCGATTGGGAATTCGCATTCAACACCAGTCATTGCTCCCAATGCTAGCACTGGAACGACTAATGATGGGATGGCTGCGGTCGATCACTCTTATTGGGTCAATGAAGCGCTTTGGGATGAGTGGTTTTTTTCCTCGATTGCACCTCAAACGGCATCTGTGTTTTCGGTGATGCGTAGTCAGCGTAAAGTATTTGATGATTTTTTGCTGAATGATGTCGATTTGCCGAATCGCCATATGCGCTTAAACTCATCTGTTGATGTCGTTGCTGCCACATCTGCTTTGTTTGCCGGAGATGATCCGACATCCAGTGCTCATACCTTGTCGGCGCAGTATTTAAGCATTAAAGGTGCGTTTAATGTAAATAGCATGAATGTAGATGCGTGGAAGGGGCACCTTGCCAGTCTGAGTGACGAGCTAATTCCGCGAATTGATCCTGCTTCTGGAGCAATCGCCTGGGATATTCCAGCCGACATTCCAATGCCTGGTTTGAGTATACCCGCCTCGGGCAGTATCGACGTGAGTGAGCTTTCTGATGTTTCAGGCAGTGGGCAGTGGCTGGGCTATCGGGAAGTAGATGATTCTATGTTGCAAGGTTTAGCCGAGTCAATTGTCGATGAAGTGCGACGACGTGGTCCGTTTTTGTCTATGGCTGATTTCGTTAATCGACGCTTAAGTAGCGACGAGACTCTGGCGAAAAGCGGTGCTTTGCAGGCAGCATTGGATGCGACGGTGAACGAAACCCTTATTTCTGATGGGAATCGATCTGTGGCTCTTTCGGATGTGCCTGCTGGCATGCCATTCCGCGCGGCTGAGGTGGGGGCTCGGGCAACTGGCATGCCTGGCTATGTGGATCAGGCTGATTTGTTGACAGTCATGGGCCCGAGTCTGGCCGTTCGTTCGGATACGTTTAAGATACGAACTTATGGGGAAGTACATGACCTCGCGGGGAATGTTGTCGCGACGGCTCGTGGAGAAGCCATTGTTCAGCGCAGTTATGACTATATCGACGAGAGCGATTCTTCCGAATTAAGTCAGTCTGAATTGGGCAGCGATGTGAATCGTAACTTTGGACGTCGTTTTAATATCATCGCATTTCGCTGGTTGAATGACGATGATGTGTAATCATTGAGAGAGAAATATTATGTATTCAAAAATTAAGTTTGTAGCCGTTCTTGTTTTTCTGGTGACTTTTCTGAATAGCTTGAAGGCGGACGATGTCTCGGTTCGTTTTGCCTGCTTTGGATTGAATCATGATGTTAATGAGTTGGATGTTTACATGAATGAATCCGATTCGATACAGGTGAGAATACCTCGGGTAGGATTCAGCGAGATTATTGACGTCGGGGGGCGCTCACTTAAAATTGAATCCGGAAGTTTATTGTCTGGCACGCGTTCTCTGGAGCCAGCTTGGCTAGACATCGCTTTACCCGAGGAGGGAGGCGCATTTGTCATTTTGCTGATGGATGTTGCGAATCAAGGCATCCGACCAGTGGTCATCCCTTCGGATACGGATCGTTTCAAAGCGGGAGATATTCTTTTTTTTAATCTGAGCGACTCGAAGGTCGGAGTGAAATTAGCTGATGAGTCTGTTGTTATGAATCCATATAGTAAGCGAGTGATGACTGCACCCGATGTGGGGAAATTAGAAAGTTATCAGGTGCAGTTCTTTGTTGATCAGGAGTCTGGGGCCAAAATTTTTGGGGCGACGCGCTGGCAAAAGCAACACAAGGTCCGGGCGTATGTTTTTATCCTTCGAGATGTGAAAAGTGGTCGATTTACCTATAAGTCTATGGGGGAATTTGTATCAGATGATTCATGATGGCGACTGATCCAGTTTGTCTGTTTTCGAGAGTTACGCCTCTATTCGACTACAACCTGTACCTCGTCTAATTACTTGCCTATGCCAAATTCTTCATTGAGAAACGAAGTCAGCTTACGTGATATTGCGGCCAAGCTTGGAGTTAATGTCTCAACGGTATCGCGGGCACTTAATAATCAACCTAAAGTGAGCGCAGCGCTGCGAGCTCGAGTGCTCGAAACGGCGAATACCATGGGGTATCGACCGAACCCATATGTGACTCGCCATATGGAAGAAATGCGGCGAGGTCAGCGATTGCCGAATCTGAGCAATGTGGCCTACCTTAATTTTTTTGCCAAAAAGAATCCACATTATCAGCGTGTAATTAATGGAGCCAAGGCGCGTGCAGAGCAATTGGGCTATCATTTTCAAATTGTAGATTGCGACGAGAAAGAAATGATGGGGGCTCGCCTCGAGCGCGTGTTGCTTTCGCGTGGTATCCGTGGAATTATTCTCTCACCTCCATCATGGGAGAGTACTGAAGCTGAGGTGAAATTACAGTTGGATTGGTCGCATTTTGCGGGTGCGATCGTCACACTTAATCAAAGCGAAATTGGCTATGACCGTGTGTATATCGATCCATATTTTTCAGCGCGAGAATGTGTGAATCAGGCTATTCAGTTGGGATATAAATCGATATTTTTAGTGGATGTGCCAATTTTGAACACGCGACTTAATCATCTGCATAAAGCTGGTTTTCTGGTGGAGGAAGATAGTTTTACTCATTCGCAACAAGGGCTGCATTTTGAAATTATAGAATGTTGTGACACAGTCATCACTCAGAAATTGAAACGTTTTGAGAAGCCGGTTCTACTTACCTATGTCCATATTCCTGAGTTGGCGCTCTCTTGCCCGCAGGACTATGGGGTCATCTATTTGACAAAACCCATTGGGCAAGCCGATGTTTGTGGTATTGCTCAAAAGAAGGAAGTTGTCGGACAGTTTTGTATGGATCTTTTGGCTCAAAGGCTCTCCCGTGGAGAGTTTGGCTTTCCTTCAGAGCCGAAGTTGATGGCCGTACAGGGTGTGTGGGAACTCGGCAACACTGTTTGTAAAAGCTGATTGCTGGCTTGGCTTTATCTCGTTGTTTTATTGAAATAGGGCAACTTGTTGCTCTTTGCTCGCGTTGACGGAGTGCCTCTTGCGGACAGTCTATATCTTTGAGTTAAGAAAGTCTATGAAACCGCCCAATATCCTATTTATATCAACCGATGAACTGCGTTTTGATACGCTTGGATATGCTGGAGATTCAATCGTTAGAACTCCCCATATTGATTCTCTAGAAAAAGACAGTGTTCAATTTGAGAATGCTTATTGTCCATCGCCAATTTGTATTCCGAGTCGTCAGTGTATGGCCATGGGCTCTTATCCTCGTACATGTGGAGTCGAGGTTTTTGGGCAAGATTTAGAGCCGAACAGCCATACATTTGCCCGTGCGTTCTCACTTGCAGGTTATAATACGGTTGCTTGTGGTAAGTTGCATCATGTTGGCGAGGACCCAAACCAAGGTTGGATGCGTCGTATTGGGATGGACGAACAAGTTCACCGTTCTACTATTAATGTCGCACGGGGAACGGAGGATCCTTTTCCTGTTGTGCAAAATAAATGGACAGATCGTAAGGAGATTAGACGAGCTGGCGTGGGAATGTCTCCGTATACGCGTTGGGATGAATTGGCGACGCTAGGTGCGGAATTCTTGCTCGAAGAGTATTTCGTAAGCCCATTTTATGAGCGTAGATATACAGAACAACCGTTGATGTTGTATTTAGGTCTTTGCAACCCGCATTATCCATATGCGGCTGAGGAAGATTTGTTTAATTACTATTATGACCGTGTGGATCCTAATTACGTTGCAAGTGTATTTGATCATCCGGTACTGGGAAAATCTGCATATAATGATGGTGAGCCTGTGACTGTCGGTGAGGGGCAGCAAGTTTCTCGTGATGAGATTCGAAGAGCGACTGCGGCATATTATGCGAATATTGAGGCATTGGATGCTCGGGTAGGCCGGGTCATACAGTCTATCAAAGCTAGTGGCCAAGATATTGATGATTGGATTGTTGTTTTTTGTTCGGATCATGGCGAATTGCTTGGCGAGCATTCGGTTTGGGAGAAACAACTCTTCTTTGAGGGGAGCGCTCGCGTCCCACTGTTCATTCGTTGTCCTTGGCACTGCGAGGGGCGGAGTGTGCGATCCAATGTTAATTTGATTGATTTATATGCGACTTTGGGGGAGCTAACCGGAGTCGAATGCCCCGAAGGCATGGAGAGTCGTAGTCTTGTTCCGCTGATGTCTGGCGATCATTCGCAGTGGGATAATCAGGTCTGCTCTCAGATGCACGGGAAATATATTATGATCAAGCGAGATAGCCTGAAATATCTACATTTTGGCGGAGATGGAATGGATGTTTTGTTTGATTTGGATCGAGACCCCTCTGAGTCAGAGAATTTTATTAATGAAACGGAGTATGCAGATGCCGTGGCATCCATGCGAGATGAGTTAGTCACATACGGCTTTGAGCATAAGCCGTTTTGTGCAACTAAATGAAATAATACCCAATAGTATAACTGAAATGAACCCCTTGAAATATATGAATTACAGCGAATCCGTGAATCGTTTGCCTGCCTATGTTAAGTCTTTATTGCTATCTTCGTGCTTGTGTACTGTTGGGAATCTGAGCGCAGATGAACCTGCTGCAGTCAGTATCCCATTTGGGAGTGAAGATGTGGTATTAGATGGCATTTTGAGTGCTGAAGAATGGGGCGATGCTGCATTGCTTCAGCAGTTTAAAGTGCTTGGCAAAGATTCAAATCAGGTCCTGACACTGGATCAATCTACCGTCGCTCGTGTAAAGTATATAGATGAATTTCTATATATCGCGTTTGATTGTGAGGAGGACGAGGCCGGATATCCCGAGGCTTACAATCGCCCGCAAAGAGGTAATTTGACTGAAGATGATGCCGTTCAGGTTGTCGTGGGCTTGGTCGATCCGACTGTTTTGGTGCGAGAAGATATTGATGTCGGTGGATATAAAGGAGCCATGGGGACCCGGGGTGCTGCAGCAGACCATTACTATCAGTTTACAGTGAATGCCGCGGGCGTGACGGCTCGCAGTTACAATGAGTTTCAATTGCGAAATTCGCTTTTTGAAGCTGCAGTATCTCAGCATGAAAATGGATGGTCTGCAGAACTGAAGATTCCGATGAGTAGTTTTGGTATAACGGAGCAGGACTACCCTAATATTTTCTTTAATTTATTTCGTGTGCGACCTCCAGAAACAGCTACTTGGCATATGACAGGTAGCGGATATGGTGGTTACCGTCCGATGGAATTTGGAGTTGCGACATTGCTAGATAAATCAAAATCCAATCAGAAAACTGTGGAACTTCCTTTGGAGGCCTCCATTTCATTGTCCGACGAATCAATTTCAGAGTCGCTAAGTGTTAAGATTGGTTATTATCCACTTTCTGGTTTTATTGTGGGAGAGTTAGATGGAGTGGATTCTGGTTTAGCGGATGAAGCTGTTCTTTCTGTTTCAGGTTTCTCAGAAGTGAAAGTGTCGGTCGCAGCGACCGAAGAATTTCAGTATGTTTATCAAGAGGTCTCACCTGGCAGCCAGCCTGAGCGCGAGGCAAGCCTGACTCTTTATAAAAATGGTCACATTGTTCAAACAGTTACACGCAGCTTAGAGGCCGTTGAAGCGCCGGAGTGGCTAGGCACAGAGGTGGCCATGGAGTATGTGGATCATAAAATCCCTCAGCCATGGACTCAACCAGTCATCGAGGGGAAAATGGTGCAACTAGTGGATAAGCAAATACGGTTTGGCGCATATGGATTGTTTGAATCAATTCTGCATGAAGGGGTCGAAATACAAGCTGGCCCGGCTGAAATTGATTTAGAGGTGAGTGGTCAGCCAGTCCTCTTGGAGTCTCAAGCACCTTCGTTGCAGGTCGACGGGACTGCTGTTGCAGTGCAAACCCTTGCACGTGCGAAATCTGTGCAATTGAAAACGCGATCGCAGCTTGATTACGATGGTTTTACCATCGTTAAAATGAAACTCGAAGGAGTTGATCCAAAGGATGTTTCAAAGTTGTCGGTTCGCATTCCAATTCGTCCGGAAGTTGCAAAATATGTTCATGAGATATTGGTTCAAAAAGACATGGAGTTGGATGGATTTGGGTATGCGGCATCTGCATCTCCTTTATGGACGGGAAATGAAGACCGCGGATTGTCTTTTAATTATGACACGGAACTGTTCTACTCTGAAGATATTCGGCATCAGGTTCGTTTGATTGAAGAAGAGTCCTGTGTCTGGATGGAATTCAATTTTGTCGATAATCTTGGGCAATTGCCGGAAGAAATGCCAATTTTCAGGTTTTTCCTACAGCCGACCCCCACCAAGCCTCTGTTTGCTGAACGCGTACGTCCAAAGGTGCAGCAATATAAGTGGGAGTTGTGGTCTGACTATCAAGGCTATCCCGACTTGGAGAAGATACCTGAACTGACTGAATGGGCGAGCAAGAATCATGAAGGTGGGCGCATCACGCAGTTGTATGGTTGCCAGGGCTTGCAGGATAATTCGCCGCCTATGACGGTGCCCGCAATTCGAGAAGACCTTTTGATGCAGCCGGAATGGTTATTCTATCGCAGAAAGCATGATCCAGGCAAGGGAGTTCCAGGTTTTGCGACGTGTAAGCGTGGTCCCGAGGGGGATCTACAATTATGGGGTTGGTACAAGTTGGCCAACGAAGCTGGAATTGATGGGATTTTAAGTGATGGCACTAGCCCTGCCTGGAATTGTGAAAATCCTGCACATACAGGTTGCCGTCGTCCGTATAGTTTGAGCATGGACGAGATTTATCAATCGAGAGTCGTCGGAACGCGTAGCTTTCTGAAGCGCTTGCGGGGTATTTTTAACGACACCGGACGTCCTTTGTTCATGAGTGCGCATACTGGTGGTGGTATTGATATTAATACCTTATCCTTCTTTGACGGCTACTTGGAAGGTGAGCAGTTAAGTCGCTTCCCGCGTGATTATCAAATCCCATTGCCAGTATATGCCGTCGGTTATAGCGGGCGTCCATGGGGCTTCAACTCCGAGTTCTGGGTCAAACGCTGGATTTGGAATAAGGGTCCTTATCTTGCCTTGAATTATGCTTTGTTATTTAACAACGAGGTACGTGGGAATTTCCTGGTTCAAGCAATTCTCGCCGATTTTGATACCAATGAGAGTACTGAGTTTCATCCATATTGGCGTGACCAAGCTCAAGTAGACTTCAAGAGCGGGCTGGATTCGACTAAAATGTCCTATTATTTGAACGACAAATCTGCCCTAGTGGTGGTGAGTAATATTAGTGCGGAACCAGATTCTTTTTCCTTAGGCATTGAGAACCTGTTCCCTGAGATCGACGTGGATACTGTCGTTGATGTGCTTACAGGAGAAGTTTACGGCGTGAATGATGGCCGCTTAAAGGCGAAAATCGCTGCAAATCGATGCTATGCTTTTCGCATCGATCAGGATGAAGCCTTAGCAGCTGCAGGATCCGTCGCGGTATCAACATCTCGTGTGAATACCGCTGCACCTTGGGCCTTGAGTGGGGGGACACATGGAGTTTCTCTCACTTCAATTGAGCACGAGCAGGGCACTGATAAAGTTGGCTATTTGTTAAAAAGTAGCTTGAAGAAAGATGAAGCGAGACTGACGTTTACAGGCGCAGAGTTTTATGAACAGGGTAGTTTGGGCTTCGGATTGAAAGTTCAGCAACGGGTTAAGTTCTACTTTGGCGAAGCTTCGGTCATCTACTACAAGCACCGTGGGTGGACGATTGACGGCTTTGTTCCAGGTCGCGGGGAGCTGTTCCAAGCTCCAGTTCGCGTGAATCAAGGAAGTCAATATGTAGAAGTCTGTATGAATGATGGATCAGTAGATATTGTGTTCAACGGGTATCCGCTTGCACGAGGGCTGAAGCTTGATACAGCATCAGCTGTCAGTTTTTCGATTGCAACATGGGGGGCGGATTCGGTCGCGCTTTATCCAGATTATGTTTCTTCAAAATCACATGATATCATTGTCGGGCGCCTAGAAACTACGCGGGCGTTGAGTACCGGGCATGACGTAAAGTATCAGCTGAGGAATCTTTCGAGTTCGGCATGGAGTGCTAATGTTGATGCGCCCGGTGTAAGTTTGGCGTCTAGCCAGATCTCTGGAGAGGAGTCCATACGACTCGCCTCGACCGTGGGGCGAGCAAAAGCAACTGCAACATTACACGAACATCGATTCGGTGACCGTGGTACTATTGTCCTCAGGTTTAAGATGGGCGATCGCTTAGAATTCAGTGTAGGTGATATCAGGATACGATATAGTTCGAGGTGGACGGTTACAGGGCCGCGGGATGGATGGAGCTCCGGTTATGTCAATCAAGTCCCCTATGTTCCGGGTGAATTGTGCACTATGGAGATTAGCTTTAATGAAGGTGGTATGAATGCGACGTTAAATGGCTATGTCTTTATCCGCGATATTCAGTTTAGAATGGCTCCTATTAATAATGTATTAAAGGTGAGCACCTGGGGCGGGGATGATGTCGAATTTAATGTCGTAGAGTTTTCTTCCGAACCAAGAGAATTGTTTCCAGCGACTGAGAAACGGCATCCTGTTGTTTCAGATTTATAATGGGAGATCGTAAACGTATGAATTCTGCACGAAAGAAAATCATTCTTGATACCGACATTGGGTCCGATGTTGACGATGCCGTCAGCTTGGCCTGGCTACTGCGCGAGCCGAAATGCGAATTGCTGGGAATCACCACTGTGAGTGGAGACACTTGCCTGCGGGCCTCTCTGGCGAGTGCGCTATGTCGCGATGCCGGACGTGAGGAGGTCCCTATTTATCCGGGCATTGCGAGCCCTATGTTTTTGTCTGAGAGCCGACAGCCGGAAGTGCCTCAAGCCGATATCTTGGCCAATGGGAAATGCTCGCACCAGCAGGCAGATTCGTTTCCGCAGCATCAAGCAATCCGTTTTTTGCAAGAGACCATTCGTGCAAATCCAGGGGAGGTGACACTGCTGGCGATCGGGCCACTGACGAATTTAGGGCTCCTTTTTTCGGTCGATCCAGAGATTCCCAGTTTACTCAAAGAGCTGGTGATCATGGGGGGCAATTTCACGCCAGTTCGTTGGTTGGGTGAGTATGGTGCCGGGCGTTGTGAGTGGAACATTGTTAATGATCCTCATGCTGCTGAAATTGTTTATCGGGCGGATGTTAAGATTCACCGTTCGATCGGGATTGATGTCACCGCACGCGTCAACTTGTCGCCGGCTGAAGTTCGACAACGCTTTCGGTGCCCAGGGCTGAATCTAGTGCTTGAAATGGCACAGGTCTGGTTTGATGGAGGGCGCGACGAAGTGACCTTTCACGACCCTTTGGCTGCTGTTTCTATCTTCGAACCAGACATTTGTTCTTGGGCGCGTGGTGGTGTGCAAGTCGTTCCTGACGGATTGATGGAGGGATATACGCTCTTTAATCCGGATGCGCCACAGGAGTCGCCTGTGCACGAGGTGGCCAACGATGTCGACATTCCACGTTTCTTTGATCGATATTTCGGAAATTTCATATAAGTGATTCGTTGTTATTGATTTTCTTTCGGTTGTTAACATGTGCGCGTCTATTATAAGTGTATGAATACTCCTTCTCCCGTAATCGCTGTTGTTGGCTCTGCCAATATGGATCTCTCGATACCGGTCCCTCGTTTTCCGCGCGAGGGGGAAACGATACTTTCCGGAGACGTCATCACGAATCCTGGGGGGAAAGGAGCCAATCAAGCGGTGTCTGCTTGTCGTGCGATGAGCGCTGCCAGTCGCTGCATCTTTATTGGTAAGGTGGGGGAGGACGCTTTTGGCGCTGAACTACGTGACAGCCTTGCTGCCGAGAATATGGATGTAAGTGCGCTGTTAGAAAGCTCTGAGGGGCCAACTGGGATGGCGACGATCATGGTCAATGATGCAGGCAATAATGGTATCATGGTTTCACTCGGTGCGAATGCTCTCTTGAGCCCAGAAGATATCGAAGCGTCGCGTGGATTGATTGAGAGTGCCAGTGTGTTGGTGGTGCAGCTCGAAATTCCTTATGAGACTGTGGCGGCGGCACTGGCAATTGCCCATCAGGCGGGCGTACTGACGATTTTAGATCCTGCACCTGCGCCCCAGCCACTGGCAGCGGGGCAGCTTGCTCATTTGCCTGATGAGTTATGGCAAGTCGATATCTTCTCTCCCAACCAGACTGAAGCCGAATTGCTCACGGGGATTGCTGTTACAGATTTAGCCTCGGCTCGGCAGGCGGGGGCCTGCCTCTTAGCGCATGGTCCCAAGCAAGTAATTCTTAAACTGGGTGGTTTGGGAGCCGCCATTCTTACGCGTGGAGAGGCCAATCCAGATGTCATTGACTGCACTCATGTTCCAGCGATGGATATTTCAATTTGTGATACGACGGCAGCGGGCGATGCCTTCACTGGAGCTTTGGCTGCCTTTTTGACGGAAGGTCGGCCGCTGACTCAAGCTGTCAGGTTGGCTGGAATTTCAGGTTCACTCGCGTGTACGCGTGCAGGTGCACAATCTTCTATTCCAATGCGTACTCAGATTTTTGACTCAGATGCGGATGCATGAAGTTGCTGCAGAGATACTAAGGTTGATATGAATCTCTAAGCTGTTTCATCCATGCGTTGGAGCAAATTTTGAGCACTTTTTTAGTTAGCGGCCGCGGCCGCCGCCAGGACCCCGACCACCGCCGCCACCTGGTCCGCCGCGGTTTTCGGCGTTTTCGAGGGTGGTGCGCTGCTCTTCAGTTAGTTCGGAGCTATCGAGATATTCACTGAAGCTTTCGGTGTCTTGCTCCTTCCAAGTGGCGGCGACGCGCTCCATCATCCAGGTGCGTCGGCGATCGTCGTCTATGGACTCCGCCCAGGTCATGGCGCTTGCGGGGTCTTCCGCGGCGGCACTAAAGGTGTAGGTGATGACAGCGCGATCGAGCTCAGGGCTGGCTTCGAGGCTATTGAGCCATTCTGCGGAAGCGGCTAAATCGTAACGAGTCCATTCTTCGATGATGGATGCGCTGGCGCGCGCGATGGCGGGGTCGTCGGCATCCAAGCTGTCCAACCAGGCTGCGGCTTCGGCAGGGCTGCTCTCGGCCCACTCGCGAATGAGGGCATTTTTTAAATCAGCTGAAGCTTCGTCGCCGAGTGAGACGACATATTCCGCTGCGGCACTGGGGTCGAATTCGGCCCATTCGCTGACGAGGTCGCGGCGGAGGCGGTCTTTCATGTCGGGATCACTGACCAAGTCGACCGCGAGTTTGGCGGCTTCCAGGCCTCCGTTTTCAATTTGGGCTTCGAGCACTTCACCGAGTAGGCGGTTTTTTAGGCGCGCATTTTCATCCATTGTGAGTGCTTGTTGAAAGGCGGCTTCCGGATTCGTCAATGCGTAGCCACGGTAGATCGCGGTCAGTTGAGAGGCGCGTGAGCGTGAGGGCTCGTTTTCTAGTGCAGTGGCGGCCCAGGCAATGGCAGCGGCGGGATCATTGCGGCCCCATACCTCGAGGATGGAAACGCGTGCGCTTTCGTAATCGCGCAAGGAGTCGATTTGAGTGGCCAGTTCCAGCGCAGCCATGGGTTCGGTTTCGGCGATCTGGCTGAGTAATTCGTTGATTAGTCGGGCGCGTTTGGGGTCCGACTTAGGCATGGCCAGGGCCTGAGTGAGTAGTTGACGGCTTTCCTCGGCGCTGAGTGTGGGAATCTCTCGCAGCATTTCTTCTAAGGAGAGTGCTTCGCCGTCGAAAAAGGCTTCCAGTTTATTGGCTTCTTCGGGCTCGGTGAGTGCTACAGTTTGAAAGCTCTGTTGCTGGGTGTTTTCGCGATTAGCCTGAGCGATCGGCGTTGTGGTGGAGGGATTGGAGGCCTCGTTGGCGCGTGATCCGACATAATATGCAGTCAGTAGGCTAACTGACCAGACTGTGACACCAAGTAGAACGGTAGATTTTTTCATAATTATTCGAGGGGAGCTTCAGATTAGAATCGCCATCATAAATGAATCGCAAGCTCTAGGCGAAAGTTTCAACTGCTTGGGGAATTTGCACTCTATCAGATTTTTGCTAGCTTATGGCTATGAATGACAATGCGACACAGACACAGACGATCCATGCTTATGCCGCGCAGCAGGCGGGCGGACCTTTAGAAAAATTTAGCTATGAAGTGGGGGATTTGAAGCCGAATGAGGTGGAAATTGATGTCTTGCACTGTGGCATCTGTCATAGTGATCTGAGTATGATCGATAATGAGTGGGGTATGTCGAAGTATCCCTTAGTCGCGGGGCATGAAGTGATTGGACGTGTCGCGGCGGTGGGGCCACAGGTCAGCCGACTGCAGCCTGGGATGACGGTGGGGCTGGGCTGGCATTCGGGCTATTGTGGGGAGTGTGCCTGTTGTCAGACAGGAGATCAGAATCTCTGTCAATCGGCGGAATCGACCATCGTCGCGCGGCATGGAGGCTTTGCGGATAAGGTGCGGGCGGATGCGGCCAGTGTGGTGGTGGTCCCCGAGGGAATTGATTTAGCCGCTGCGGGACCTTTACTGTGTGGCGGCATTACCGTCTTTAACCCACTCGTGCAGTTTGATGTGCAACCGACTGACAAGGTCGCTGTGATTGGTATTGGCGGTCTGGGGCATCTTGCGTTGCAATTTCTCAATGCATGGGGCTGCGAGGTGACAGCGTTTACATCGAGTGAATCCAAGCGTCAGGAGGCGCTGGAATTGGGCGCACATACGACGCTCAACTCGCGTGATGCTGCGGAGATCAAAGCTGCGGCCGGATCTTTTGATTTTATCATTTCGACGGTGAATGTGAAGTTGGACTGGAATTTGTATCTGAGCACATTGAAGCCCAAGGGACGGCTGCATTTCGTGGGAGCCACATTGGAGCCATTGGAAGTGGGCGTGTTTTCCTTGATATCAGCCCAGCGCTCAATTTCGGGATCTCCCGTGGGGAGCCCGGCGACGATTGAGCAGATGTTGGATTTTGCGCGTCTGCATGAGATTCAACCCAAGGTGGAATCGTATCCAATGAGTGAGATCAATGAGGCCTTTGAACGCTTGAAGTCCGGGGATGCCCGCTACCGGATCGTGTTGTCGAATGCAGAGTCTTAATCGATTCGTATAATGTCTACTGGGCAGCCGGTGGCAGCTTGCTCCAGAGTGGCGCGGTCTTCGGCGAAGCCTTGAGCGTATTCAAATTGTGCATCACGGCGAGTCACTTGAGTGAGCTGCGCTTCGCCGTGCTCGTCCATCTGCCAATAACCGGGCGCGACTTCGGTGCAGAGGGCACAGCCGATACACTCTGGTTTTTTGTGGGCTATTTTGATGTAGGTCATACGGGATATCGTTATGAGACATGACAGGCGCGGCGCCTGTCTTACTTTGTGATGACTTCTTGTATTATGAAGAACTTGTCATTCCGGCGGACGCGTTGGTTGACTTTGAGGGCGAAGACGTCGCCGCTTTGGGCTTGGGGCACTTCGCCGTCGTCGAGGCGTAAGCTCTCGATCTTGCCCTCGACCACTCCTGAAGTCTCACCGATGATGACATACTCGTCGCCGACTTCGACTGCGCCGATGGCGCGAACTTCGGCCACGCCGATCTTTGAATAGTAGTGTGTGACTTCGCCGCGTAAAATTTTCTGATGGGTGGCCTTGGAGCCATAGGCATTGGACCAGCCTTGTTCGCGTCCGAGGTAGTAGCCGGAGGAGTGTCCGCGGTTGTAGACCTTTTTGAGCTCGATGATGAGTTGGTCGACGAAGGCTGGATTATAGCTGCCGTCTTGAATTGCAGTGAGTGCCTGGCGGTAGGCGCGGGTGACCAGTTTGACGTATTCCGGCGAGCGGCCGCGGCCTTCAATCTTGAGTGTGTGCACGCCCGCTTCGACGACTTGGTCCAAAAACTCGATGGTGGAGATGTCGTTGGGCGAGAGCACGAAATTGTTGTCGATTTTGAGTTCTTGGCCGCTCTCTTGGTCTTTGACGACGTAGCTCTTGCGGCAGTTCTGCACGCAGGCGCCACGGTTGGCGGAGGCGTTATCGGTGTAGAGCGACATGCCGCAGCGCCCGGATACAGCAATGCAGAGCGCGCCGTGTGCGAAGGCTTCGATTTCAACCAATCGTCCGGCCGGACCGCGCAAGTCGTGCTGGATGATTTGCTGATGGATTTTGCGAATCATCGATAGGTTGAGTTCTCGGGCCAGCACGATGCGGTCACAGAATTGCGCATAGAATTTAAAGGATTCGAAGTTGGACACCGAGAGCTGGGTGGAGAGGTGGACTTCCAGTCCCAATTCGCGCGCCTTTAGAATGCAGGCCATATCCGCTGCGATTACGGCATGCACCCCGTGTTGCTTGGCGGTTTCGAGCAACTTATAGCAGAGCTTTAAGTCGTGGTCGTAGAGAAGGGTGTTGAGTGTCAGATAGCCGCGCACGCCTGCGGCGTGGCAGCGTTCCATGATCGTGGCCAAGTCGTCCACGTGAAAAGAGCGTCGCGAGCGGGCACGCATATTCAGCTGAGCCAAGCCGAAGTAAACGGCGTCGGCACCGGCATCGATGGCGGCTTGAAGGGAGGCATAGCAGCCTGCGGGAGCGAGAAGTTCTGTTTGCATAAATTTTTTTTGTAGAGGCGTGACTTGTTACGTCCGCCGAAGCAACGCGGGCGTAATGAGTCGCGATCCTACGTTTTTTGAGTTTGTCTACCGAGCCCTAGCCAAGCTAGGCCGAGTGTGACCAGCGAGCTGAGTGGCATGAGGATGGCAGCCATGAGTGGGTGCATGTGCCCAGCTAGGCAGATGCCGACTGCACTGATATTGTAGAGCACGGCGACTGTAAAGATGGTGGTGATGGTCAGGCGGCGGCTGGCGGCGACTTGGAAGAGCTGCGGGAGGCTGCGTAAGCTGCGGCCAAAAAAGAAAAAATCGGCGCTGGCTTCGAGGATGCTTTTATCGACTACGGGAGTGCCGCGGCAGATGGCTGCGTCGAATGCGAGGCTATCGTTGGCCCCATCGCCGATCATCAGAGCTTGCTGGGGCGCATGGGCTTCGATCCAGTTAGCTTTGTCGCGTGGGCTACACTGAGCTTTGCATTCGATGCCGAGTTGGGTGGCGATGGTTTGCACGCGCTCGGGCGCGTCGCCGCTGAGGATGGCTGTATCCATTTGCCGACTACGTATATGGTCGATGGCTTCACGGGCATCATCCCGCACGTCTTCTTGGAAGTGGAACCCTGCCACAAGTAAACCGTTTTGGCGCAGGCAAGTGTGTGGGCGGAGTGGGGAGCTTCCAGCTTGCTGGTATTCACTGCGACCAGCTGGAAGCTTGGCAGTCCGCCAATCAGGCTTGCCGAGGGTCCATTCGTTGCCGCCGGCGTCTTTCCACGCCACACCTTGACCGATGGTTTCCTCGACCAAGGCTGCGCTGTTGTCGCTGCGAAGCTTGGGGAATGCGGCCAGTAGTGCTTCGCGCAGCGAGCGTGCGATGGGGTGTCGGTTGTGCTCGACGAGCTGCTGAAGTGCTTGCGCAGCCAGTGGATCGAGCTCTTTGATCGCAGCTGTATTGAGTAGGCGAGGGATATCCATCGTCAGGGTGCCGGTTTTATCAAACACCACGGTGCGGACTTGACGCAGGCGCTCCCAGATCTGTGCGCTTTTGATAAACAGCCCACTGCGACGGAGGCGGGCATTAGCAAATTCGTCGCACATCGGCAGGGCGACGCCGAGCGCGCAGGGGCAGGAAACAATGAGCACGGAGATGAGCACTTGGGTGGACTTGAGCCAATCGCCGGATGTGAGTAGCCAGCTCAAGCTGCCGATGGCTGCGACCACCAGGACGGATGCGATATAATATTTTAGCACCGTCTGTAAGCGTCTTTCCTGAAAGCCATCTTCAGGGCGCTCCAGTAGCTGAGCCAGGAGGCTGTCGTCCCAAGCCTCGCGAGCGCGGAAGCGTAGGCTGTGTAAGCCGACGTTGATCGCGCCCGCCGGGGCGGTGCGATTCTGTGGCCACGTGACAGGGTCGGCTTCGCCATTGATCCATTCTAAGCTGAGGCTGCCTTGCGCATCCAAGGGATCGGCTGCGACAGGATTGATTTCGCCGGGCGCGACGCTGTATTGCAGTTGTGCGGTGATTTGACTGGCTGGAATACTTTGCCCGTCTTGGGCGCCACCGATGAGAGTCACATTGCGCGGGCCTGCTTTTTGGCGTTGCAGGTGCGAGCGGTTTTTTTCCAGCGCGTATTCCTGTAGCCAACGTCCCAGTAGCATGAGGAAGACGAAGGTGGCGACGAAATCGAAATAGATTAGGTTTACATAGCCGGTTGCCCAGCCCAGCAGGGAGCCGATGTAGCCCGCCAGTAAACCCGCAGCGATGGGCAGATCGATGTGCAGCACCCGGTTACGTGCGGCCTGCCATGCGCGTTGGATGAAGTAGCCGCCGCCGGTGATGAGGCTGAGGGTGGCAAAGGTCGCCCCCAGAAGTTGAAAGAGTGGGGCTAGAAAAAAGTCACCGCCCATACCGAGATAGGCCGGCAGGGTAAACAGCATGGTGTTGAGGAGAAAGAAGCCGCAGAGCCCGAGACGGTGGATGATTTGGCGACTGCCCGTATTCGCTTGAGGATCTTCAGTGTAGAGGGTGAGCCGATAACCGATTTTTTGGATTTCCTGTGCAAAGTCCGCCACATTGAAATGCCCGCGTTGCCAATACATCTCGATGGCGCTGGCACGTGGATCGATTCGAACACGGGCACTGCCTGGTTGACGTTGGAAGATGGCTTCAATTAACCACACGCAACCGATGCAACTAATGCCTTCCAGACTGAAGCGAGTGTGCGCGACAGGTTTTTCGCAGTTGGCTTCGACGCGTTTGAGCTCAGCGATCAAGGGAGCGACTTCAGCTTCGGTGAATGCCTTGGAGCCGACGGGCGGCACCGCGGTGTTTCCCTTGAGTTCATAGAAACGAGTCAGGTCGTTTTCGCTCAGCACTTGCGCGACATATTCACAGCCATGACAGCAGTAGCTTTCCTTCGCCCGAGGAGTGAAGGGCGTGCCGCAGTGGGCACAAATAGCTTTGGTGACGGTGGACATTTTCTCGTTGAGATCAGACGGATCGGTCTGATCCGGCCGATCATCTCTCGCTTTCGATTTCAATCGTTTCAACGGGATTTTCTTTAGCTATTTTGATCAGGATCGTCCATGCGATGATGACCAGAATGAAGGCGAGGGTCACAGGAATCCACAGGGACCAGGCAAATTTCTTTTTCTTGGGCGTGCTCATTCTTTTGCTGAGTGTTCTTTCCAAAGTCGTGCGTTGGGACCTAGGAATTCCGCTTCGCGAGTCATGATGATTGTCTCCCCGTCAGGCGCGAGTAGAGAGAGCGTTAAGGGAAACTGTCCGCTGTAGTGCGCGCGTGGGACAGATATGATGACCGGGCGCACTTCTTCGCCCATAGGCGGCACAGTGATGCCGTCTTCGTTGCCTTCCATTGTATAGGTCTGGTCTTCCGCGGCGCTGATTATGCGATAGGTCTTGGTTTCGTTGGTCTTATTGATCACCCGCACCATGTATTGATTGCGCACGCCCGCATCGCTTAGGAAGTAGGGGGCGCCGGACATGCGCACGACATTCATATTAGCGCTGCGCAGTTGCATGGCGGAGAGTGTAAAGGCTGCTGCCCCGATGAGCATCAGTGCGGCGTAGATAAAAGTGCGTGGGCGTAAGTAGCGCCGCTTTTGGCCTGCGAGGCCATTTTGTGAGTCGTAGCGGATTAGACCTTTGGGACGGTTCAGCTTGGCCATGATTGTATCACAAGCGTCGATACAGTTGGCGCAGCCGATGCATTCCATTTGCAGGCCCTGGCGGATGTCGATGCCCGTGGGGCAGACCTGCACACAGCGGGTGCAATCCACGCAGTCGCCGATGTCTTTCTTTTTCGCTGAACCGCGGGGTTCGCCGCGCTTTTCATCGTAGCCGATAATGAGTGTGTCATCGTCGATCAAGGCGGATTGCAGGCGACCGTAAGGGCAGATGACCAGGCATAGCTGCTCGCGGAACCAGGCGAAATTGACGAAGATAATGCTGCTAGCGATGAAGACAAATAAGAAGGCGCCCCAGTGCTCTTTCGGGCTGCTCGTCATCCAGTGATAGAGCTCGGGAATCGAAATGAAGTAGGCGAGGAAGAGGTGCGCGATCAGCGCCGAGAAGGCGAAGAAGATGCCATTCTTTACGACACGTTTGATGATCTTTTCGTTATCCCATGCTTGCTTGTCCAATTTCTTGCGAGCAGCTGCGTCGCCCTCAATCCAGCGTTCGATACGGCGATAGACATGTTCCAAGAAGACCGTTTGCGGGCAGGCCCAACCACACCATACGCGACCGAGCAGTGCTGTGATGAAGAAGAGTGTGAAGCCCAGGCCCGTGATGAAGAAAAACGCCATCCACAGGTCTTGAGCTGCGAAGCTAAGGCCGAATAGGTGGAAGCGGCGATTGAGCACATCCAGGAACACGGCCGGGTGACCATTGATCGGTATCCATGGCAGGGATACGTAGATGCCGATCAGTAGCAGCGCGAAGATGCGACGGTAGGTGGTGAAGAAACCCTTAACGTCGGCTGGATGCAGAAACTTACGCGAACCATCCTGGTTGATGGTCGTTGGCGTGGCACGTGATGGCTGATTGGGCTTCATGATATGGGGTGAACATCGAACACCGAAGGTCCAATATCCAATTCTGAATGCAGAGCTTGTTTGAGAGGACTTATTCGATGTTCAATGTTCGGTGTTGAGTGTTCGATTTTTTTTATGGCTTCAGCCCTGGGTTTTTGCTCAAGACAAAAGCGACCACTTCGGCGATACGCTTTTGGCCCAGTTGGCTCTCCCAGGCTTGCATGCCTTTTTCAGGCACGCCATGAGCAATCGTATTATAGATTTCGGAGGGTTTGGAGCCGTGCACCCACTCCTCGTCGACTAGGTTGAAGCCGATGCCGCCTTGTAGCTCCTTGCCGTGACAGGCCACACAGTTGGTCATGAAGGTGTTTTCACCCGCGCTGACGAATTGTGCGGTGCCTGCCATCTCGAAGAAGAGATCGTCGTTGGTGACGTCGATCGAATTCGCCAGGCGCTTGGCCGCGACCGCTTGTAGTTGCGCTTCGAGCTCTTGGTGCGCGCTGCCGTTAAAACTGCGATCATCCAGCACCAGCCAATAAACAATGGAGAAGGCGATCACACCGAAGAGGATGCATAGCCACCAGAAGGGGAGGCGTTGATCATACTCCTGGATGCCGTCGACTACGTGGTCGCGCAGAATGACCCCTTCGGGCAGGTCCTCTTGTTTGACGAGGTGAGAGTCTTTATGGTCGTCTGTGCTCATTTGCTAGCTACTTGAGTGTTCGCGTTGTCTCCGTCTTCGAGCGGGAGGTTCTCCATGTGGTGAACGGTGGTCTTTTTAAGGAGCAAGGCTCGCACAACGATGGCGAGGAAGACGCCAAAGGTGAGCCAGAAGGAGATGAGTGGAACGATGCTGGTCCAATCGTCGTAGATGATTCGTTTAAACATGACTTTTAGAATTTGGAATTAGTAACTAATACTTACGAATGAGTGAATGGGCGGACTATTCTGCGGAATCGCCCGTTTCTGTGTAGGTGCCCAGTTTTTGTAGGTAGGCGATGAGGGCGACGATTTCGCGGTCAGGTTCGGTGAAGGCGCCCTTTTCGGCCAGGCGTTCGACGATGCCAGCGGCTTGTTCATCGACCTGGGCTTGGATTTCCTCTTCGGAGAGATCGATCGGGTAAGGCACCCCTAGCATGCGCATGGCATGTATTTTATTGGGCAATTGGCTGACTTTGATCGGCTTTTCGAAGAGCCATGGGTAGTTGGGCATGTTGGAGCCCGGTGAGATGTCACGCGGATTTAGCATGTGCCAGTAGTGCCAGTCGTCAGAGCGGTGGCTGCCTTCGCGGGCGAGGTCAGGACCCGTGCGTTTGGAGCCCCATTGATAAGGAAAGTCGTAGATCGATTCGCCCAGGTGGGAGTAGCCGCCCCCTTGGCCACTGTTGCCATAGCGCATGACATCGGGCACCAGGGTGCGGATCATTTGTGAGTGGCAGTTATAGCAGCCTTCGCTGACGTAGATATCACGACCAGCGAGTTCGAGTGGTGTATAGGGCACTTGAATACGGCCTTCGATGTTGTCCGCGCGTTGCACAGTAACAGTCGGGATGATTTGGATCGCCCCACCGATGGCTGCAGCAATGATCGTCAAGACACTAAAGCCAAAGCTATGGCTTAGGAGCTCTTCGAACCAGTCGTTCCAGCTCGCCTTGGACACTTCAAAGTGGGCGATGGCCACAATGATAAAGACGATGGTCAAGAACATGCCAAAGATGAAGAGCGCTCCATTGCTGAAGATGGATAGGCAGACCGAGAAGATGATCAGGCCAGAGTAAATGACAGGAGCCGAGAGGAAGGTAGAGAAACGCTTGTCGGTGTCGGACTCAGTTTGAGTGGCGACTTCCACGGTGCCGTTGACAGCTTGACCACTGCGGGCGGTTTTCCAGATGTTGTAGGCCAACATAAAGAAGCCGATCAAGTAGAGGCCGCCACCGATGGCGCGGAAGAGCATGACCGGACGGATCGCTTGTAAGGTGTCCAGGAAATTAGGATACTGCAGGACGGTGCCGCCCTCTGTGGTGGCGTTGAGCATGAGGCCCTGTGTGATACCAGAGACCCACATCGAAGCCACGTAGAGTAGGATGCCCACCATGCCGAGCCAGAAGTGAGCGTTGGCCAATGTCGTGGAATAGAGTTTGGTATTCCACAGGCGTGGTGCCAGCCAGTAGAACATACCCGCAGCGAGGAATCCGTTCCAACCGAGGGTGCCGGCGTGCACGTGTCCGACGGTCCAGTCGGTATAGTGCGATAGGGCATTGACAGCTTTGATCGAAAGCAGGGGGCCTTCGAAGGTGGCCATGCCGTAGAAGGTGACGGCTGCGGCAAAGAATTTAATGATCGGGTCGGTCAGTAGCTTGTCCCATGCGCCCCGCAGGGTGAGCAGACCATTGAGCATGCCGGCCCAAGAGGGCGCCCATAGCATGAGTGAGAAAATCATGCCCAGTGATTGTAGCCACTCGGGCAGGGCAGTGTTGAGCAAGTGGTGCGGACCCGCCCAGATGTAGATGAATACCAGCGACCAGAAGTGGATGATCGACAGGCGATAGGAGTAGACCGGACGATTCGCTGCCTTGGGCACGAAGTAATACATGATGCCCAGCATCGGCGTGGTGAGGAAGAACGCCACCGCGTTGTGCCCATACCACCACTGGACCAGCGCGTCTTGCACGCCTCCAAAGATCGGGTAGCTGTGAGTGAAGCTGGTTGGGATCGAGAGGTGATTGACCACATAAAGCATGGTGATCGTTACGATGGTCGCGATGTAGAACCAGAGCCCCACATAGAGCGACTTCTCATTGCGCTTTGCCAGCGTCCAAAAGAAATTGGCGGCGAAGACCAGCCAGATGACAGCGACCAAAATGTTGATTGGCCAGATCAGTTCCGCGTATTCTTTACCCCGAGTGTAGCCCGCGGGCAGGGTGATGGCGGCGCAGACAATGATAAATTGCCAGCCCCAGAGGTTAATCTTGGTGAGCAGGTCGGATGCCATGCGCGCACGGCAGAGACGCTGAGTCGAGTAGTAGATGCCGGCAAACATCATATTACCCACGAAGGCGAAAATCGCAGCATTGGTATGCAGTGGACGTAGGCGTCCGAAAGTCAGGAACTCCACGCCCTCACTTTTGAGCCACCCGAATGTGATCCATTCGAGGAACTTTCCGTTCATTTGCCAGTAGTTCAATTGGGTGGCGATCAAGACGCCTGCGCCCATGCCGACCAGGCCCCAGAAAATGGAGGCGATCATGAACTTCCTTACGGAGTCGTCATCGTAGACGATAGTCGTGGTTTTTGTGTTGTTTGTATTCATCTGCGTTAAATGTAAGTCGTCGCTGTGAGTTTAGCGGTGGAGGGCATTTTTAGGGATTTCAGAGTCGAATGGGCGCAGGGCATCCTGCTCCGGAGAGCCGAGGCCCTGTGTGCGTCGTTCGCGAACGAAGAAGAGTAGAAAGAGCGAAGCGAGTAGTAGGCTCAGGAAGACGGTGAGTATGAGGACGTTCATGGAAGTATTTAGTTGTAAGCAGCAAATGGGCAGTCGTTGCGGAAGGTTCTTTGTTGGCAGAGTTTAATTTCTTTACTGAAGAAAATAGAGAGCGCGTGGTTGATCAGGCCTTTGGAGCACTCGCGATCAAAGGGGCTAAATTCGTGTTCAGCGTCCCACTCATCGTCGAAGACAGACATGAAGGCGTGTAAGCCTGCATCCTGTAGTTCCAAGCAGACCCGTCCGCCGAAGCAGCGCTCGCGGCAGTCGCAGCTCACGCCGAGAAACTTGCTGAGATGGAGCACCTCAGGGTTTTTGCCTGCATCAGGCCCGTTTTCTATCAAATCGAGAACTGCATCCAGCGCCTTGGTAAAGAACTCATAGGGCACAACACCGCTTTCCAGCCCCTTCGATTCGATGGGGGCTGGGATATCCACTTCGGTTAACCAGTTCTCAATGATTTGATCACGGTTATCACGAAGGTAGCTGACCAAGCGTGCATGCATGGCTTGATTATTACAGATCAGGGGCTAGGCTGTCTCAGCATATTGCGCATAAGACTGCGCATATTCTGCAAAAAACACTTTTTTCTCCTGATATGCTCACCGAAACCTGTCATTCCGATACTGATTCAACCTGCGCGCCCAGTGGTGCAGGTCGTACTCTGGTCGACCGGTTGAGTGAATCGCAACTCTATCGAGACTACGAGCAGGCCTTTCGAGCGGCCACCGGGCTGCCCTTGGCGATTCGTCCGGTAAAGGCCTATGAGAATGCATTGAAGAGTCGCGAGGGCGGGAACCCGTTTTGCATGTTGCTGGCGCAGACCAATGCCGGTTGTGCGAATTGCATTAAGATGCAGGCCGACTTGGAGCAGAAGGCCGGCATGGAGCCTAAATCGCTGCATTGTTTTGCGGGGCTATGCGATAGTGCCGTGCCGATTCGGGTCGGCGGTGAGTTGATTGCATTCCTGCAGACCGGGCAAATTCTCTTGCACCAACCGAATCAGCAGGAGTTTTCACGCACCACCAAGCAGTTGCTCGCCTGGGGGAGTGAGGTGAATTTAAAGGCCTTGGAAGAAGCTTATTTTCAGACCAAGGTCTTCAATCCAGAGCAGTACGATGCCATGTTGCGGCTGTTGTCGACCTTTGCTGAGCACCTCGCGACTATCAGTAATAGTATCGAGCCCCAGCAGTCGCTCGCCGCGGCCGATCCAGAAGATCAAGTGGTGAGCCGCGCCAAGAAATATATCAGTGAGCGTTTCAATGAGCGCATCAGCTTGGACGAAGCCGCGCAGGCCGTGAATGCCAGCACGCGTCATTTTTGCAAGGTGTTCAAGCAAGCCACAGGCATTACTTTTACCGATTATTTGGCGCGTACCCGCGTCGAGAAGGCCAAGCACCTATTGCAAAATCCGCATCTCCGCGTGAGCGAGATTGCCTTTGAGACAGGTTTCGACTCCATTTCGCAGTTCAATCGTTCCTTTAAGCGTATCACCGGCATGTCGCCGACTCAGTTTCGTAGCGAGGGCTAGGGCTTTGGGAATACCGCGGCATTGTGTGCTATGGTCGTGCTGCCTGGGGCTAACGCTAAACGTGATTTGAGGAGCCTCGCTACTTTGACTGTTGTCCGTAGGCCTTTACCCATTCTGTCGGTGATTGACCGAAGGCACGTTTAAAGGCTCTGGAAAAATAATAGACCGAACTAAAGCCCAATGCGTCGGCGGTTTCAGAGACGCTCAAGTGATTGTGCTGTAATAAATCGCGCGAGCGGTTGAGTTTGATCTGGTTTTCGAATTTGCGCGGCGCGTGGCCGGTTTCGCGTTTGAAGGCGAAGCGGAAGCGGGAATAACTGCATCCGAGCTGCTGGGCTAAGGCTGCCAGATCGCTGCGTTTGTCCAGCTGTTCTAGCATCGCCGCCTTGGCGCGCTGGACAATGGCGGCGTCGCTGTTGTGTGGCTGTGTGAGTTCAGCTTGATCGGCCTTCAAAAAAGCTAAAATGAGTGGTATGTGACTGGCTGCGATTTGATCGCGCCCTGCGATGTCTTGATGGGCCCAGTGCAATAGGCGGTCGAACAGTCCGACGATTTCTTGTGGCTGCTGCGTCTGCAGCACCGCCTGCTTGGATTGGAAAAACTGGTGCATGACGCGGGTGGCATCTGCGCCGCGAAAGCCGACCCATGCTTCGCGCCAGCCTGTGCTGGGGGCAGGATGGTAGCGGTGCCATTCGCCTGGGAAGATTAAGAAGACACTGCCCGCGGAGACCTGCATTCTCGGGACTTTCTCGGATTCAAATATACCTGAGCCTGCTTCGATGAAGACGATTTGAAACTCCTCCAGAGTGCGGCGCCCATCGGCATCGAATAAATACGCCAGCGGATGTTCAGCATCCGGATACCGTGCCTGAGAGGCAATCGCTTGTCGTCCGGCGTCTAATATACGCCATCCCCAACCAGAGGCGGCAGGGTCGGAAGGGAAGTATCGACTATAACTTTGCATCTATGGCGTAGAACTCTATTGGGAGTTTTTAATATTTCGATGTCAAAAAGTGCAAATATTCTATCAGTCTGTGCATTCACAGACGACCTCTGAGCGGTTATGATAGGTCTTTCTGAATAAATCGAATGCTGACTCCTTATTATCCTGATATGTATAACGAAGCCAAAGAAATATACGCCTCGATTGGCGTTGATGTTGAACAAGCTCTGACTGCGCTCGCGAGCACACCGATCTCCTTGCACTGTTGGCAAGGGGACGATGTGGTGGGCTTTGAATCCGGGGCCGGTGCGCTAGGCAGTGGACTGGCTGTGACTGGTAATTACCCTGGCAAGGCACGTAGCATTGACGAGTTGCGTCAAGACTTGGAGCAAGTGTTGAGTCTATTGCCGGGAAATCATCGTTTGAACCTACATGCCATTTATGGTGATTTTGGTGGGCAGAAAGTGGACCGCGATGCGATCGAGGTTGGGCATTTCCAAAGCTGGATCGACTGGGCTCAGGCGCAGGGGATCGGTATGGACTTCAATCCATCCAATTTTTCTCACGCCAAGGCGGACGATGGTTTCACGCTGAGTCACCCGGATGCAGGCATTCGTGATTTCTGGATTGAGCACTGCAAGCGCAGTCGTGCGATCGCTGCGGAGATGGGTAAGCAACTCGGGAGCGCTGCGGTTACAAATGTTTGGGTTCCGGACGGCATGAAAGATCTGCCGGCTGATCGCCAAGGCTTTCGCCAACGTCTATCCAATAGTCTTGATGCGGTTTTCGCGGACAAATTGGAGCTTGCGCACAACATTGATGCAGTGGAGTGCAAACTTTTCGGCATCGGCTCCGAGAGTTTTGTCGTGGGCTCGCACGAGTTTTATATGGGCTATGCGCAGAAGCATCAAACGGCGCTCTGCTTGGATGCCGGCCACTTTCATCCGACCGAAAGTATCGCGGATAAGATTTCATCCGTATTGATGTATGTGCCCGAGCTCTTGCTGCACGTCTCGCGCGGTGTGCGTTGGGATAGTGACCATGTGGTGCTTTTTGATGATGCCACGCAGCAGATTATGCAGGAGCTCGTGCGTTGTGAGGCACTGCCACGCACCCATATCGGACTCGATTTCTTCGACGCTTCCATCAATCGTATCGCAGCTTGGGCGATCGGCACACGCGCGGCACAAAAGTCTCTATTGCTGGCCTTACTCGAGCCACGCGCTGCATTGCGTGAAGCCGAACTATCCGGCGATTACACCACGCGCTTGGCCCTGTTGGAACAAGCCAAAGCCTTGCCATGGTCCGCAGTGTGGGCAGAGTTCTGCCAGCGTAATGATGTGCCAAATGAGCTGGATCTGCTGGCGAAGGTGAAAGATTACGAGAAGACTGTGTTAAGTCTGCGGAGCTAATCTATTTTTCAAATGGGCGAGGTCCCCCTATGAGGGGCCTCGTCACCTATTTATTGTTCAAGTAGTTTGAGCGAGTCTTATGACTTAGGCTTAAATAGTGCCGCATCCAAAATAGACCATAAATGTATTATCCAGCCCATTAATAGGATCCATAGAACGCTGGCTAAAACGAATTGGATCAGAGCCATTAGTGGGCGCCCCTGTACTAGCTGTCCCAATCCTGGGATGAAAAAGCTGCATAATGCGGCGATGACGTTACCTGTAGATCCTTGTTCTGCCATAAGTATAAATTCCCTTTTTAGTGTGTTGTTTCGTGTTTTATAATTAGGTATGTCTAATTTAGTGTCCGTTTCAAGTTCGAGTGGCATGTAAATTATTTAGACGGTCTATGCTGTTAAATAGATGGCTTAATCGAGATGATTGAATAAAGTGCGTGATGGGAAATTGAGGTCGAACGCTAAGGCAGGTCGGCTATTTTTTCAGCGATTGGCTTTTCTTGTCCCGCTTCGGTTCGGATGAAGAGTTCCTGCAAGCCTTTAGCGCTTTGGGTGGCAGCTTTGATGCCTGCTTGTTCGATCCGCTGTACTTTTACGCTTCCAGTTCGACTGTGCTTGCCGAGCGATTTCCCACCATAGGATTGTCCGATGATGACACCAATGACGCCATCGATCGCTTCAATTTTTTGGATCATTCGTCGACATTCTTTCGAAGTGCTTTGATGGCGTCCGCGCGAGGGCATTATATGAGAGCTGGTTGGTTGTTGATTTACGGTTGTGCTGATCACCAATGGTGCGAAGTCATAGCTTGGGCAGCTTCTCGCAATGGCCGCAAGGCACAAAAAAGCCCGCATGTTGTGGAACTTGCGGGCAAAGTTACCGTGGTAGGCCGTCGGGGACTCGAACCCCGAACCAATTGATTAAAAGTCAACTGCTCTACCGATTGAGCTAACGACCCCTACACGAAAGCGCGGGATAAAAGGTGTGCAGCGGCGTCTTGTCAAGGATAGGAAAACATTTTTTATTTTTATTTGAACGAAGTTTATTGGAACAAATCTAAGCATTTAACGATCTACCCTTCATGAACACAACTATGAGTGCTAAAACTGAGACGATTCACCCTGATGAGCTGCTGATTGAGCGCATCAAGGCGGGCGACATGGCCGCTTACAATGACATGGTCACTCGCTATTATGACCGAATTTTTGCGCGTGTTTCGCAACTTCTTAAAAATAAACAAGATGCGGAGGAAGTGACGCAGGATGCTTTTATTCGTGCCCATCGTGGCTTGGAGAATTTTCGAGGCGATGCATCCTTTTCGACTTGGCTGTATCAAATCGCGACGAACCTCGCGCACAATCGCTACTGGTATTGGTTTCGTCGTAAGCGGGATCAGTCGATTTCCTTGGACCAACCCTTGGGCGATGATGGGAGTATGACTTTGGAAAATGTGATGCCATGTGCAGGGGAAAATCCTTCTGAGGCTGCGGTGACTCAAGAATTTGTGGATCGTGTCTCTGAGTGTATGCAGGGGCTCAACGAAAAACATCAGGAAGTCTTGATTTTACGAAACGTTAAGAACCTGTCCTACGACGAAATTGCGCAGCAATTAGAGATCAGCGTGGGTACGGTGAAGAGTCGGATTGCCCGTGCGCGGGATAGTCTGCGTGATCTCATGGGTGATGATTTTGCATGAGCGAAGAGAAATTTTTAGAGCTTGTTAATCTATATTTGGATCGAGAGATCTCAGAGCAGGGCCTTGCTGATTTAAAGGCAGAATTAGAGGCGAACCTTGAGCGTAAGCTAGAGTTCCAGGAGCGCTGTCGTTTGAATCAGGCGATGCGCCTAGCGATGAGTCCCTGTGCGGTTTCTAAACGACGCTCAGGGCGGTCTTCGTCGCGTGTGGAATCATCCTCTTTCAAGAGCACCAAGAGCACCAAGAGCAAGCGTACGAAGGGGAATCGCGTCAAGGGGAAGCTGCCGACTGCAAGAGCTGCAAGAACTCCGCATACACTTAGTTCTGTCAGTTCCGTTAGTTCTGTCAGTGACGAAAGGCGTCGTGTGCGACGTCAGGCTGCGTTGGGGGCGCGTCAGCAACGCGAGTTGATGGACAGTGGCAGGCCTCAGTTCGGCGATTTGCCTGTGTCGACGCAGGAATTTGCTGGAGACAAGGGACACTTTCCACGTTGGATTATGGGGGCGGGTTTAGCTGCGTCCTTTGTAATAGGTTTTGTGCTGCTGGCGCCGGCATTACGTGATACGGTCAATCTGGCGTCGCGAGCGGCACTTGAGGGGATTGAATCGGATCAGGAATTACAGATGGATCCATTAGATACCATTGGGCGAAGCGAATGGCGGCGTTATGCGACAACGCAGGCACAGCGTTCCGCGAATCAACGTGCAAGCATTGCTGCACAATTACGTTTAATGGGCTTACGTCCGGAATTGACCCCAGTTGAGAAGCAATTGCGTTCGGTTAGCGCCGCTGCTGCGAGGCGTCCCGCGCCAGCCCGTAATGATGCTGAATTATTGGCTGCTGTACAGCAAATGTCGCCGATGCCGACCCCGCAGATCTTACGAGTGCAGCCTACTGATCAGGAGTCTAGCATGAAGTGGCCGAGTGGGTTTCATTCGTCGCTGGCTAGTTTTAAGTAAACCGTGCTAGTCGCTAGTTGGCAGGATAAAATTTTTTAATTCCTAGCATGGCTCTGCTTTCCGCTTGCGTCTGCGCGTTGGAATCACAGTTCTGGTAGCTCCTTTTTAATATTTTTACTATGAAGATTGTACTCGCATACTCTGGTGGTCTCGACACCTCCGTTCTCGTTAGCTGGCTCAAGGAGCACTATAATGCGGAAATTATTACTTTCGCTGCGGATGTCGGCCAAGAAGAAGAGCTCGACGGTTTGGCGGAAAAGGCGAAAGCGACTGGTGCTTCTGCACACTATACAGTTGATTTGGTCGAAGAGTTTGCACGTGACTTCATCTTTCCGATGATGCGTGCCAATGCGATTTACGAAGGTCAATATTTGCTCGGCACATCGATTGCGCGCCCGCTGATTGCGAAGGCACACGTTGAGATTGCGGAGCGTGAAGGTGCGGATGCAGTTGCGCACGGCGCCACAGGTAAGGGGAATGACCAAGTCCGTTTTGAATTAGGCTACGCGGCGCTCGCGCCTAAGTTGCAAATTATTTCACCTTGGCGTATGGAGGTCTTCCGGAAGGCCTTTCCTGGACGCACGGAGATGATCGACTATTGCCGTGAAAACAATATCGATGTCGAAGCCAGCGCTTCCAAGCCATATTCGATGGATCGTAACTTGCTGCACATTTCATACGAAGCTGGCATTTTAGAAGACACTTGGTTTGATCCGACGACGGACGACAATAAGGGGATGTATAAGCTGACAACAGCGCCCGAAGATGCACCGGATGAGCCTGAATACGTCGAGCTTGATTTCGAACGTGGTGACTGTGTGGCTGTGAATGGGGTTGCTATGAATCCAGCTCAGGTCATGAAGCACTTGAATAAGTTGGCTGGTAAGCACGGCGTCGGGCGTGTGGATATTGTCGAGAACCGCTTCGTTGGCATGAAGAGCCGTGGTGTCTATGAGACTCCGGGTGGCACCATTTTGCTGCAAGGCCATCGCAACTTGGAAACAATTACAATGGACCGCGAACTTGCACACTTACGCGATGGATTGATCCCTCGTTATGCCGAGTTGGTCTATAATGGTTTCTGGTATGCGCCTGAGCGCGAAGCGCTGCAGGCTCTGATCGACGACTCGCAAAAGACGGTTACGGGCACAGTACGCCTTAAGCTTTACAAGGGCAATGTTACGACGGTAGGTCGCAAGTCGCCGCTTTCTCTGTATGACGAAAACATCGCTTCGATGGAAGGCGTTGCGAGCGACTACAATCCAGATGATGCCAGCGGATTTATCCATCTCAACGCGCTTCGGCTGCGCCGTCGTGCGCTTGCGCAAGGGGGGCCTGAAATCGCTTCAGAAAGTAAGCTCTCGCGCGAGTAGAGGTCGCTGACTTAATTATTTCCTTAACCGAAGTTGCGAAACTTTGGTCTGATATGGTAGCCGAAGTCGTGAGACTTCGGCTATTTGACTCACAGATTTGACTATGAAAGCTGCTAAGATTCTCCTTGGTGTGAACGTGGACCACGTTGCCACCGTACGTCAGGCCCGTTACCGTGAGCATGCGCTCAGTCATGGTGACGAGGTGGAGCCGGACTGTGTTGAGTTTGCTCTTGCTTGTGAGCGGGCAGGCGCTGATGGCATTACCATGCACTTGCGCGAAGATCGTCGTCACGTGCAGGATGCAGATGTGCAACGCGCGCGCGCTCAGATCGCCACACGCTTAAATCTCGAAATGGCCTGCACGCCAGAGATGATCGAGTACGCGCTCAAGCTGAAACCAGATTCGGTTTGTTTGGTGCCGGAAAGTCGTGAAGAAGTGACCACTGAAGGCGGGCTGGACATCGTCGGGCAGAAATCACGTGTCGGCGAAGTGGTGGCCGCGATGACTGAGGCCGGGATCGTGACGAGTCTATTTATCGATCCTGATCCGGCACAGATCGAAGCCTCTGCCGAATTAAAAAGCCCGTGGATTGAGTTGCACACGGGAGCCTATGCGAATGCATACTATCATGCCGAGCGCGTTCAGGAACTGGATACGCTGCGTGCGGGTGCCGAGCTTGCTTACAGTTTAGGGATTACTGTGAATGCAGGGCATGGCATTAATTATACCAACATTTCCGAAGTCATCACGCTACCGCATTTACACGAGTTGAATATCGGACACACCATTGTGAGCCGTGCACTTTTTGTCGGTGTGGAGCAAGCGGTGCGTGAGATGAAGGCATTTCTAGGCTGATTTTTTAAGCTACATTCTCAGTTGTATCGAAACGCTCGAATGACTGGATAGAATGCAGTTGCCATTAACAGGCTTCCGAGGTAGTCGGCGAGTCCGTCGCCGGCTAGAGCCAATACCAAACCGAGTGTAAACAGGAGCATCAAGGTCCATTCCAGGGGACGTGAGCGTTTTTTCTTTGTCGTCGAGGGCATCGGTTACTTGCGGAAGCGTTTACGTGCGTAGAGTAGGGCACCCGAGCAGGAGAGTAAGCCTGAGCTGAGCCCTAGTAGAACATAAAGTATCTTTATCGGCCAACCTCCGAAGTTGCCGAAATGAATGGGGGCGGAGATGGCGACTGCCTGGATCCACAGTGGTAGCTGCAGTTGACTTAATTCTTGCGGGCTATGTATCGGTGAGGTGATTACCAACGGGATAAATTCGGTAAATAGCCCACTTGCGTTTGCGAGTATCAAGTAGTGATTTTCTCCTTGAGGTCCACCTGGGTAGTAGAGCGTTTCGATACTCGCATGCTCAAATTCTTTACTAAAGGCTTGGTAAATATTGCCAGGCTTAGTGAGGGAGCGTGTCTGAGAGAGTGGGATCTCCAGGCTCTGTTGGCTGGTTCTTTCTTGCAGTGTCTGCAGCACCCACATTTGTGAGAGTAAAAACCCGATTGTTAGGGCGACTCCGGACAGTGCGATCAGGATGTTAAATACCAATGAGCTCAGACCCAATAGCTTATGCCAATCCCCTAGGATGATTGGCCAGCGCTTCTCCCAGCGAACCCTGCCCAGCTCGAGTTTGAAGGTATAGGGAAAATAGACCAATAGACCGCTTATGCAGGATATCAAAAAAAGGCTACCGATTATCGCTAGAAATAAAATTCCGAAAATTCCTAAGAACAGATTGGCGTGTAGTTCGAGTACCCAATGTGTAAACGAATGATCGTGCATGTGTGTGTCATCGATTAGTTGCCCGCTGCTTGCTTCGACGTAGTAGCGTTCGAAATGCTCGGTTCCCAATTCATCCGTTTGGAGCAGACCAAATTCGTGTTGTATTGAATCCTGTTGTGCCATTCGCACCCGTTGTAAGCGTGCTTCTGGATAGTGCTCTAAGAGCGTGCGATAGGCTATATTCAGGGAGTTTGTGTAGCTCTCTACATTAAGTGCTGTAAGCGGAGATTCTTCGATCGATTCGTTCTGGGGGATGGCTTCTCGCCATGCATCGATGTCTTCAGCGACAACCAGATAAGCACCTGTGATGCTGAGAATTAGGATGTTTATACCTGTGATTAAGCCTGTCCACCGATGTAGGCTGAGCAGGCGTTTGGTCCATTTCGGTGACATTTTATAGATTATTTTCGACTTAAAGGTTGACTCAGTAATTGCTTAATATTTGAGATTGAGTCTCACGATCATTTTATTATCTAGTAATTAATCGAGAGAAAACGACCAATGCAAGCATTGGATGTTGCTCCCTTCCTTCTAGGTGGGCCTTCGGGACTGCCTTTATTTTTAGTATAAATCAGAGTCAATCAGCACATGAAAACAAAGAATGGGTACGCTGTATCCTTAAATCATTTTAGCGCACTCACATGCCTGGGCAGTTTGTTGTTATTATCCAATTTTAGTTCTGCTGCAGCGGATCTAGCGGCAAGGCATGAAAGTAATGAGGCGGAGGGACCGGCGGGGAAGTTTGCCTTGTTGGATCTTGAGTCAGTGGTGCTGACTGGGCAGAAGGCTGAGCGCAGTTTACAAAATACCTATGACAGTTATGGATTTTTATCGGGGCAGCAGCTAGAAGATTTTCAAATTGAGGATTATCGTGAAGCGATGCGTATGCTCGCCAATGTGCAGTCGGTCACTGCGGGGGGCGGCAATAGCGGTTTTAGCATTCGAGGGATCAATTCTGAAGGCGTGAGTGGAGCCGGCTCTCAATTACGACCGCTTGCCAGCTTAGTTATTGATGGAGCGACACAATCATTTGAGGGCGCACGACGTGGGGCACATAGTATGTGGGATGTGAAGCAGCTTGAAGTCTATCGTGGTGCGCAATCCTTACAGCAGGGACGAAATTCTTTGGCGGGGGCGATTATCGTGGAGACGAATTCACCAACACCTTATTGGGAAGGTGCCTTGAGTGGTCGTTATGGTTCCGAGGATGAGAGCGCTGCTGCATTTATGATTTCCGGACCCTTGCTAGAGGATGAATTGATGTTTCGCATTACAGGCGAGCAGATGGATCGTAGCTTGGATATTGATTATAGCGACGATGATTTGGCAGAATACGGGGAAGAGGATTACGAGATGATCCGGGCTAAATTGTTGTATACGCCTAAGTGGGCCTCTGGGCTCGAGCTTGAAGGGACGTTTAGTCACGTCATCGACAATCCCGCCGTTCCGGTGGTGGATGCTGGTGATCCATACGCTCGTGAATTTGGTTTTGATGGGGCAGTCATTGCTGTTGAGGCCCGCGAGAATGAAGTGAATGGTCATATTTTGCGTGCCAGTTATGATTTTAATGAAGATTGGAAGCTGAGTTCGATCACTGCATATACGCAAACAGATACCTCCTTTATTACGCCGCAGCAGCCATATAACCGTGACGAAGTTAGAGCAGACCAGGACTTCTCACAGGAAGTGCGTTTGAATTATGGCGATGCAAACGAGCGTGCTGTGAATGGTATGTTGGGGGTTTTCGCTTCTCGTTTAAAGAACGAGGTGGATTCTCTCATCGAGTATTATGGTTTTGCCTTGCAGGATCTCGAAACAGATCGACTGACTGAAAATCGAGCGATATTTGGTGAAATGAATGTGCCGTTTTTGGAGCGGTGGACGCTGAGCGTGGGATTGCGCTACGATCAAGAGAGCTTTGATACTCAATTTTTCGATCGCAGCACCAGCAGCCAACTGGAAGCCGATGGCGACTTTGATGCCTTTCTACCTAAATTTGCGCTGGCATATGATTTAACGGACAATCAGAGCGTCGCATTCAGTTATTCCAAAGGTTATCGAGCGGGCTTCTCTCAATACGACGGTCCGGTTGTGGATGCGGAGTACTTGAATGACTACGAAATTGCGTACCGATCTGTCTGGCTGGACGGGCAGTTACGTGTGAATGCAAACGTGTTTTTCTATGATTGGGTGGATCAACAAGTACAGATTGAAATTGACCCGCTGTTGCCTACTATTACTGGGAATGCGGGGAAATCGCAGGTTTTTGGAGGCGAGCTAGAAGCGCAGTGGGCGATTGATTCGAATTGGTTAGTTGGTGCATCAATAGGGTATACCAAGACCAAGTTCATCGATTTCGAAGATTATGACGGCAACGCCTTTCCCGGAGCCCCTGAATTTTCCGGTGCTCTTTGGACACAATACGATTTTTTTGATCACTGGTTTGTCGCGGGCGATGTTTCGTATGTCGACAGTTCTTACGCTACAGCAGACTTGGCAAATGATGATGCTTTGAGTTTGAGTGGTTACATGCTAGCGAATCTGGCACTCGGGTATCGTCAAGAGCATTGGGAAGTAGTGTTAAGCGTGCAAAATTTATTTGATAAAGACTACCTCGTAGGACGCGACAGCACTGGTGGTGCTTATGTCGGCGCTGGGCGTAGTCTTGCGCTGAGTGCGACGCTTCGTTTCTAGCGTCGGATTTGAGGGATTTGTTTGTTTAGTCTGTCTGTGTATGTGGCTTCTCTGGCGCTTCGTGTGCCTGAGAAGCCACTTTATTTTGATGTGTTGGGATGACCGCCTGCCTGTATTCACAATTGTATGTCGCTTTGAAAGTAGATGAAGTAGGTACTTGAAGAGTTGATTGTTCGTGGCAAGTTGCAGGCATGGATGCGATTGATGGAAGCCTAGTCGGGAACAGTTCGGTGATAGCAGCAGTGAAGCAGCTGCTTAGAGGTGACGTGATTGTTCGCTCAAGTTGCTATGATGCCGAGTCTGTTTGGCTTGTTTAGTATTTGGATTCCATATCTTAGCTGTGCATACTTTGTTTCAGGAGAATCGTAAGACGCTCTTACTCGCGCTTCCGCTGATTGCTGGTCAGTTGAGTCAAATGCTGTTAGGCTTGACGGATACATTGATGGTCGGGCGTGTGGGGACGGTCGACTTGGCGGCAGCAGCCTTTGGGAACGCTTTGTTGCATCTACCCTTTTCATTTGCGATTGGCCTGTCGATAGCGGTTTCGATTCAGGTGGCCCATTGGTTTGGCCGTGGACAGCTGCGGGATGCGGGCGAGGCTTTGCGCAATGGCTTGTTTATTTCCGTATTGCTAGCAATTGCTCTGATGGCTCTGGTTTGTTTCAGTATTCCGTTTTTAGGCTATTTGGATCCGCCGGATGCAGTTCTGGCGATTGTGCCACCGTATCTATATTGGATTGGTTTTTCATTTTTAGCCATGGTGCCAACCATGGTGATTAAAAGTTTCGCCGAAGCGCAAAGTGAGCCCTGGATGGTTCTTTGGATACAATTAGGTGGGGTTGTGCTGAATATTGCTTTAAACGCTATATTTATCTTTGGCTACCTAGGTATGCCATCCATGGGATTGACCGGGGCCGGTGTCGCAACTTGCCTAGCTCGCTTTATTACACTGGGTGCTTTGTTTTATTATTTGTTCAACTCGCGCAGGTTGGCGGCTGCCCTACCGCCTCTCTGGTGGCGACGGCCTGAGCGTACGGAGTGTCGGGCCTTGACGAAGATGGCGAGTCCTTTAAGCGGACAATTATTGATCGAGATTGGGGCTTTTACGGTGAGTGCGTTTCTTATCGGGCAGTTTGGAGCGACTGCTTTGGCCGCGCATCAAATCGCTTTAACTTGTGCAATGACAACTTTCATGCTGCCATTGGGCTTGTCAATGGCAGTTACCATACGCGTGAGTCATGCGGTGAGTGCGGCACAAGCCTTGCGATGTCGTCAGATTGTGCTTGGGGCGCAGTGTATGGGGATAATGATTATGCTTAGTTGCGCATTGGTGTATGTATTTCTGGGGGATCGGATCGCTGCCGGATTTACTGAGGATCTTGAGGTGGTGCGAGTGACGGTCTCAATACTGGCTGTGGTGGCTATTTTTCAGCTTCTGGATGGCATACAGGTGATCAGTGGGGCGGCATTACGTGGTATGCGCGATGTTAACTTCCCCACGGGCATCTTATTTGCTTGTTTTTGGTTGATTGCGATTCCACTCGGGGCGGTGCTAGGTTTCTGGGCAAGTTTTGGTGCGCTCGGGATCTGGTCTGGCCTCGCCATTGGTTTAGCGCTCGCTTCCGTGGCACTGAGCATACGTTTGTGGCGCAAGCTTAAGTGTTTCTAAAGTGATCTAGTTGGCATTCACGAGGAAAAAACGTGTATTCTCCCGCTGTCTCTGTTAGAGATCGCATTGGTCGAATGACTGTCATTTTATGCAATCTATTGATTCGGTTATGAAAGTATTACCTTATGCCCATCCTGTGCTTAGCTGCCAACAGGCAAAGGATTTAGAGTTCTCCGTATTGACTGACGCGAGCGCGGAGTGGTCTGCGATGCAGCAGGCCGGAGCGGGGATTGCTAAGTCGGTTATAGAAGATTATCAGGAGTTAAGATCAGTTCCTGAGCATTTACGTATTTTAGCATTAATTGGTAAGGGCAATAATGGAGGCGATGCATTGTTGGCATGTGGGCAGTTACTGGCAGACTATCCACGCGCTCAGGTGGATCTTATCTTAACCTCGCCCGCGGATGAGTTGCGACCCTTGGCAGCGCGTGCCTTACAAGAATTGGAAGGGCGAGTACAAATACGTCAAATCTCCGAAGCTTGTGGGCTGTCTGAGATTTCACAAATGCTGGTGGAGCTGGGCGGCGAAATTGGATTTCATATCTGTATCGATGGTTTGTTGGGGATGTCTTTTGTGCCCCCGTTACGGGCACCGGTCTGTGACTTAATTGAAGCGATCAATGCATTTGAAGGGATCGAGTTACGTGCTTCTGTGGATTTACCGAGTGGTGCAGGCGACGGAGTGGAACCGGATGCATTGATCCTGCGGGCTGACTTTAGCTATGCGACTGGTATTGCCAAGAAGCCATTATTTGCTGGTTGGGGAACTTGCGGGCGTGTGCGATATGTCGACTTGGGTTTTTTCAAAACGACGCCCGGCCAGGTAGTCGAGGCAGAAGAGGCCATTCTAACTGATGCGGTATTAGCTCCATTGAGGCGGCTGCGGCCGGCAAATGTGGATAAACGTTCATTCGGACATTTGTTTATCGTGGGTGGGTCCGCGCGTATGCCTGGCGCATTATTGATGTCCGTGCGGGCTGCAGTTTCTTCTGGGGTGGGCTTAGTGACCGCATTTGCACCGTCCTCTGTGACTGCAGTGCTGGCTGCGCAGGTGCCCGAGGCCATGTGGATTTCATGGCCGGAAACCAGTCTTGGTACCTTAAGCCCCAGCGGTATGTCACTGATTCTAGAGCGTATTGATCAAGCAACGGCAGTTATAGCTGGCCCAGGCTTCGGAGCTGATGCAAGCACTGAAATGGTGGCTCAGGAAATCGTCAAACTTGTAGAGTGTCCACTCTTACTCGATGCCGATGCATTGCGTGTGTCCGTGCTTGAGCCGGTGCGGATGCGGCAGGAGGCATATGGGCGGGTGGTATTGACTCCGCATATGGGAGAGTTTATGCGGGTAGCCAAGCTAGAGGAGCCTGATTATACCAATGACGTGTTATTGGACTTTTCGAAATCGCATGGAGTCGTGACGGTTTTGAAGGGACCGCAAACACGCATTTGCAATGGAGCCTCTGTAATTTATCATACGCAGGGCGGCCCCGTGCTAGCGCGGGGGGGGAGCGGTGATTTGTTGACAGGTTTGATTGGTGGCATGCTCGCGCAGAATGCTCATCGTGAGGAGGAGGCTGTAGCCCAAGGACTGTATTTACATGGTCTGGCTGCCCAGTGTTTGGCACGTGTTCACGGGCAGGTGAGCGTTCATACAACACAATTGCTTGATTATCTATCCGCGGTATTACGTACATAATTGATATGTCAGCTCAATTGAATCATCGGCAGGCACTGCTAGTATTAAATGGCTTGCAACATGTAGGGCCGATTATGTTGCGGCGCTTATTGGATGCCTTTGATCATGATCCAGTTGCTGTGTTGGCTGGGAATCGTCAGAAATTAATGCAAGTGAAGGGAGTTGGGGATAAAGCCGCCACTGTGCTGACTCAGTGGACTGAGCACTTCGATCTTTCGAAGGAAGTTGAACGGATGAAGGCTTCCAGCGTACGTTTTCTGGCTCAGACAGACCCCCATTTTCCTGCCATGTTGCAAGAAATGTATGATCCTCCTATCGGATTGTATTGGAAGGGGAGTTACAATATTGATCGGCCTTGCATCGCGATTGTCGGTACGCGACGTGCGACCTTGTATGGGCGTACGATTGCTCGGAAATTTGCTGCGGAGCTGTCTCGACTCGGATTCTGCATTGTGAGTGGTATGGCTAGAGGGACGGACACCGCAGCGCATGAGGGGGCGCTTGAAGCTGGTGGAAAGACGGTGGCAGTGCTTGGTTGCGGGCTGGATATTGTGTATCCTCCAGAAAATTTGGAATTGTATAAATGCATCGCAGATACCGGCGCAGTCGCGAGTGAATTTCCCTTTGGGCGTCGGGCAGATCGTCAAACATTTCCGATGCGTAATCGGGTCGTTGCTGGTATGTGTGAAGCCGTAATTGTGATTGAGAGTGACGTCGCGGGGGGGAGTATGATTACGGCCCGCTTTGCAGGCGAGCAAGGGAGGCAGATTATGGCGCTGCCTGGGCGTGTTGATCAAGCGAGTAGCGCAGGTTGCCACCAATTGATTCGGGATGGGGCGACTATGGTGACATCTGTAGACGACATTTTAGAGGAATTACGTTATAAGCGTCCTGCGCAGTCAGAGCCAGAGTTAGCTTTAGGGGAGGCGACTTCACAGGTTGTGCTCAGTGAATTGGAGCAAGAAATACTCGATTGCTTTGTCGGTGGTGAGTTGTGCTCGCCAGACCAAATCTCGCAGCAACTCAATCGTGTGGCACCCGAAGTTTCGGCCACCTTAATGGGCTTAGAGATTAAGCGACTGGTAGTCAAACGGGCAGATGGCCGATTTGAGGCGCGTTAATCTGGTGGCGATATAGAGTTTTATGGATCTTCGATTTTTACGATCTTCATCCGTCCCGTGCTGCCGACCTTGATTGAGATTCTACGCTTGTGGCATTTAAGAGTTTTGGAAATGAGTGCAATGAGTTCTTTGTTTGCCTGACCATCAACTGGTAGTGATTTGAGTGTCGCCTTCCATGTGCCATCCTGTTGTGGTTCCAAAACGCTTGTCCTGGAATTTGGCTTAACTTTGATTTGTAGAGTTTTCAATCGAGTTGAGAGAGTGGATTTATTCAACAGATGATGCTATTTATAGATCGGTGAAGTTTGAGTTGGTTGCTAAAGTGGAGTCAACCGAAGACCGTTTTCTGAGGACTTCGGTTGCTGTTTTATGTCCTGATCAGACCGCTGAGGATTGGTATTGGTGATGATTTTTATCGACAGAATCGTCTGGATTCAGAGAACATAAGCGTATGTCTGAAACATTTGAAAACGTCTCTGTTATTAAGAAAGCCAATGTCTATTTCGGAGGTCAAGTGACCAGCCGAACGGTACAGTTTGCTGATGGCTCTAAGAAGACGCTGGGCTTTATGCAAGCGGGTGACTATGAGTTTGGCACTGAAGCCCCTGAAGTTATGGAGATGTTAGGGGGGGCCATGGACGTGAAATTAGCGGGTAGTGAGGAATGGAATACCTATGTCGAAGGACAATCTTTCAAAGTTGAGGGAAATTCAAAGTTTAGCTTAAAGGTGCCCGCAGGTGGTGCTGATTATTGCTGCACTTATTTATCATAGTTGGTTCTCAAGAGGTTGCAGCATCAACGAGCGCTACCGGCCGCCGAAGAATCTATTCGTAGAATGCCGGACTGATCCTGGAATGTTCCGATTGCTTGTATTTTGCATACTTGCTCTTTTCGGTTGAGTTGCTATACTCGCGCGTATGGATGGGGTATTAGTTCTTACAATCAGTGGTCGGGACCGTGCAGGTTTGGTTGAAAAACTCGCTGATGTTATTGCGACCCATGGCGGTAACTGGGAGCATTGTCGTATGGCACATCTCGCAGGACGTTTTGTTGGTTTGCTGGAAGTCACGGTAGCGGGGGATCAGCAGCAGGACCTTGAAGTGGCGCTGCGGACGATTAGTGATCTTGATGTGATGATTGCAGCTGGCACCACGTGCTCTAGCATGGAATCGCTGCGGCAGTTCGATCTTGAAGTTGTGGGCAGTGACCAGCCGGGAATTGTGCGTGAGGTCTTTAAGGCGCTGGCCTTGGCGGGCGTTAATGTTGAGGAATTGAGCACACGAGCCTACAGTGCTCCCAGTTCTGGTGGAATGCTTTTTGAGGCGAAGGCACGGCTTGCCTGTAGTCCGGAGATTGATCGAGATGCAATACGCTCACGTCTTGAGCAGATTGCTCAGGATGTAATGGTAGATATACATTTACCTGACTGACTGACTGACTGACTTGCTAATTGTTGATGTGTGTCGCTTGGGCAATGCGCTATGCGAACAGAAGTTTAACCAGGAGCGAACGGAGTTGGGATGCTTAGACCTTGCGGCTCCAATGGGGCAGGACTAATTTGATTGGTAAGCTAGGGTGATTACACCGCTGGGTAAAATACGATCACTGCCATCGGCGACTGCGTTTAGTTGATAGGTGTGGGCTTTATCCCCGACTTCGATTTGGATATGTGCATTGGCTTGTCCGCGCCAATTCTCTGGGGCATTTAAGGATAGCCCATAGGCTCGGAAAATAAAGTCGCTTGTTGCGAGTTGTAACTGTGAGTTCTGCAAGAGAGTGTAGGTGAGCAATTCGGAAACCTCTTGCGTGGGACTGCTTTCGGTAATTTCGAATAAATATGGCTTAGACAACTGCGAGAGCTTTTCAATCGTGTTGGTCTTGTCATTAAGTTCAAACTGATCGGGGGTTTTATCCTCTAAATTATCGCTCTCAAGTGCTAAGAGTTCCGCAAGGTTGCTGATCTTAATTAATTGGTGAGCGGTGATCTGCTGTGTTTTTAAGTCGATGGCACGCAGTACGAGCAGTCCGCTACTAGAATTTGCTGGGTGGATTAACTCGATGTTGATGAGTGCTTTCTTATCGTTTTTAAATATCTCAGCATTTTCGTAGCTAAAGAGATCCTTGTCGGTGCCGTCGGTTTCTGGTTTTAGCTTGAAATCTACAGGGATTGTTACGCTGAACTTTGTGCCGTCTGCGTCAATCAACGCATCGTAGGTTTGGTTCCGTAGTTCTGTTTCGGCGCGACGTGTGCCGCTGCTATCCTGAATAAATAAGCCATCGTAGAAAAGTGTTTCATAGCCGAGTTCCCAGCAAGTTTTGAGTAGTTGCTGGGTCTGTAACTGAATGGCATCTTGGTAGTTTGCGGATTCGATTTGATAGTTGAAGCGCTTATTTGCGGCCATGGCTTGTTTTTGTTGCTCGACTTCAACTTCTGTAAGCAAGTTGGCCAAACCGATTTGGCGGCTCTCTATTTCGGCTTGTGCGCGCTTGATGGTTGCTTCGCCGCGTTTGATGATCTCTTGGACGTTGCGATTCGGGTCCAAGCTCGATGCCTTCGTTTTAATCATGTACTGACCGCTTTTCAAGTCGGATTGCGCCTCTTCGATTGCTTCCTCCAGTTTCAAATACTGAATTCTCTGGCTAGCCGTCATCTGGGGGATTAAGGCTTCGCGTTTAGAGAGGACGCTTAAATCAATGGATTGCTCTTTGGCACTGAATGCCTGAGAGCTTATCAGGTAGCTAATAACGGCTATAAGTAATAGCCTGGCGCAGGGTCTGAATGTGGAGCGAAGCATCGTAATATATGAGAGGGGTGGAAAATTTAAAAACGTGAGTATTTCAATATCAATAGCTCATTGCCAAGAATAATCCGCGCCTGCGAGGAGGTCACTGATGTAAATGATATCAGCTTTATCCGTGCTGTGGATTGACAGGAGCAGTAATTATGGTGTGTTAATGCGCTATGCAGTTTAACGAAGAATTAACTCTTATACGTGATACCGAAGCGACCATCATTCCTGCGGGAGAGACGCAAACGCTTGCTGCGGGAACGCGTGCTGTGATTTCGCAGGCACTTGGTGGCACGGTTACGATCCGCACGGATTCCGGACTGTTTCGTTTAGCGAGTCGTGATTGGGATGCGCTGGGTGCAGAGGCGCAAGCTCAGTTGGATGCGAGTGCGAAGAGTGCTGATTCAGCCCCTGAGGATCTGCCTTTTAGTGAAGAGCAGGTGTGGGATGCGATGCGAGGTTGCTTTGACCCTGAGATCCCAGTTAATATTGTGGATTTAGGTTTAATATACGATTTACAAATCGACCAGCCAGATGCGGAGGGACGCCATCAAGTGAATGTAAAGATGACACTGACTGCACAAGGTTGTGGTATGGGACCAGTGATTGCGGAGGATGCAAAAAAGAATATAGAAGCTTTGAGCGGAGTATCGAACGCACAGGTGGACATTGTGTGGGATCCGCCTTGGACACCACACATGATCTCTGAGGCGGGCCGTCAGAAACTAGGGCTGGAGTAGGCCGACTCTAAATAGCTGTAGTTTACCCGGCATTTTGCGATTAATCTGTCTGCTCATTAGGTCGAGATGGGCGCCGGTCCGTCCGATGCTGGAACTACATTAGGTCGGCATAGGCAACCCATTTATCGCGCTTAATTTTTCGCCCTCCCTCACTCTTCGATGGCTTGTCGCTTCGCGTACTTCGAAAGTACTCGTTCTAAAATCGCTTGGGGGCTGAGGCCGTTTTCTTCACGTAATTTGGCGACAGAGCTGCCATGTTCGATAAAGTTATCCGGCCAGCCGATACGTTCGACTGGGCAGAGAATATCGGCTTCTTGGAGCGCTTCCATCACTGCTGTTCCGAGTCCGCCTGTGATGACATGGTCTTCCATGGTGACGATTAAGCGAGTTTGTGTCGCCGCTTGGGTGAGTGTTTGGACGTCGAGTGGTTTCACGAAGCGCGTATTGACGATACCAGCCTGAATGCCGTGTGTACTCAGGTTTTCTGCCAATCGCTCTGCGTCGGCAAGCATGGTGCCAATCGCCCAGATGTCGATATCGGTGCCCTTTTGTAATCGTTGTGCTTTGCCGATTTCTAATTCTGCGGGTGTCTCTTTGAGGGGCGTGCCAATCGCATTGCCGCGTGGGTAGCGGATGAAGGCTGCGCCTTGATAGGCTAATCCAGTGGCCATCATATCGGCGAGTTCATCTTCGTTGGCTGGCGCCATGATGAGAACATCAGGGACACAACGCAGGTAGGATAAGTCGAAGAGGCCATGGTGAGTCGCTCCATCGTTGGGCGAGAGCCCAGCACGGTCCATACAGAAGAGAACTGGTAAATTTTGTAGGGCGACGTCGTGGATGATTTGGTCGTAGGCACGTTGCAGGAAGGTTGAATAAATCGCGCAGACCGGATGGAAGCCAGAGGTTGCCATACCTGCCGCAAATAACACTGCGTGCTCTTCTGCGATTCCGACATCGAAAAATTGTTCCGGGAGTTTGTCTTCCAGAATATTGAGGCCGGTGCCAGAGGGCATGGCTGCTGTGATGCCCACTACATTTTTATCTGCTTGGGCGAGTTTGACCAGTGTTTCGCCCATTACATCCTGGTATTTGGGCGGAGTGCCGGCTGCTGTCGGAGCGCCTTTACCGGTTTCTATGTCAAATGGGCTGGCTCCGTGAAAACGTTCTGGATTTTGAATGGCAACATCGTAGCCGCGACCTTTTTCAGTCAACACATGGAGGATCACCGGCTGTTCTGCATTTTTAGCAAATTCGAGGTAGTGCTCGACCTGTTTTTGGTCGTGACCGTTGATTGGGCCGATGTAGCGGATGCCATATTGTTCAAAGATCGATGAGGAGACAAAAAAGTCCTTCGTCTCTTGTTTCCACTTGGAACCGAGTTTTATAATCGATTCACCTCCTGGCATTTTTTGTAGGAAACGTTCTATGTCATCATTGAGACGATTGTATGCGGGAGTTGTGATCAGTTCGTTGAAATAGCGTGAGAGAGCACCAACGTTCTTGGCGATCGACCATTTGTTATCGTTGAGAATGATGATGAGGCGCTTGGTGGAAGCCGCAACGTTATTGAGAGCTTCCATGGTAATGCCACATGTGAAGGCGGCATCGCCGCAGAGCGCGACTACGTGTTCGTCACTACCACGTTGGTCGCGTGCGGTAGCCATGCCCAGTGCGGCGGAGAGTGCCGTGCCGGCGTGGCCAGCGCCAAAAGCATCATGTTCACTTTCGGCGCGCGATAAGAAGCCACTGTAACCATCGCTGGTGCGTATGTGGTCGAAGCGTTCGTCGTTACGGCCAGTCAGTAGTTTGTGAATGTAGCCTTGGTGGGCCACGTCGAAGCAGAAGCGATCCGTTGGTGTGTTGAAGACCCGATGCAGCCCAATCGTGAGTTCGACGACCCCTAGGTTCGGGCCCACGTGGCCTCCGTTCTTCGATGTCGTTTGAATGACACGTTCACGGATCTCCTGAGCAAGTTGCGGGAGTTGTTCTGAGGAAAGTTTTTTAACGTCGCTGGGCGACTGTATCCGTGCGAGTAAGGACATTAGAATGGAAGGAATCGATCTGAAACTGGATTATTATCGGATGCGCGACTTTATTGTCGCCGGCATATTGGTTGCGAGACGGGCACGAATATAGCTAAGCCTTAGCAGCGGAGATTAATCTTCACCGACGTCGTTGAATACTTCAAGTTGGCCTGTCTTGATGTTGAGCTTTTCGATTTTCAGCTCGGCCTCTTTTAGTTGGACTTGGCATTGTTTGAGTAGTTTTGAGCCTTCTTCGAACTTGGCCACTAAGTCTGCAAGTGGCGTGTCGCCATTTTCCATTGCGGCAATGAGGGCTTCAAGGCGTTCGACCGATTGTTCGAAAGTGGGTTCTTCTTTTTTAGCGGGCATATTGAGTTTTATTCCTGTGAATCAAAGGCGTTCTGAATCACCTCAAGGTCAATATTTTTAGTGATGAGATCTTTGATGATGGGAATCTTATCGTCGTCGCTGGGTTGGGTTTTAACGGTCATGTTATTGACTTTGGAAGCCACTTTGTAGCTATCCTCTGCGCAAAGTACGACTGGTATCGAGGTTTGTGCTATCATCTCCATTAGGCGGGGATGGGGGAGGATACTACGTGTGAGTATGATTCCGGCGATTGAGTTTTCCGCACCGATGCTATCTGAAGCGATTGCGGAGAGGATGATGTCTTCTCGGTCGCCGGGGGTGATGATCAAGACGCCATTGTCTAGATGTTCGACGAGTCCTTTGGCGGCCATTGCACCGATAATGACTTTGTCGATGCGGTTTTTTCCGCCTTTAGCTTTGCCGTTGAGCCAGCGGCCATTGGTTTCCTCGACAACCTGTTGTAAGTTCGGTTGTGTGAGCTTGCCTTCGTGGGGAATACAGCCGAGCAGTGGAATATTCATTCGTTCGAGAGCGATACGGCAGTATTTTTCTACCATTTCGATTTTATCGGGCTCAACTTTGTTAATAATGGCTCCGATAATCTGTACGCCAGCAGCTTCGAATACAGCTTTATTCAGGGCAATCTCATCGACTGGACGTCCGATACCGCCACGTGCGACGATAATAACTTTGGCATTGAGGTGTCGGGCCACATCCGCGTTGGACATGTCAAAGACAGCGCCTACTCCGGCATGCCCGGTGCCTTCAATAATAATATAATCGCGTTCGAAGGCTGCTCGATCGAATGCGCGACACATTTTATCGATTAATTCAGTATGATTCGCGGTCGGATTATCCAGGTAATCACGGGTAAAACTGTGATGAATCACGATTGGACTCATCGCATGGATTGGCGTGTTGACGTCGAAAATCTGGTTGAGCAGGACGGAGTCTTCGTCGATTTGATGGCCTCCCACTTCGACAAAACGCTGACCCACCGGTTTGATGAAGCCGACACGTTCCGTGATGCTTCGGAGGGCAGCAAAGAGAGCCAGACTGGTGGTGGTCTTCCCATCATTCATACGAGTGGCTGCGATGAAGATACGTTTGGTCGTCTTATTGCGTGGTGCAGTTAAGATTTCGGTGTCGTCAGGCTCGGTGAAGTGTTTCGAGGGAGGCGCCATAAGTTCGTTTTACATAAGTGAATAGGCGGGGCCGGTTGTTCGGCGTCCGGTTGCAAGGTAAATGATTTAAAGGATAGTCACGTCTTCGTTTAAGTCTTCGCTGTTGTCAGTAGGATAGAGCAGCTTGTGGTCAATGGCTTGTGAGGCGACCATGACAGCAGTGCCAAAGATATCACTCGCAGTGGCTCCGCGGCTGATTTCTGCAGCTGGTTTGGTGAGGCCAGTCAAAATTGGTCCGTAGTTGCGTGCGCGTGTGAGTGTGTCGACCAATTTTGAGGCGATATTAGCGGAGTGTAGATCCGGGAATATCAGCACATTGGCGTGTCCTGCAACGGGGCCTTCAATTTTCTTGGTCTTGGCGGTAATCGGATCCAGTGCGGCGTCGACTTGTAATTCACCGTCGATTTCCATTGGAATGCCTAGTTCGAGAGCTTTCTTGCGGGCCATTTCGGTGGCAGCTTTCATTTTCGCCACAGTTGGATTTTTACTGGTGATGCTTTTACTCGAGTAGCTGAGTAGTGCGACGTAGGGCTTGGTGTTGGTGAGGTGATAGCTGAGTGCAGCAGTGGTCACCGCGATGTCGGCGAGTTGCTGGCTGGTTGGATTGGGGACCACTGCGCAGTCTGCTAGGAATAGTTCGCGGTCTTTTCCAGTCTCCAGGTCTTCGAGATCAAAAATATTGAGCGAGGAGACAGTGGCCACGTCGGGTAAACGTGGGATAATTTGCAGTAGTGGGCGCAGAGCGCTGGAGGCAGAGCTGGTGGCACCGGAGACGATGGCATCAGCTTGCGAGGTCGCCAACATCATCGTCGCGAAATAATTGGTATCTTCCAAATATTGTTCAATTTCTTTGTCTTTCAGGTTTTTGAAGCGGCGTAGGCCTTGAAATTGTTTCGTGAAATTGTCCCACTCATCGCTGCGACGAGGCTCGATGATGCGGATGCGTTCCAGGCTGACGTTGAGCTTGTCAGCGTTTTCCTTAATTTGTGCCCGATCCCCCACTAGGATTGGGATGCCCAGATCGTTGGAAGCGAATTGGCGAGCTGCCTGTAAGATACGAGGGTCGCTACCTTCGGGGAAGACGACGCGTTTCGGGTGCCGTTTGAGACGGACGGTCAATTTTGAAATAAGTGGCATAGTGAAGTGATTTGGGATTGAATTGGGTATATTGTGATGAAAAGAAGAATGTAGACGAAGAACTAAGAGCACTAAATATACAATTGCCAAAGTTTTTTACGGCGTAGTTTCTAATCTGCGGGCTAAGTAATGATTTTTTTTACGTGCTCTGCAACCTGATGCTAAAAAATATTAAAAACATCGTCGTGGTCAGTTTATCAACTGTGGGCTCTCGTCTATTGGGATTGTTACGTGATATCTTAATATTTGCGGCTCTGGGGACCAGTTTGTGGAATTCTGCGTTCATTCTAGCATTTACCTTGCCTAATTTGTTTCGACGTTTGTTGGGGGAGGGCGCATTGACCTCGGCCATTGTGCCAGTTTTTTCGGATGTGCTGGAGCGCGAGGGGCGTGAGGGCGCATTTCGTTTTTTTAATCAAGTATTATTACGCTTGTTGCTGGCATTAATTTTGATTGTGGGTGTGGGCATGCTATTTTTGGCTTGGGCTGCAGGCAGTGCCTGGTTGCCGGAGCGTTGGGTGACTGGCGCGGGGCTTGCGGTGTGGTTGCTGCCTTATATGTTTTTTATCTGTCTGGCGGCAATTATTTCTGCTGGCCTGAATTTAGTGGGGCGTTTTGCGGTGGCGGCTTCCACGCCGATATTACTAAATTTGGCGATGATTGCAGCGCTGCTTGCAGGTCTATGCTTGGATGTTGAGACTGCCCGGATAGTTTATTGGTTGTGTGGGGGCGTGCTTTTGGGCGGGGCCTTACAATTGATAGTGCCGGCCTTGGATCTCATGCGGCAGGGGTGGCGTCCACGTTTGGAAGCGCCTGGTGGCGGAGAGTTGGCGGAACTTTGGCGCTTGTTTTTGCCCGGGCTGATGGGAGCGGCGATATTGCAGGTCAATATACTTGTTTCACGTTTATTGGCTTATTCCTTGGATGAGTCGGCGGTATCGGTGCTCTATTTGTCGAGTCGTTTGATGGAATTACCACTTGGAGTGTTCACCATCGCTGTGGCAACGGTGTTTTTTCCATTGTTGGCCAGGGCGCTTTCCAGTGGTGATGAGGCAGGTTTTTCGAGTGCATTCTTGCAAGGCATGCGTTTGGTGGTGGGGATTTCACTGCCTGCCGGGGTGGGTTTATTGGTGCTTGGAAAGCCTATTCTTGAATTCCTTTTCTTATGGGGAGCTTTCGAGCAAGCAGATGTGTTAGCGACAGTGCCCCTGCTGGCGATTTATGGTTTAGGGTTGCCACTGTATTCAGCGGCAACCTTTGCGACACGAGGCTTGCACGCGAGTAAGGATATGCGGACACCTGTTCGAGTGGCGGGGTGCTGCTTATTGATCAATTTATTGTCGGGACTGTTGCTGATGCAGTTTTGGGGCGCGGCGGGGCTTGCAACTGCCAATGTGCTCGCTGCATTGGTGCAGAGTGTATTATTATGGCGGGCGCTGGCGTCAGGTCGTGCTGCGTTGAGCTTCGGGGCGCTGTGGCCTGCCTTATTGAAAATTTGTTTGTCTGGAGTTGTGATGGGCTTGGTATGTGCCTTTGCATGGCCTTATCTCGCCCAGTTTGATCTGGGGGAGAAATTGAGTGCGGCTGTGACCGTGCTACTTTGTGTGCCAGGTGGCATACTCGTTTACCTTGGAATGTTGTATTGCCTGCGCTTTGAAGAGCTATCGATGTTGAAAGAGTTTTTTGTGAGATATTTACCGCAGCGATCTTTAAAACGTGAGGAATGATTGAGGCCTTTCTTCTTTTTAGGAGAGTCAGGCTTTTAGTAAAAGCGTAAACATTTGTTTGATATTTTGATAGCATCTGCCTTGGTAGGCTGTTCTGTCATATGTTTGCCTATTTTTATAGAATTTTCATACCCTTTATGCTGAGTGTTGGTGTTACAATGGCGACTGCTTCGGAGTTGTCATTAAAAACAGCGATCGCTGCGGCTCTGGAGCATAATCTTGGGCTGCGCATTGCTACTTATGAGCCGGCGAATGCACTGGATTCAGTGGAGATCGAGGATGCGCAGTTTGATCTATCTTTATTTGGGCAGACCTCTTTAGATGAGCGTCAATCCGCGGCTTCGAGTAGTGCGCTTGATGCCGCCACCGCACCAGAAAGCGAGAGTCGTGGTGCGAGTGTTGGTGTGGATAAACGCTTTTCAACGGGTGCGACGGTGACACTTGATTCTTCGATTAGTCGCAGTGCATCGAATAATAATGCGGCGCGAAACCCCGATTATGGCACAGATGTGGGTCTTAGTATTCGTCAACCATTGCTGAAAGGTGCATGGTCGAGAGTGAATCTGGCTCCACTTGCGCGCGCCAAGGTCACTGCAGAGCGTTCGATTTTTGAGCTACGCTCGGAGATCCTTGATTTGATTTTGGATACCGAAATTGCTTATTGGAATCTCGCCTATGCGCGTGCTGATCGTACATTAATTGCATCCAGTCTCGCGCTAGCGGAGAATTTATTAGAAGAAAATCGAGAGCGTGAACGTCTGGGGTTGGTGACTCCACTGGAAGTGTTGCAAGCGGAAGCGGAGGTGCTCAATCAGCAAGAAGCGGTGCTGCAGGCGGATAATGTGATCGCAGATGCGGAAGATGCCCTGCGGCGAAGCATGGGGCTTGCAGATTTTATTGAACCGATTCATCAGGAAGTGTTTGTGGCAGGGTTACCGGGGCAGATGGAGCCGCTGCGTCCGATTGAAGTGGTCGTTAAAGATACTGTGCTCAATGATGTCGCGGCGCAGATACAGGAACGTCGTTTGGAGATTGAGCGGATTAATCACATGTTGGCGCAGGATGAAACGCGCCCTGATCTGGATTTTACGGGTGGCTTGAGTTATCTTGGGCGAGATACGAACGGAAGCACTGCTTATCGCGGGGCGTACAATGCAGATGGCTACGATTGGTCTTTGGGGATGGAACTACGCGTGCCATGGGGCTTTCGTGAGGCGCGCGCCCGCGTTCGTCAGGCGGAGCGAAGCGTTGAGCAAGCGAGCCTAGAGCTGTATGATATTAAACAGGAAAAAGCTCTTGCAGCACGCAACGCATGGCGCTCGGCCAGCACTGGTTTGAAGCGGATTGAAGTGACGCGGACTGCAATGCTTTTGAACGAGGAGGCCTTTGAGCAGGAACGCGCTCGCTATGGTTCCGGCCTTGTTGCGTATCGCAATGTGCTCGAGGCTCAGCGTGATTTTGATCAGGCAAGGAGTCGTTATTTGGCATCTTTGATTGAGACGCTGCGTGCGACTGTGCGCCTCAGCCGTGTCGATGGCACATTACTACAGCGTAATGGCCTGGATTGGGACATAGTTGATCCCTATACGCAAGTGTTGGAACCATCTGCTGAGCTAACTACTTCACTCTCATCGAATACACCATGAAACGTGCGCTTATTTCTTTTTGTATCCTCGTGCTTATCGCGGGAGGAATCTATGGTCTCTTGCAGGTTGTTCCCCATAGTGGTGGTCAGCCAGCGCGGGAGATTCGGCTTGATATTGCTGAGCGTCGCGATTTGAAATCCGTGGTGCCGGCCACGGGCGAGGTGCTTCCTTTATTGAGTAGTATTGTAAAATCTGAAATCAGCGGTCGCATTACTGAAATTAAGATTGAGGAGGGGGAGACAGTTGTGCGCGACCAGGTATTGTTGGAATTGGATCGCACCAGCCTAGAGACGCGATTGCGTGAGGCGCAACGCAGTCTTGAAGCTGAGCGGCTGCGCCTGGAGAAATCGGAACGCAACTATAGGCGCTTGGAAGAGCTCTATGCTAAGAAATTTGTGGGTGAGAAAGAATACCTGGATGCGCAAACCGAGCTACATCTGGCTCAATTAGCGCTGGAGATTTCGCAGGCTCGTTTGGATGATGCGGCCGAAGATTTATCAAAAACAACCATTCTAGCGCCACATGATGGTGTGGTCACCTTGCTGGATGTTGTCGAAGGACAGGTTATCTCAGGAGCGAGTTCGGTTTCGAATGGTAGTGATTTACTGACCATTGCTCAGCTGGATGAGCTTTTCATGGAGGCGAATATCAACGAGGTGGATGTGGAGAAATTATACATCGGTCAGCCTGCTTTCTTACGTTTTGATGCGATTCCTAATTTCGAAGTTGAGGGGAAAATAAGTGTGATTGCGCCCTCTGCGCGTAAAGATGGCAATGTGCGTGTCTTTCCGATCGAAGTCGTCTTTGAGGTCGCGGACAATCGTGTGCGGCCCGGTATCAGTGCTACGGTTGAAGTGCCTATTGAATTTGCTGAGAATGTGGTGAGTGTCTTGTTGTCGGGTGTCTTCAATGACAAGGGGCAGAGTATTTGCTTTGTGCAAACTGTTACTGGTTGGGAGCGACGCGAAGTGCTGACTGGTATTAATAATTTACAGCACGTTGAGATACGTTCGGGCCTGGAAGAGGGGGAAGTCGTCGCGTTGAGTCGCCCGCTGGAGTTCCGCAAATCAAATGATTGATCCAGATCTAGTTTTTGCACTTCGTTCCATTCGCCGCACTTACAAAGTCGGAAGTGAGCTGGTACATGCACTCAATGGCGTGGATCTCACGATTGAGGATCGTGAGTTTATTGCGGTGATTGGGACTTCGGGCTCAGGTAAGTCTACTTTGATGCATACGCTTGGCTTTATGGATAGCCCTACGGAGGGGCAGATGGCCTTTGAAGGACGTGATGTTTCCGCAATCAGTCGGGGAGAGCGCTCGCGACTACGTGCGACTCGTATCGGATTTGTTTTTCAGTCTTTTAATTTGCTGCCGAAATTAACTGTATTGGATAATGTTTTGTTGCCATTGGTTTATGGGCGGCAACGTGTGGCTAATAAGAAAGAACTTGGTATGTCTGTGCTTGAGCGAGTGGGAATGGACCATCGTGCCAGCCATCGACCCAGTCAACTTTCTGGTGGAGAGCGCCAGCGTGTCGCGATTGCACGCTCTTTAATTAATCAGCCACGTCTCATTTTAGCAGATGAGCCTACTGGTAATCTGGACACTAAGAACCGTGGGCGCATCATGGAGCTTTTTGCTTCGTTAATGGATGAGGGCATTACGCTGGCATTGGTTACTCACGACGATGAAGTGGCAGCCTATGCGAAACGACGCATTCGTATGCAGGATGGACAGATTGTGGAGGACAGTGCTTTGTGAACCCAGTTGGTGATATATATACGGGCGCTGCAAATGGGTTGCGCGAGGTGTGGTCGAATAAGGTACGTTCGCTACTATCCATGAGTGGTATTATACTTGGAGTGGCTGCACTGGTTGCCATGGTGGGCATCGTGCAGGGCATGTTAGGCAATATGCGAGCATCTTTTGAACGTAGCGGAGGGGTTCTCAAGCTTGAGGTGCATCCTCAGGAAGCGCCTGAATGGCAACAGCATATTGCAGGAATTTCGCCGGGGATGACCTGGCGTGATATTGGTGCGATCGATAAGGCGATTCCCTTGGTTGCCTACGTTTCACCGGTAGTTGATATGAATTGGGAGCGTTTCATTGCGAACGGTCAGCGGCGAGGAGCATTGTTGCAGGGGGTGACTCCCGATTATTCCGGGATTAAGCTCAATGAGATTCAGCATGGCCGGTTTATTTCAGATTATGATGTCGCGTCGAAAAGTCCAGTGATTGTGGTGGGGGCCTATATTGCCGATGCATTGTTTCCTGGGCAGTCTCGTGTGATTGGGGAACAGGTTCGAGTGAGTGGACAAGTTTATACGATTGTGGGGCAGATTCAGCCAATCGAATCGGTGACCTCTCCTGCGGGGCGCTCAAGTCGTTTTAATCGTGAAGAGCGGTATAACTATATTCCTGCCACAACTGCCATGGCTCGTTATAAGGGCGATGATGAAGTCAATCGTATCGAAATTCTCGCACATGATGTCGGTGACATGCCAGACTTGATCGAGCAAATAGAGAATACACTGACGCAGACACATCGAGGCATCAGTGATTTTGAAATACGCACACAAGATGAACAGCTGGCTGAGCTTAAGAAATTGGAGAATTCGTTTACCTATTCGTTGGGCGGGATTGCCGGTATTTCCTTACTTGTTGGTGGTATAGGGATTATGAATGTGATGCTGGCTTCTGTGAGTGAGCGTATTCGCGAGATCGGTGTTAGGAAGGCGATCGGTGCGCGTAGTCATGATATTTTTATTCAGTTCCTTGCAGAGGCGGTCGTGATTTCTGTATTAGGCGGTCTATTGGGCTTGGTTGCCAGTGTTGGCTTACTCTCGCTGGCTCGTGATTTCATCCCTGAGGGAGAGAATATCAGTGTTATGCCGGTGACTGCGATGTTTTACGGTTTTCTGTTTAGTAGCTTGATCGGGCTTGCTTCCGGTGTTTATCCAGCGATGCGCGCCTCACGCCTGGATCCTATCGATGCACTGAGGTACGAGTAGCATGCAAGTCCCACGTATATGCTTCTCAGGTTTGAATGCAGGTTAGGGTCGGGGAGGCTAGCGCGCGTCCATTTGTACCACTTGAATGTCAGCATTTGAAATTGAGTTGATCAGGGTGCTGGCAAAAGGCAGTGGATTGTTGATGGCTGTAGCTAACTTTGCTTCAGTTGCGGTGGAAATCGCGACATGGCGACTACTGGAGAGATTGCGCTGGTTGAGTGCTACCAGCACTCCGGGCACGCTGGGATTAAAGGCGGCCGATTCTGCAGCTCGACCAGAGAATATTTGTCCATCTAAACATTCTAAGATGAATCCCTCCGGAGAGCGACTGTAGGGAGCGTAGCTGCGTTGAGCGGCGTTGATTGCTCGTTGTTGGGAGGTGAGTGGTTGAGGTTTGACGGCTTCCAGTGGGATCGGAGGGCTGTCCAGTAGGCCGTGCCCCTTGTGGCGGGTGGGGCCGAAGGCCTGCGGTAAGAGTGCTTTCAGCGAGTATATCTCGTGGTCTATACGCAGTTTAAGTGTGTCCATATTCGACAGTTCGCATAAAAACTGTCGGCAGTGTCCGCACGGAGTCTCGGAGACCACTAGCTCGGAAATACTATGTTCATTGTGCATCCATGCGTTCAGCACGGCTGATTGTTCTGCATGCAGTGTGGCATGTAGTGGCATGCCTTGGAATTCCAGGTTGGCGCCTAGATAGAATTTGCCGGATGCGGCCACTGCGATCGCACCGACTGCGATGCCTGAAATCGGATGTACGGAGTAGGCTGCAGCCAGTGGGAGTAGTTTTGAGGCGAGATCGGCAGTGACTCCTTCCAGTTGCCCACAGAAGTCAAGCTGCTGGTGTGCATCACGTATGTAGTTCGCAGTCGCTGAGTCTAAATCCGCGAGTACACGATCGAGAGTTGAATCCGGTAGAGCCACGCAAATTAGGTCCGTACGATTTTATTTAAGGAAACGAATAGTAAAGGGATATCGATACAATATACCTTCGTTTGCTTTGAGTGCACCTATAATGGTTAAAACAACCACGGCGATGATTAATACTGGTAGTAAAAAGAGACCGATAACGACAAAGACCAGTAAGCCACATATGATACCATAAATCGTAGCCGTAATTTGAAAATTCAGCACTTCTTTCCCGGTTGCATCTACGAATGGATCTTGATCTTTTTTGACCAGCCAAATGACGAGAGGGCCGAGGATATTGCCGATAGGAACCCCGAGAAGGCCGACGAAACTGAGTAAATGACATAGCATTGCCATTGTCTTGTCGCCGTTTGGTATTTTCTCTGGTCTTTCTGAACTGGCTGGCGATTCCAATGTTGTTTCGATTGGAGTGGAGTCTTTCTCGCTGTCGTGGTTGGTTTCAGTGCTCATAGCCACATAACTTAGAATAAGTGTGCATGGGTGCAATCCGAAATCACGTCATTGGTGGACCGATTCTGCTCTTCTATGTTAGCGGTGCACCTGTCGTATTGAGTTCAAGTAAATTGCTTTGGGGAGCTCTGTTCCAGGCGTTTTGAAAACTTCGGAAATGAGTATTACTTTCAGGGGAATTTGTTGGCGTGTTGCGCTTATTTTGATTTTGTCTCAGTCATGCTTCAATTTCTGAGTATTTTAGTTTTGATTGTTACGAGTACAGCGGTGGCACAGGCCTTCCATTCACTTGAATTAAAAAATGGTGCGACTGTTGCGGGAGAGGTCGTTGTCGAGCGCGCGGATACAGTGTATATTGATCTCGGGTTTGATTTGTTACCAGTGCCCAAAGCTGCGATTGCGCAGGTGCAGACAGGGCACGCCGGGAACGTGGGGGCGGGGATCACTGCTGCCCCGGGACTGCAGGGGCAGACACTTTATCGAGTGTCAGAGGGCCGTGGTGATCAAACTATTCGCGATTGGGTGGATGTGTTGGGAGAGGCCGTGGGGCTGGTGCAAACGCCCACTGGTTTGGGGTCTGGCTTTGTGATTCATGAAGCGGGCTATGTCGTGACGAATGATCATGTTATTGCTGGAGAGCACCGTATCTCGATTACAATTTTCAAGCAGGGGCAGCATGAATTAACCAAGCAGACCTATGATAATGTTCGCATCGTGGCAACGAGTTCGGAGTTAGACTTAGCATTACTCAAAATTGAAGTTGAACCGTCGGAGTCATTTGTATCTGTACCACTTGCAGCGGTGGATGAAGGGCTGCGCGAGGGTCAAACTGTATTCGCTATTGGCAGTCCGTTGGGCTTGGATCGCACTGTTTCGGAGGGAATTATTAGCGTGGCCAATCGGGTGATTAATGGACGTCTATATTTGCAGACGACTACACAAATTAATCCGGGTAACTCTGGAGGGCCCTTGTTTAACCTTCAGGGGGAAGTTGTTGGGGTCAATAACATGAAGATTGCTGCGGTGGGTGCCGAAGGCTTGGGTTTTTCAATTTCCTCGGGTACGCTAAAGTCCTTCATCGATAATCGTGATGCCTATGCTTTTGATCCTCGCAATCCAAATGCAGGCTTTCGTTATCTAAGCCCGCCAAAGGTAAAATGATTGAAACTATAATGGGAACTCTGATCGAAATCTCGGTCTTCTTTATCGACACAGACATTTTATATTAGATATTAGACATGGGTATTCAACAAATCTGGACCGCATATTGCTTGGTGGCGACAGCAGTGACATTGTCAGCCACGCCTTTGAACCAATTGACTGAAGCAGATGCAGATCTCTATATTGCTGTGCGCAGCTTGGCTGATATGCATGCAGGATGGGACACGCATCCTTTTGTGCAAGCGGCGGAAGATTCTGATTTGCAGGAGGTTTTAAATTTAATTATGCAGCTGCGACAAGAGGCTGGCGAGACGGAGGAGGAAAGCTTTAGGGATGTCTTAGAGCTTGAGTTTGGTTTAACCGTGGATGCTTTGTTCGAGTTGTTTCCTGGGCAGGTGTCACTGGCTTGCTATAATGCTCCAGAACTCATGCTGAAACAGGCGGAACGGCCTGAGCTGATTTTCATGGCGGAGTATTCCGGAGACTTTGAACAGCTTGAGCAGTTGATGCAGGTACAATTTGAGCGAAATGCAGAGAGCCAGCAAAAGATAAATCCTTTAATTGAGCATACCATGATCGAAGAGTCTTTTATGGGAGAGACCCTTTATTTCGATGAGGCCTTTGATGGAGAGAACAGCTATATTGAGGATGGTTACGCTTTGGTTGACGGTATTTTTGTTCTGGCCACTCCTGAACACCGATTGAGAGCTGCTGTGGAGGCAATTAAACTCGAGCCAGATGCTGCATTAGGAGATCGCGACGCCTATATTCGTTCGCGTGAGGAAGCTGGTCGGGGAGATCTCGAGTTGTATGTTAATTTGGAGACAATCCTGCCTCCTTTGAATGAGGCTTTGATTGATAAAGCGATGCAAGGAGGGGCAATGATGTTGGGCTTGAGCCCGGATAGCTTGAATCAAATGCTATCTTTAGAGTCCCTGCGGGCTTGTTTTCTTAATGGGGATTTAGTGGATTCCGGGCTAGAGCTGTATAGCGGCCTACTTTATCGTGAAAAGAATGGTCTATTAAGCCTGATGACCTATGCTGAGCAGCCATTGCCAGCAGCGCGTTATGTGCCGGATGGAGTCTTATCCACTGCAATTACAAATTTGGATCTAGGCGAGCTGTTGACTCAGTTGGAAAATTTATTGATGACGGCGAGTCCGATGTTGCGTGGACAGATTGATTCTCAGTTGCAGGTTTTACGCACGAACACTGGAATCGATTTTCGTTCAGCAGTATTGGAGAATTTTGGGGGAGAAATGGTTTCTCTTTCATTACTTGCAGAGAGCGCTCGCGAGGCCGGAGGGCTTCTTGAGCCAGATCAGGTTTTCGTCCTCGAGTTGGAAGATTCGGAAGCGCTCTCTGGAGCTTTAGAGGGATTAAAGGATTTAGTTCCGGGGCTGCGCCAGCAAATTCTGACTCAAGAGTTTGCTGGACAGAGAATTCATTCCTTTCAAACGGCTGCACCAGCAGGGGCCTCTAATGGAACTATCAGCTATGTGATCACGCGCTCCGAATTGATACTGAGTGTCGGTCGGGTGGGCTTGCTGCAGGAGGTGTTGAGCCGTCTTGAGTCCAGCGAAGATGGTTTCTGGCAGTTAGCGGATACTCAGGCTATGTTCGAGCATCTGGCACAACCCAATGCAGTGGCACGGTCCTATATTGAACTCGAAAAATTTTTACTGCCGATGTTGCAGTCGTTGCTTCAGGCGAGTCAAGGAGCTCAGGGGGATGCGTCCTTGAATACGACTCAGCTCCCGCGCGACTTATCACTGCCATTTTATTTGATTTCCGAAACAAACCAAGCAGAGGATGGCTTATTTAACCGTTCGTTCATACGAGCACGTGAGGATTCGAAATGATGATTAAAAGTTTTACAGTGCAGGCGCTTTTTTTCACTAGTTGCTGCGGGAGCATACTTGCTGCGCAGGGACGTCCTGACTTTGGCTTTGGTGAACCTAAGGTTATTAAACTGGATTGGTCCACTCGCGCCTTACAAGTCGCTGATTTAGATGGAGATGGACGTTCAGATTTTGCGGTTATTAATAATGATACGGCACAAATTGAATTGCTCTATCAGCGTAATGAAGAAGATCTGCGCATGGAAACCAAGCGCAGTTTGCAGCGTGATCGTTGGGAACCAGCATTAGAAGACGCAGGCTTTGATTCAGAGAAAATTACCATTGGTTTTCCCATGTTTGATTTGGGGGTGGGAGATTTGAACGGTGATGGACGAGTGGACCTTGCCTATACCGCCCGCGATGTACCGTTGACTATTCGTTTTCAGGGAGAGTCGGGCGATTGGTTGACTAGTCAGGAATTTGATGGCTTTGATGCACTCGGCTGGCAAAGCACATTAAAAGTGACTGATGTGGATGGTGATGGACAGGCTGAGTTAGTGCTGCTCACTGCTGATTCGGTTCGCGTCTTTTCTCAGGGAGAGGCCGATGAGTTGCAAGAAGCTGAGGTGTATTTCCTCACCGGAGAGAACCCATTCAATTTGGAGGTAGTCGACGTCACCGGAGATGGTCTGGGTGAAATTTGCTATGTGACTTCAGAGGGGAAACAATCGCTGGTGGTGCGCGAGCAGTTGCTGGCAGGTGGGTTTGGAGCGGAGCGTCGTTTTATACTTGATCGGCCAGTACGTATGTACGCTGCCCTTGCTGCGGAATCGCAGAGAGGTTTTGTTTCGGTCGATTCGCGGAGTGGGGCGCTCGAATTTTTTAAGGTCACCACTGGAGTAGATTCGGTGGCTGGCATGCCATTGGAAGGGATACAGCCTCAGATCTATTCGGTATTCAAAAAAACACAGGAATCTGCGCGCTATGCATTTGGTGATTTAAACGGCGATGGTGAAGGTGATCTACAGGTTGCGAATCCTGCAGGTTCGGAATTGATGATTTTCCTCAAGAAAAATGGACGTTTTATGGCATCCAAGCGCTTCCCTACATTTTCAGCAATCTCTTCATTGACTGCTGGTCGCTTCTTTGATTCCGAACGCGATGCATTGATTGCTTTGAGTCGGGAGGAAAAGACGCTGGGGGTGAGTCAGTATGATGCCAGCGGTCGAATTTCTTTCCCTCGTTTACTCGCAATCGGACAGGGGGAGCCTTTAGTTTGCGAAGCGGTTGATTTGGATGGTGATGGATACTTTGAGCTGGCATTAATTAGTGAGTCCAAGGAGGGGATGCAGTTACTCATCGTGCGTCCTATGGACCGTCAGCATATGGATTCTGAGTGGGAGGTCATGCAAGAGGTGAAGCTGACAGAAGGTCGGCGTAAGCCGAGCGGTATCCGTGCACTGGATATTTTTGGTGAACGTGGTGCGGGATTGATGCTTTTCGTTCCCAGAGAGGCGCCGATACTACTGGCGCCGAAATCGGGTGAAGATGCCTATGCATTAGAGATTGTCTGTGAGCGCTCAAGTGTGCGAGAGAGTTTACTTAAGGATATTTCGTCCTCTCAGGTATCAGTGATTGATGTTGATGACGACGGCGTGAACGAGTTAGTAGCTGCGCGTGCAGGCTTTGCGCGTGCGATTCGCTATCGTGCTGGAGAGCTGGAGATGGTGGATCAATTTAATGCGCGCCGCAGTAGTGATACTATTGCGGCGGTGATTCCTTCTTTAGATTCGGACGGCCAACTTCAGGGCCTAGTGTTCTATGTGCCTAAGGAAGGCGAGTTACAATTTCTGAGTCGTGATGAAGATGGCGTTCTGCGATACCGCCACACGGAAGCTGCTGGCTCCATCGCGCTTTCAGGTTGGACGAAATTTGGTGATGGAGCAGAGCATTCGCAGGCGTACTTACTCTATGGTGATGATCGTTTCTGGTATTATGCTGCGAGTGCAGATAGCTGGGAGCGTGAAGTTGGCACCCGCTATGAAACTGACCTCGAAGACGTTTATTTCAGTCATGTGGTTGAGGCAGATTTTAATACTGATGGTTATCAGGATTTGGTCGCTGTAGATGGTAACGAGCATGTTGTAGAAATCCTACGCGGAAGTGAGCTCGGCGTGCGTAGCCAAATGTTTTGGGAGATTTTTGAGCAAAATATGCACTATCAGGGGCGCACCGGAGGCAAGCTAGAGCCGCGCGAGACGGTGACGGCTGACTTAAATGGGGATGGGCGCTTGGATTTTGCCTTTTTGGTGCACGATCGTATCATCCTCTATTTGCAAGAATGAGCCGTCTGATGCATTCGCTACTTTTGCTATTCATTGCAGTATTTTGGGTGAGTGGGTTTTCCGGCTGTCGCCCACAATTGGCAGATGAAGAACCAGTGTTGAGGGTGGGTGTCATTGCTTCTTTAAGGGGCCCTGCGCGACCTTGGGGCTTGGCGACTGTACGTTGTGCGCAAGTCATAGCGGATTATTATAACGATAGAGGAGGCTTTTTGGTGCAGGGGCAACGCGTCAAGATTGAACTGATCATTGTAGACGATGCTTTTAATGCTTCCAAAGCGACTTCGGTCGCGCACGATTTAACCACGGATGGTGTGAATTATGTGATTGGCCCGCTGGGAGACAGCACTGTGACTGCAGCTGCTCGTGTGCTGGATGGCAGCGGTGTTTTTTATGTGCACTATGGTTTCGACCAAGTGATTCAGAGCGCGAATAGTCTCGGGGTGTTGGGGGTACCTTTACCAGAGCAAAGCTTACCTATTTTGCTAAAACATCTACGTGAGATCAGGCATATACAATCAGTATTAGTGATGGCTTATGGTACCGAAGAAGGCATCCGGCAGAAAGAAATTGCGGAGAATTTGGCGATCGATGCGGGGCTGGCCTTAGTGCCGTTTTCTAGTTTTGATGTTTCGGAAGAGACCTTTGATTTGGATTTAAACTTGGAAAATTTGCGTCGGAAAGTAAAGCGCATCGTGGCGGCTGATCCGGAGGCGATACTGCTTGCCGGTTGCCCACCAGAGGCATGTATCATATTGGTGGATCATTTGCGTCAAGGTGGTTATTTGGGGGTGATTGCGACGCAGAATTCTCAAGTGCCGGATTTATTCGCTAAGATTGGAGCGGCTAGCGATGACGTGTATTTCATGGGGGGACCCTGTGTGGATGAGGGGCGTAGCGCGTATTTTAAAGAACTTAAGGCACGCTACCTAGACCTTGCGGGCACCTGGAATCATGAGGCGGAGGTTAAATTATATGCCTTGGAATTCATGCTTGCCTGTATTCGACAGGCTGGATTGGCCTCGCTTGAAGAGACCTCAGTTATGTATCGAGTGCTTCCTGATTTTAGTTTTGTGGATCCTTTTTATGAGCATGTCGAAATGATTCGGGTCAATGGAGGTATGGAAGATGGCTTGCCATGGCAGATGCAAACGGTCATACGAATTTCTAAGATGTCAGGTGGGCAGGCGATTCTGATTGAGGAAGTGTCTGAACATGCTCCCGAAATACTATGAGAATCTCAACTAAGATCGCGATTGCCTTAGCAGGAGCTATACTGCTCTTTGCTGTTTTTCTAGGGCTCAGTCGCTATGTAATGGATGAGGTGCAACATCAGGAGCGTAGGCTGAATTTGCTTCACGTCGTTTCGCGTGAGATCTCGAATGTGGTGATTGGTCATCGTATATATCAGGAACGCCTGACCGGGGCTTCCTATGTAAGGGATTCACTTGCGGCGACGACGCGGGCGCTTACTCAAGTTCTGGCGGAAGGGGATCAGGTAGAGTCCATTTTCGTGAATGGTATGTTGGAGCGTGTGAATGAATTTAGCGAAGTGTTTTCCGGCTTAGTTGCCAGTAAGGACTTTTTATCCGAGTTGGACCAACAGGTGCGTGAGGATGTCGTTCGGTTTGGTGCGATGAATCAGCAGGTGCAGGAGCGATTGATGGAGCAGCACGAAGGCTTGGGCACCGGCAAAGGTTTTGAACAGGCACATCTGTTAATGGATGATCTATTACTGATGAATGGCCAGTTGTGGGGGTGGTTGAATCGGGCTGTGAGTGTGATCGACCGTGATTTGCTATTGCAGAATGATTTGAGTCGTTTTCAAGCGAATTTTCGCATTGCACAGGTGGCCTATAGCGAGGCAATTTCGAAATTTTTGGGTTTACTTGACGAAGTCGAGCTGCCAGAGGAAGAGGCCTATCGAGAATTGTTGTATGATATTTCTCAAGGGCTGAGTGCGGTTTCGATCGAATTTATTGTGGCTGCCAAGGCAGAAACGGAGGCTGTTGAGTTACTGGAAAATCATGGAGCACGATTGCGCGATATGGTGAACCGCTTGATTGAACGAGGACAGCAGCAGAGCCAGCGACAAAGTGAGCATCTGGTATTTATCTATTGGGGATCCGCGGTCATCTTGTTAACTAGTTCTGTCAGTCTCTCTATTTGGTTTTCTGTCAGTATTAGTCGACCGATTAATCAATTGCGCAAAAGCTTCAATGCCGTGGCGGGTGGTAATTTTAATTTACAGGTGGCTGCGACCGGAAAGAGCGAACTCGATGATTTAGCGCGTGCGTTTAATGATATGACAGGGAAGTTGAGGCGTAGTTATGCAGAGGTTGAGGAAAAGGTTCGTAAGCGAACCAGGGAGCTGCAGCTGGCGACAGTGCGTTCCCGCAAGTTGGCCGATGCGGCGCAGGAAGCGAATATGGCGAAGAGTGCCTTCTTAGCAACGATGAGTCATGAGATTCGGACGCCCTTAAATTCTATTATAGGATTCAGTGAGATGTTGCAGGATACAGATTTGGATGCAGAGCAACGTGGAGATTTGGATTCGATTCGGAGTTCTGGTAATATCTTGCTGGAGCTGATTAATGATATTTTGGACTTGTCGAAAATTGAGGCAGGTAAGGTACAATTAGAGCTTGAACCTGTTTGCCTCGAGGAAGTTGTGCAAGAGGTTGCAGGTATCTTTAAGCTGAGTGCAGAGCGAAATCAAGTGGCACTTTCTGTGGACATCGATCATTCTGTGCCCGATGAGATCTATTCTGATCGCACCCGATTACAGCAAGTTCTGAATAATTTGATTAGTAATGCGGTGAAGTTCACTGCCAGTGGAGAAATCCATATTAGAGCTTGGTCGACGCCGGGCAGTGATGTGGGTGGGCAGGGGCGGCATTACGTATCAGTGCGCGATACTGGAATTGGAATTCCTGAAGATAAGATCGACGATGTTTTTCTTGCGTTCACACAGGCAGATTCGTCGACGACTCGTAAATATGGTGGGACCGGGCTGGGGCTCGCAATTAGCCGTCGTTTGGTGGAAATGCTGGGCGGTGAAATCACTGTCGAGAGTGAGTTTGGGGTGGGGAGTTGCTTCACCTTATTTATTGCAGATGCTGTGCCCTCAGAGACGGACTGTTTAAATGTGCGTCGAGTCTCGTTAGATCGCGCTGCGTTGGAATTTAAAATAGCTCCACGTATATTAGTCGCGGAAGATGATCCGACGAATTATAAGCTAACCACAAAAATTCTCGAGCGCTTGGACTTGACGGCAAAATGGGCCAGAAATGGTCGTGAGGCAGTCGATCTAATGAAATCAGATGGGTTTGAATTGATTTTTATGGATTTGCAAATGCCTGAGCTGGATGGCATTGCCGCTACATACGAGATTCGAGAAGAACTGCCAGTGGCGGTTCAGCCTTATATTATTGCCTTAACCGCGAATGCCTTGGGCGAGACACGAGAGGCTTGCCGGGATGCTGGAATGGATGATTTTGTGACAAAACCAGTGATGTTGGAAGACCTTAAAGGAGCTTTAATGCGTTATATTGAACATTTGGAGCGCGTGAAAACCGGCTAATGATCCCGGCGTTGTTTGCGCTTTTCTGCGAATTGACGTCGGCGGGCGAGTTCACGCATATCGACTGCCGGATCATCGTCTTCAAAAATTTCCTGGCCAATTATATGCTCAATAACATCTTCCATCGTGATTACCCCCGACATTGATCCAAACTCATCAACTGCGATTCCAAGTTGCTGATGGTTTTTCAGAAACGTCTGTAGGGCATCAGAGGCGGTGGCATTGTCTGGCACGAAGATTGCCTCGTTCGCCAGTTCCTTAATCTGACGGCTTTGTTGCCCTTCAGCCATGGCGCCCAATATATCCCGACGGCGCACAATACCGGTAATATTGTCTGTGTGCTCTTCATAGATCGGGATACGAGCAAAAGGGATGTCCTTACTTTTTTCCAGTAATGCCGCGATCGTTTCCTGTCCATCGATCACGTAGGCGACGGTGCGCGGGGTCATGATTTGATTGACGAGTAATTCATCCAGACTGAGTGCGTTATTGATCATGTCGCGCTCATTGGCTGTGAGAGTGCCTTCTTTCGCACTTTTTTCTGCTAATAGTAGAATTTCTTCATCGCTATCGGTCGTGCTTTTTTGCGGGCGCAGAGTGAAGCGTACCACAAAACCGACCACGCTTGAGATGGGGGTCATCACCGCGCATAGCCAGACCAGTGGAAATATTAGGATCGGTTGTAAGGTGGGGCGGTAGAGCACACCCACATTCTTAGGGATGATTTCAGAGAAAAACAGAATTGCCAAAGCCATCGCACTGGAAACCTTGAGCAGTATGTTATGATCGCTTGGCCACATCTGCACGGCGAGGCCGCCGACCATGGTGGCACCCAGGGTGTTGGCTATGGTGTTGAGGCTGAGAATCGCGGAACTGGTTTCTTCTAAGCCCAGCTTATGCTTTTCCAGCTTTTGCCCCCGTTTCGGGTGAGACTTTTTTAATCCCTCGATTTCAGCAGTTGTGGTGCTCAGGATCATGGCTTCTAAGACCGAGCAGAGAGCGGAAATGCCAATTGTAAAGGCGATGGCTAAGATGAAAGCGAATATCATTATCAGGGTGCATCTTGTTGTCATACCATTTGGTTGACCTGTAGATTACAAGCGCACGAATAAGTAGCCTTGATGGCGCGCTTACATTTTGTTTCAAGTATTATTTAGATAAACTGTGTGCTGAGATTCTTATATCTAACTATGCTAAAGTCTTGACCGTATTTTAGTATAGCCGATATGCTTCGCACAAATTCTATAATATTAAGCTAATTAGCATGAAAGTTTCCCCATACCTTACCTTATTTTCTGTTTCTCTCTGCGCCTTCCTTTTCGCAGGTTGTGCCTCTTTTGAGCGCGGCGTGCCTCAGAATGTTGTTATTCTTTCTTTTCCGAACGAAGCCAGCGTTTATATCAATGGTGAGGCTCGGGGCATCACTCCGATGGAGGTCGCCTTGCCTCGTAAGATGGCGCATGAAATTCGTCTTGAAAAAGAGGGATACAATTCTGCGGTGAAGTATTTTACACCAGTGCCTAATGATAAGGCTGAAAACTTCGTGCGTTTTGGCCTACAGGAAGACCTCGGGTACTATGTAGATTTAGAGCCGGGTACTATGAAGGCTGAAATGAAGAGTGGTCTTGTGCCTCATTCGACTGGAGCCGATCCTTTCGAGCGCATGGCGCAGCAAGCATTGGCTGCGGACCAGCAACTCGAAATGGGAAAGATCACTCCTTTGGAGCATCGATACATCATCGAGCAAATTATTGCTTTCTTTGATGCCCAGTAATTAGGGGTATTTCAGTAATTTTTGCATCTGATTTACACTTGTTCGACTTTCTGTCTCGCTTTTCTTTATTGCTGTATTTTCCTCCGATTTAATGAGCCAAGTTCCTGAAGCCCTTCAATATACTAAAGATCACGAGTGGATTCAGGTCCACGCGGACGGCACAGCCACAGTTGGCATTACTGATTACGCGCAAGAGAGCTTGGGCGATATTACTTTTGTCGAGTTTCCTTCAGTTGGTGACTCTTTTAGTGCAGGGGACACGTTTGGGGTTGTTGAAAGTGTCAAGGCTGCCTCGGACCTGTATATGCCCTTAGACGCGGAAGTTTTGGAAGTAAACGATAACGTGGATTCAGAGCCAGAGTTGTTAAATAGTGACCCATACCAAGAGGGCTGGCTTTTAAAGATTCGCATTTTGGATGCTTCGCAGATTGAGGCTCTGTTGCAGGCAGAAGCATATTCTGAGTTGATCTGAGGGCTTTAATGTTCGTAAACGAAGTTCTTCGTAACCATGTTGTAAGTGAACATGTTGCTTACATGACTCTTTGTTTACATGCTATATATAATAGCTCATTCATTGGTTGTTTCGTGTTGTAGATAGACGCGCGATACATCCGCTAACCCTTAAGCGGTACATATTATGACAGCTTCGCACAAAGACATTAGGCCGCGCTGGACGGTGGCGGATTCCGAAAATTACTACGGTTTGAAGCGATGGGGCGGTGGCCATTTCTCGGTGGATTCCGAGGGGTTTATGCAGGTGCATCCCTTGCGTGATCAACGCAGTATTCGTATTCATGACATTGTCAAGGAGGCTGCTCAGAAGGGACTCAAGCCACCATTGACGGTACGTATTCAGGACCTGTTACATACGCGTGTGATTGAACTCAATGAGCTTTTCCGAGCAGCCATTCAGGATGAGAAATATGAAGGACGTTACCGGGGCGTTTTCCCGATAAAGGTCAATCAATTGCGCGAGGTCGTTGAAGAGATTCAGGATGCTGGGAAGCCATTTAATTATGGGCTGGAGTGCGGCAGTAAGCCTGAGCTGATGATTGCTTTAGCGATGCATAAAGACCCCAAGTCTTTGATTATCTGCAATGGCTATAAGGATGATGAGTTTATTCGTTTGGCGCTGCAGGGCCTACGTCTGGGCAAGGAAATTTATTTGGTTGTTGAGCAACTCAGCGAAGTGCCGCGCATCATTCAAATTTCTAAAAAACTGGGTGTGACTCCGCGTGTTGGTTTCCGCATTAAGTTGTCGACTGTTGGCGAAGGGAAGTGGGCCAGTTCATCGGGGGAAGATGCTAAGTTTGGACTGACTAGTCCGGAGATTATAGATGCGGCTAAGCGCCTGAAGCGTGCGGGCTTAACGGAGAGTCTGCGCTTAATTCACTTTCACATCGGCTCCCAGGTGCCGAATATTCAGACTATTAAAAAAGCCACTGTAGAGGCGGCTCGTTTTTACTGTGAATTGGCCAAAATGGGCTTCCCAATGGAACTGATGGATGTCGGGGGAGGGCTGGGGATTGATTACGATGGTTCCCGTAGTAATTACGAGAGTTCAATGAATTACACCATGCGCGAGTATGCGCGGGATGTCGTTTATAATATTAAAACTGTTTGCCAGGACGCTGAAATTGATGTGCCCGATATCGTGACCGAGAGTGGACGTGCGATTGTGGCGCCGCACTCAATTTTGATTACTGAGGTATGTGATCGAATTTCTAAGACCGCAGTGCCTCCCAAACCTGCGCCGAAGCGTAAAAAACTCAATCCGGTCCTGCGTGATTTGCAGGCAAATCTGGATAATGAGCATGGTTCCACGCCATTAGAGCGCTATCACGATGCTGTTCAGAAGAAGGAGGAGGCCAATCATCTCTTTAGTTTGGGCTATTTGGACCTCGCGGAGCGCGCTCAGGCTGATTCGACTTATTGGGCGATTTGTCAGCAGCTGTGCGAGCAGGCTAAGCATAGTAGTTATACGCCTGAAGAGTTGGAAAGTCTGCCTCAAATGATGGCGGAACAGTACGTTTGTAACTTCTCTGTCTTTCAGTCTCTGATTGATCATTGGGCCTGTAAACAGCTCTTTCCTATTGCTCCGTTGCATCGTCTGAATGAGTCTCCGGATGTGGATGCGACCTTGGTGGACATTACCTGTGATAGTGAGGGGAAGGTCTCTAGTTTTACGGATGTTGAAGACATACGGCACACGATTCGGCTACATGAGTTGAAAGCTAAGGATCCGTATTACCTGGGGGTCTTCTTAGTGGGAGCTTATCAGGATATTATGGGCGATCTGCACAATCTTTTTGGCCGTGTGAATGAAGTGCACGTTTTTCTGGAAGATGATGAAGAGGACGGTTTCTATATCGAGGATAGTATTAAGGGCTTCACAGTTAATGATGTGATTGGTTTTACTCAGTATGATGGTCATATTCTTACGCGTTTGATGAAGAAGCAGATCGATCGCGCTACAAAGGCGGATGAAATTAAGCCTCGAGAGGGGACTCGCATGTTGGATGAGTATGCGGAGCTGTTGCGTGGGCATACTTATCTGGCGACTTAAGTTGCTGATGGCGGGCACTCATTATTACCGTATTCTGAGCATACCTGCGCTCGGAGGCAGGTGTGAGATTGGCGAGTGGATCAATCCGTAAAAATCAGTCATTTCGTCGCAGCAAAATCTCGCATCCGGATCGATCGTTCTCTTTTGTGAGTTGCTGTCATGTCAAATACTTCGCAATTGATTGATTGGCCATCCCATGCTGTCGCTCTGCAACGGCGATTTGGTGATGCGTCGATTGAGCCATCGACCCGGGGGCACCTTCAAGGGGCCGGTCCGGTCTTGGTTGCTTGCTCCGGAGGGGCTGATTCGGTGTTCATGCTCTGTATTTTGGTGGCATGCGCCGAGGAGCTTGGTTTGAATTTGCATGTTGCTCACTATAATCATCGTTGGCGTGAGGAAGATTCAGATGCGGATGCGGCGTTTGTGGAGTCATTGGCTGAGGCCTTTGATGTACCCTTCTTATGTGATTATCGACCGGACTATGAAGCTGCTTTTACCGAGACCACCGCGCGTGCACTGCGATTGGACTTTTTGCGTAAAGCAGCCCAAAGGCAGCACTGTCGCTATATTTTATTTGGTCATCAGCTCGATGATATTTTAGAAACTCAGTTACAGCGTATGGCACGAGGCTGTGGCTCAGATGGACTTGCAGCTCCCCGTCCAGTTGCCGTGTTTGAGGGGCAACCCACGCACCTGCGCCCCTTGTTGCATCTGAGGGCAGGAGATATTCGCATGGCCCTGCATGCAACCTCTACAATTTGGCGCGAGGATCGTTCCAATGAGGATGTTAGTATTGCGCGCAATGCCTTGCGACAGGAAATTATTCCTGATTTGGCCGAAGCCCTGGGGCGTGATCCTGTAGTGGGAGCTGCGCGTAGTCGTCGTTTGCTGGAAGAAGATGCCGCAGCTTTAGACTTGTTGGCGCGTCATTATTTGCCGCAGGCATATACACATGCGCAGGAGTTGCCGCGCGCTTTATTGTGTGCTGTTCCAGTTGCCTTGCTGCGGCGTGCGCTGACTGAATGGCTGAATGGGCACGGGTTAATTGGTTCTGTGGGGGCGCCGGCCATGGATATATTGATCGAAACTTTACGGAGCGAACGCACAGATTATCGCATGAGCGCGGGTGCGCACTATTTAGTTGTGGATTCGGAAGTGCTCAAGTGGGAGCATCAGGACCTGTTTCAGGAGCGATCGGCTCTGCAACCTGCGATTTTAGAGCTGAGTGAGCCAGTTTTACTTTCAACTGGCGCTTTTATTGAGGCTGAAGTCGTGGAGTTGAGCCCAGAACTGCGGCAATGGGTGGAATCCGGAGGAGTCAACCCGCGGATCGAAGCGGTGATCCATTATGATGACGAGAGCACTTTTCAATTACGTGCCTGGCAGCCGGGGGATCGCTTCCATCCGTTGGGGGCGCCAGGGCGTAAAAAGCTAAAAGACTGGTTTATTGACCGAAGGATTCCATTCGAGGAACGAAAAATTCTTCCGCTTGTCCTTAACGCCTCCGAGGAAATCATCTGGGTGCCGGGATTTCCCCCCGCAGAGAGCTATAAAATTCACTCTGCAACGAAGACGGCTCTTAGGTTGACTTACCAATCAAGAAAACCACTTTGACCCATTCATGTCATCAGAGAACAACAAGCCAAAAAAGAACGAACCCGGTAATAACGGCTCACCTCAGCGCTTTCAGCCTAAGGTGTTGCTCGTCTATCTGGTCATCGTTGCTGCTATTTTAACGATTTGGTTCGCCAATCCTGGCACCGGAACCAATGTCAAGCAATTGACCATCAGCGAGCTCGTTGTGGCTGTTAAAGCGGGGCACATCGCTGAAGGCGATGGCGTCATGGAGCCCGAACCCTCGTATGGTCGCGACGGGTATGTCATTAGCGGTGAAATGACTAACCCCGCACTGCTGCATACATCAGATGGCATGACGACTGGTGAAGAATTGCCTGCTAAGATTCGCTTTTCCGCTCGCGGGCGCTTGACTGAGGATGATTTTTTACTGGTGCGTGAAGTGCTTACGGAAAAACGTGCGAGTACTGGCTTACAGGATGTGTTGATTAGCTTCCTGCCCTTCCTCTTAATTATTGGATTACTTTATTTCCTCTTCGTGCGTCAGTTGAAAAGTGCTGGCAAGGGCGCAATGAATTTTGGCAAAAGCAAGGCTAAGATGTTAACTCGTGAGAAGGGGTCGATTAATTTTAAGGATGTTGCTGGTTGTGATGAGGCCAAAGAAGAGGTTTCTGAAGTGGTTGATTTCCTTAAAGATCCTAAGAAATTTCAGCGTATCGGCGGGCGCATTCCTAAGGGCGTCTTGATGGTCGGCCCTCCGGGCACAGGTAAAACGCTCTTGGCTAAGGCTGTAGCGGGCGAGGCCGAGGTTCCTTTCTTCTCCATCAGTGGTTCTGATTTTGTAGAGATGTTCGTTGGGGTCGGTGCCGCACGCGTGCGTGATATGTTTGAACAAGGCCGCAAGAATGCTCCTTGTATTGTTTTCATTGACGAAATTGATGCAGTGGGCCGTCAGCGCGGATCTGGCGTGGGAGGTGGTAATGATGAGCGGGAGCAAACCTTGAACTCGCTATTGGTTGAAATGGACGGCTTTGACGGTCATGAGGGTGTGATTATTATCGCCGCAACCAATCGTCCTGATGTTTTGGATAATGCACTACTGCGGCCGGGGCGTTTCGACCGTCAGGTCACGATCGATTTGCCGGATTTGAATGGACGTCGTGAAATCTTGCAGGTGCATGCTAAGAAAATTGCACTTTCTGAAGAGGTGAATCTCGAGCACGTCGCCCGTAATACTCCGGGGTTTTCTGGGGCCGATCTAGCCAACCTCTTAAATGAGGGGGCGCTCATTGCTGCGCGTTATAATAAGAAAGCCGTCGAGATGAACGATATTGATGAGGCGCGTGATAAGATTTCTTTTGGACGCGAACGCCGCAAATTGATGGACGAGGAAGATCGCAAGATTATTGCCTATCATGAAGCGGGGCATGCCTTGATTAAGGGGGTCCTGGATGACGGGCATATGCCGGTTCATAAGGTGACGATCATTCCACGGGGGCAAAGTCTTGGCTCTACCATGTTCATGCCTAAGAAGGATACGTTGAATCATTCAAAGCGTCGTCTGATCGATGATATTTGCTGCACCTTGGGTGGCCGCGCCGCTGAAGAGATTGTCTTAGGGGATATCACTAGTGGTGCCTCGGGCGATATTAGTATGGCAAGTCGCACGGCCCGGCATATGGTGTGCGATTGGGGCATGTCAGAACTTGGTATGGTCGCTTTGGGAGAGAATCAGAGTGGTGGCTATATGGGGCATGGCGGTGTGAGTGCGAAGAACTATAGTGAAGAAACCGCTCAGAAAATTGACCAAATTGTGAGGGATATGATTCAGCAACAATATGCCCGAGCACTTGAAATTATTAATGATAAGCGGCATGCGCTGAATGTGATTGCTGAGTCCTTACTCGAACACGAAACGATTGACGGTGTTCATGTGCTTGAGATCATTGAGCACGGTGAAATGCGTTCACCCATTGTTAAGCGTGAGATAGTTGCTGAGGAACCTGAAGAGGATGAGGGCAGTGATGATAAGCCTAAGAAAGTGAACAAGGAAGATGATGATAAGGGGAGTCTTGCTGGAGAAGAAGCTCCGGCACCTGCATAGATTGCTTTCTTCGCCTTCGCGGTAGCCGCTGTTTTAACTCTATTTTAGTTTTGACTGAATTTACCTACACTTTAGCAGACCTTGATACCCAAGAGTTCGAGGGCACTTCACTGGCAGTCATCGGGCACCCGATTCAGCATTCAGTAAGTCCTGCCATGCACAATGCGGCTATCGCTAAAATGCGTCAGGCTGATTCACGTTTCAATGACTGGACTTACTATCGCTTCGATATTGCTCCAGAGGATTTTGCAACTGCGATACCTTTATTTTTTAAGCGTAATTTTCTGGGCTTGAATCTAACGATTCCTCATAAAGTTCAGGCCATGGATTTAATTGCCGGCGTTTCGCCTGACGGTGAGCGTATGGGGGCTGTCAATACATTGGTCTGGGGGGAGCACGGATATAATGGATTTAATACCGATGGCTACGGCCTCAAACAAGCTTTGCAAGCCGATCTTGGGGTCTCGCTCAAAGGAGCTAATGTCATACTTCTGGGCTCAGGTGGTGCCGCTCGTGCGGCAGCCGTGCAATGCGTGTTGGAGGGCTGTCATCGTCTGTATATTGGCAATCGCAGTGTGGAGCGCTTGCAGCAATTGATACGTGTTGTCGAGGCTATGCCGGGAGGCGATTGCGTGCAAGCCTTTGCGCTTAGCGAGCCACCCACGGATCTGCCAGAACATGGTATTTTGGTGAATGCCACTTCGTTGGGGCTGAAAGATACAGATCCTGCCCCCTTCGATGTTGCTATGCTTGCTAACAATTGGGTCGTGTATGATATGATTTATAATCCTGACACGACTCGTTTACTGCAAGAGGCTCGTGAGCGGGGCCTTGAGGCTGCGAATGGACTTTCTATGCTGGTGCATCAGGGGGGTCGTTCACTTGAGATTTGGTCTGGTGCCAAAGTTGATGCGCATACTATGATGCGTGCCGCATGCCACGCATTGAAATTACCTCCGCGCTTTGTTTCCTGACGTTCTCTGGACAGGTGCCTTAATTCATACACTTCACCTCAGGCCTCCCTTAATCTATGTCTTACACTGCCGCAGCCACTCGCTATGATCAAATGCAATATGCCCGCTGTGGGCGTAGCGGCCTGAAATTACCCAAGATTTCGCTTGGACTCTGGCACAATTTTGGCGATGTCGACGATTTTGACAATGCGCGCGCCATGTTGCATACCGCCTTTGATCATGGTATTACACATTTTGATCTTGCGAATAATTACGGGCCATCGGCTGGCTCTGCGGAATTGAATTTTGGAAAGATCTTTGCGCAAGATTTTAAGCCTTATCGGGATGAGCTCATTATTTCAACTAAGGCTGGATATCATATGTGGAATGGTCCCTATGGTGAGTGGGGCTCCCGCAAATATCTGCTGGCTAGTCTCGATCAGAGTCTTGACCGTATGGGCCTCGATTACGTCGATATCTTTTATAGTCATCGATACGATCCCGATACGCCGCTGGAGGAAACGATGGGGGCACTTGACACGGCAGTGCGCTCGGGGCGGGCGCTTTATGCCGGTATCTCTTCTTATTCTGCAGAACAGACTCGTGAAGCCGTTCGAATTTTGCGTGAACTCGGTACTCCCTGTTTAATTCACCAGCCTAGTTATAATATTTTTGACCGTTGGATTGAAAATGGACTAACGAATGTCTTGGATGAGGAAGGTATCGGCTCGATTGTTTTTTGTCCTTTGGCGCAAGGGCAGTTGACCGATAAATATTTGAAGCATGTTCCTGCTGATTCCCGGGCGGCGAAGCAGGTTGGTTTCTTAAAATCAGATACTGTGCAGGAAAATTTGCACAGGATTCATGCCTTGAACAAGATTGCAATGGCGCGTGGGCAAAGTTTGGCCCAAATGGCGTTGGCGTGGGTACTTCGTGATTCTGTAGTGACCTCGGCTCTTATCGGAGCAAGCCGTCCGCAACAGGTTCTAGACAATATTGCTGCGATCGAGGCAGATTCATTTACGCAGGCGGAACTTGAAGCGATTGATCAAGTGAGTCAGTCTTAGTTTTAAGTGACAATAGTATCAAAGTGATTACTCATTGATCTGAATGCTGACTTGATGAGCACATCCACTGCAACTTTTTCTCCTTGAGAACGCTTTAATACAGTATGCTTTGTTTTCGACAGCATCTGTTTTGCGATTGGGGGCGCCTGTGGCTGAGTACCTGGCTGCGATGCCGCTGGGCTGTTTTATTACGCCATTGGGGCTATTTACTTTGTTTGCTCGCGTTCAACCACATGCTGTCCGCACATATGCGACATGTGCGAACTGTTCAAAATCGGGAGTACCTTGCTTATTTGCCTGAGGATTATGCTGTGCGAAGTGAGCCTATACAGGTTTTATTAGCACTACATCCGGCAACTTTTGATGCTGAAGGCTTTAGAAATATGGCACAATTCGAAGAGGAGAGTGCCGCCGATGATGTGATCGTGATCTATGCAAATGGTAGCTCTGGTATCGCGAGCGTTTCGTCGTGGGATGCTGCAGATCCGCTTGGGGGGAGTCGAGGTGATGCCGACTATTTGTTGGCAGTAGTGGCCGACATCGCGACGATTGCGCCCACTCGGGCTAAATTCGCCATTACGGGTTTTTCGGCTGGAGCGCTGATGACCTATCGCATGCTCTGCGATCATGCTGATCTGATCGCTGCTGCGGTACCCTATGGGGCCTATTATAATGAGAGCGTGATTGAGCATAGTCTTTGGCCTATGACAGTACCTTTGTTGCACATGCATGGCGCGGACGATCCTAAAGTAAATCCTATCACTGGAACAGGGGATGCTGACCACCTTTATCATTTTGGTGTACTGTCGGAGTATATGTCGGCTGTAGCGCTTCGTAATGCGGGCAGCTTGTCTTTCATGCCTGACTTCACTAAGATTCAGTCTGAATTGAGTGGTGCGAACGTCGAAGTCGTAAATGCGACCAGTTCTTATGTTCTACTGGAGGGGATTGGGCACTATTGGCCGCGAGCCTATCATGGCAGTGGGCCAAATGGCTCTGCAGCAGTGCTTGCTTTTGTTAATCAGTTTGCGGGGGACACGATCGACAGCACTCCTTATGAAACCTGGCTGATGAATTTTCCCGAATTATCTGGCGCAGCTGCGTTTCGTGAAGCAGATCCGGATGGCGATCGTTTGCCGAATTTACTCGAAATGATTATGGGCCTGGATCCTGGGCATTCTGATCTCGGCAGTGCACGGTACCCAGATACGAGTGTTGGGGATAATAAGTTACGTCTTAGTTTTCCAGTGGATTCGCAGTATCAGCCGTCAACAGAGGAGGCGACCATTACCTTTTACGGGATGGGAGCTTCGAGAGTGGAGGGGCCCTGGACACGTCTAGAAGCCTATGAATCTAGCGAGGGCCGATATGTCGTGGAAGTGACGCTTTTAGATGATTCATCGTATTTTCTTAAATTGACGGCGAGAGACGCAGATGAGTCACCTTAGCGCATACGGGGGCTGGGTTGATGGAAACCAGTTATCTTCAGTTGCTGCCTACTTTAATTGGGCTTAAACTGAGCTTTGTCGCTCGCTTTCATATAAGCTTCTTCCATCGTAATGATGTCATCATCGAGCAGTTTGCGAAGCGATACATCTAGAGAGACCATACCTGCGCTGCGGTTTTGATCGATAATATTACGGATACTGGAGTGGGCACTATTACGTATACAATTGGGCAGTGATCCATGTTTGAGTAAGATTTCGTGGGCTGGGATGCGCCCTCCATCTTTGCGCTTACACAGCAGTTGAGATACGATGCCTCGCAAAGATTCGGCGAGCATGATACGGGCCTGATTCTGCTCATCTGAAGGAAATGCATCGATGATCCGATCAATGGTCTTAGTTGCGCTATTGGTATGTAAGGTGGCGAATACCAGCATACCCATTGCGGCGCAATTGAGAGCGAGCCGAATTGTTTCCATACTACGCATTTCTCCGATTAGGATTACATCGGGGTCTGCGCGCATGGCACTTTTGAGACCTGCGGTAAATGAATGCGAGTGTTCGCCAATTTCACGGTGCAGGATGGTACTGTTTTTATCCTGATGGGCAAATTCGACGGGGTCTTCGAGGGTAATAATCTGGCGTTGGCTGCTTTCATTTATTTCATCAATGATCGCTGCGAGTGTGGTGGATTTTCCATTGCCAGTAGGTCCAGTGACCAACACGAGTCCTTCAGTATAGTTCGCAATCTTTTTCAGCGCTTGCGGTAGCCCAAGTTCATCAATGCTAGCGATACGGGAGGGGATTTGGCGTAGCACTGTGGCCATCCCTTTGCTGTTTCTGAAAAGATTCATCCGGAAACGCGCCTTTCCGGGAATTTCATGCGCGAGGTCGGTGTCGTGGCTTTCGAGAAAGGCCCGCCAACGATGTTCCGGTGTGACTGCTTGTAGCATCGCCTCCATTTCGTTTGCTTGAATAGGCTGATCGCTGAGTGGGTGGATCAGGCCATCAATGCGTGTTTTCGGTCGGGCACCGACTGATAGGTGGAGGTCGGAGCCGCCTCGTTCCAGCATGTCAGTGAGTAGTGTATCTAAATCGTTCATACTGTGGGGATGTTTTGAATGAGCAGGGTTTAGTCTTCGGTGTTGTAGGTGTGTGTGGCTGCGGTCTCTGCTGAGATCTTGCCCGCTTCGAGCAACTCTTTCACCGAGTCGTTCATCGTGCGCATACCATATTTTTTGCCAGATTGCATTACGTTATTGAGGCCAGTTTGTTTCCCATCTCGTATAATATTGGCGACAGCGTTGGTATTGACCAATAGTTCGCAGGCGAGCACGACTTCATCATTTACGCTAGGTAAGAGTCGCTGACAGAGTATGCCGCGTAAGGAGCCTGCGGTCATTGCACGAATTTGACTTTGCTGGCGGGGCGGGAATACATCCAGTAGGCGATTGAGTGTCGAAATGGCATCACGGGTGTGCATGGTGGCGATGACTAGATGCCCGGTTTCGGCTGCGGTGACCGCCATTTCGATGGTTTCCAAATCACGCATCTCGCCGATGACGATAATGTCGGGATCTTCCCGCAACGCGGATTTGAGCGCGGTGTGAAAGGACTGTGTGTGGTCGCCAATTTGTCGTTGGGTCACGATGCTATTGGCAGATTCCTGCATGACCTCGATGGGGTCCTCAACGGTAATGATATGCTCCTGACGTGATTGATTGAGCTCATTCACCAGGCTGGCGAGTGTGGTGGTTTTACCGCTGCCAGCGGGGCCGGTCACTAAAATGATGCCGTTGTGATAGGCGAGTAGTTTTCGAATGTCGGGGGCATTGGGAAAGCCCAGTTCTTCGAGGCTCATTAGGCGGTTCGCAACAACGCGATAAACGCCGGAAATTCCATTTTTATGTTCCATTAGATTGGCACGAAAGCGCATTCCATTATGTTCACCAATGCCATCTATTGTAAGAGCATAGTCGAGGTCCAAGTCTAATTCAAATTGCTTGCGTTGTGACTCATTCAGCAGAATTAAATTGATGCGTCGTGCCAGTTTGTCAGATAGCGGAGTATTGCTCAAATAAACGATGCGCCGATGATGACGTATGCGTGGTCGTGCGCCTCCGGTAATGTGTAGGTCGCTGGCACCTATTTTTTGACACTCTACAAAGAGTGTTTTGACTGCTTTGAAAAGTTCGGCATCTGACAGAGTATTAAATGTAGAAAAGGCGGGGAAGCCTGTGAAGCCAGTGTCCATTTCAAGCTCGATGCCGGGGATTTCTGGTAGTTCAAAGCCTTCTTGAGTATTTTGATTGGCTGCAGTCACCGCCTCCGTTAGAAAATCTGTATCTGTAACCCAGCCGGTGCTGGTTAATAGTCTGGCCACGGAGTCGACATCCATACTTGGATCTAAATTGGTCACCATGCCAGTGATTTGATTAGAAGTTAGAAGTTTGTTCTCCGAGCAAAAGTGGAGTAGCCAGTGGATTTCGGGGCGCATGTAGTTTGTGAGGTTGGTAGTCGAGGTCTCGAATTGAGTTTCTTGTGCTTAGAGTCACTCAAATCAATTTCTATTGCAAATTGTATCCTTTCAATTCTGAAGCTCCAAGTGTTTATTGCTCAGATGCAGAGCGCGAAGATTGAGCTTAAAGAATTGGTGTTTTTTGCCCGACATGGACTTCTCGAAGAGGAGGCGGTCTTAGGGCAACGGTTTCGGGTGGATGTGGTGGTGACGCTCAATCCCTCACTGGATCTTTCGCTGGATAGTCCTGAGTCGACAGTAAACTATGTCGAATTGTATGCAACGGTGAAGGAGATCTTTACTCAGCAGCGCTTTAATATGATTGAGGCAGCGGCAGATCGAATTGCAGCACGGGTTCTCGAGCGTTTTGCTAAAATTATTTCGATTACGGTTACGGTGAAGAAGCCTTCCGTACCAGTCGATTGTATCTGCGATTACTTCGCGGCGGAGGTGACACGATGTCGCTAGTTCGAGCATATATTGCGCTCGGGAGTAATCTCGGCGATCGATTGGGCCAGATGCAATCGGCGCTGGTGCGCTTAGCGGTCGACGAGCGTTTACAGGTGCTGCAGGTGAGCCCCGTTTACCAGAATCGTGCTGTGGGAATGGGAGATGTTGACGACTTTCTCAATGCGATTGCGGAGGTGGAGACCAGCTTGGCCCCACTGGAGCTTTTGGATCGTTGTCTAGCGGTGGAAACAGAGCTTGGGCGCGTGCGTACAGGGCAGTGGGCACCTCGCACGATTGATCTTGATGTGATTGCTTATGGATCGGAGACGATTGAATGCGAGCGATTGCATGTGCCACACCCGCGTATCGCAGAGCGCGACTTCGTCGTGCACCCTCTCAATGCTATTGCACCCGAGTTACGGATCGGTGATCAACGTGTTGCCGATTTGGCAGCCACTTTATCTAAAGAGGGCTTGACGCTGCATCCTCTGAGGCTAAACGCCTAATTTTTGAGACAAATGAAGCCACAAATCGAAATCGAATACTGCCCTGGCTGTCGCTGGTTGCTACGAGCTGCATGGACGGCGCAGGAACTCTTAACTACCTTCGAGTCTGAGTTGGGCGCGGTGACACTGCGCCCTGCTGAGATCAGTGGAACCTTTAGTGTGACGGTCAACGCTCACTTGCTTTGGGATCGTAAGATTGAGGGACGTTTTCCAGAAATGAAAGAATTGAAGCAACGCGTGCGTGATCAGATCGCACCTGAACGTGATTTGGGGCACAGTGATCGTGCTGAAAGGTAAGCAGATGTCCGCTGAAATTGCGCAACAAGCGATTGCCGCTGCCGAGCGCTTGGCTGATGGTGTTGATGCGCTTCACTTTGACGAGCCAACGACGCATGTTTATAATCCTCTGCGTTATGCGTGGACTGGGCATCGAAGCTATCTCGAGCAACATGCGCGAAGTTGTAAGCGAGTGATCTTTATGGGGATGAATCCAGGTCCGTTTGGTATGGCGCAGACGGGAGTGCCCTTTGGAGAGATTCGCTCAGTCCGTGAGTGGGTGGGGGTTGAAACGACCATCCTGAGCCCTGACTATGAGCATCCCAAGCGTCCGATTGAAGGATTTTCCTGTCAGCGAAGTGAGGTGAGTGGACGTCGTTTGTGGGGGCTCTTTGCGGATAAATATCCGGTGGCAGCCGACTTTTTTGAGCAGCATTTTGTGGCTAATTATTGCCCGCTGGTTTTTATGGAGGCGAGTGGTAAGAATCGCACACCCGATAAGTTGCCCGTGGCGGAACTTGCAGATTTGTATGCCGTCTGCGATCAGCACCTGCGTGACTTGGTGGATTTGTTGCAGCCTGAGTGGGTGATCGGTGTGGGCGCCTTTGCAGAAGCACGTGCAAAAGAAGCTTTGCGCGGCTATAACTTGAAAGTTGGACGTATTTTGCATCCCAGTCCCGCTAGCCCCGCTGCTAATCGTGGTTGGGCAGAGCAGGCGGAACAACAGCTTGTGGCCATGGGCGTGTGGTAAAGAATACTGGAATTTTATTAAATTCCCTGTCCTGAAATGTGATTTATTAATGTGCGCGTATAGCTGGCGTTATAACAGGCGCTAGACTTGGCATTAGTTTCGACATATTTTAAGCTGTCGTATTATTAAGGAATCTTATGTTAAATACTTTAGATTCTTCGCAGGCGACGGCCTATCCTGAAATTATTCAAGGCGGTATGGGGGCGGGTGTCTCTAATTGGCGCTTGGCAAATGCGGTGGCTAAGCGGAGGCAACTCGGCGTAATTTCGGGCACTGCATTGGATACCATTTTAATTCGGCGATTGCAGGATGGAGATGAGGGAGGGCACATGCGCCGCGCGATGGCGGCTTTCCCATACCAGGAGATGGTAAAACCGATTCTGAGAGATTGGTTTATTGATGGAGGCAAACCTATTGACGAGACGTATAAACTAAAACCGATGCCGACAGCAGATATGTTGCGCGAAGATGAAGAGCTGCTGATCGTGGCCAATTTTGTGGAAGTGTATCTGGCGAAGGAAGGCAACACTGGTATGGTTGGTATTAACCTACTGGAGAAAATTCAGTTGCCGACACTGCCGTCGCTATTTGGAGCGATGTTGGCAGAGGTGGATGTGGTCATCATGGGGGGGGGGATTCCACTGGGGATACCCGGTGCACTGGATAAGATGTCACAGCTGCAGCCGGTTGAGATGAAACTAAATGTTATCACATCCGATCGTTCGCAGGAGTTCTTGACCTCATTTCATCCGGGCACGCATGTTTCTGCAGTGCAGGAACCTCTTAAGCGCCCTCTGTTTTTCGCCGTGATCTCATCGGATATACTTGCGAAGACCTTAGTGAAAAAAGCCAGTGGCCAAGTCGATGGCTTCGTCATCGAGCACTACAATGCAGGCGGACATAATGCACCTCCTCGCCGGGGGGACGCCTATTCGGAGCGAGATATCTGTTCGGTTGAAAAAGTCGCGGCTTTGGGACTGCCTTTTTGGATGGCGGGAGGCTGTGCCTCACCGCAGGACCTACGTCAGGCAAAGGAGGCAGGTGCTTGCGGAGTACAGGTCGGTACGGCATTTGCCTGTAGTGAGGAATCAGGCATTACTGATCAAATCAAGACTGAGATCATACAGCAACATCGTGCCGGAACATTGAATGTGATTACGGATTTTAAGGCTTCACCAACTGGATATCCATTTAAGCGTGTAGAAGTTGAGGCTAATTCAGGGCGTGATGCTTGCCGCGCATGTGATTTAGGGTACTTACGTCACGTGTATGCCAAGGATGATGGCACGCTGGGCTATCGCTGTCCTGCCAGCCCACGTAAACCCTTTATCAATAAAGGCGGGACCTCCGAGGAAGCAGAAGGTAAGCACTGTCTTTGCAATGGCCTACTCGCGACCATAGGTATGGGACAGGTTCGACGTGGTACTGCGGTACAGCCCCTCGTTACATGGGGCGAAGACATGCGATTCCTGGACCCTATTCTTGGTTCGCATAAATCCAGTTATTCCGCGAATGACGTCATTGACTACCTTCTGGCCTAGTTTTGCAGCTTATGCTGTGGAAGATTCTATTTCTTGTTTGTGATATGGCCGTCACCTAGGGAAAACTTCTCCTAGCGCTAGCGTTTTCACTTATTCTCTTTAATCTTATTCTATGAAACAATCTGCACTACGACATCATAGCTTTGGGAAGCCTCTCGAAGTTTTACAATTGGAACAAATTGCCCAACCAGAGCCACGGGCTGGTGAGGTGCGTGTGAAGTTGGAATTCGCGACCATCAATCCTTCTGATTATGGTATGATTGGTGGTAGCTATGGTAATTTGCGCGAATTACCAGCAGTCGCGGGGCGTGAAGGTGTCGGCGTTGTGGACGCGCTCGGAGCAGACGTGAGTGGTATTGAGATCGGCACTCGGGTGCGCTTTCCCGGTGAGGATGGCGCATGGCAAGCTGCAGCTTGTGTGGCTGCTGATGAACTACTGATTGTTCCTCCTGAAGTACCAGTTGAGCAGGCGGCGATTTCTTTTATCAATCCGCCCACAGCGTATTGTTTATTAAAGAAAATTGTTGATTTGAAGCCTGGTGATTGGGTGATTCAGAATGCCGGAAATTCGGCGGTAGGTCTTTCGGTCATTCAAATGGCGAAGGCCATGGGGTTGAAGACGATCAGTCAAGTGCGTCGAGAGGAATTAGTCGAGCCGCTCAAGGCGATGGGAGCGGATCATGTCGTACTGGAAGGCACTGGCTGGGCTAAAGGTGTTTCAGAAATTACTCGTGGGGCTGTCGTGCAACTTGCCCTCAATTCCATTGGTGGCGAGAGTGCCATTGACCAAATTAAGGCTTTGGGGGATGGTGGCACACAAGTGACCTTTGGTGGAATGGTGGGGGACAAGGTGCGTTTTCCTACACGTTTTTTGATTTTTAACGATGTGCGGTTGACTGGTTTTTGGTGGGACCGATATGGTAAGCGCAACGGTTTGGTTGGCGTGCGTGATGTGATGGCCGAAGTGTATGCAATGATGGCGGACGGTCGTCTGAGCTTGCCAATCGAAAAAACGTATTCGTTTAGTGAATACGAATCAGCCATTCAACATGATAGTCAGCCACGACTTGGTAAGGTATTGCTTCAGCCTTAGCAGTCGTGGCGTTCAGTCTACGCTGCAACATCATGTGGCTCTGATTGTGATCTGGTTATTTTAGCCATTGCTTCCAGCTTTCACGATAATCCTCTGCATTGTGTCGATCGACGACGCGTGGAAGAGTTCGTAGAATTTTTTCTTCGGGAGGCTGTTGCTTGTGTAGTTTTTCGACCATAGCTTCAACGCTTCGGTAGCCCCATTCATAATATGGGTGTACGACTAGAGCATCCAGGTAGCCTTGGTCCACATACATGAAGGCGGAGGGCGAGGATTGAATTGCCACGGTGGGTAGTTCTTTGGGAGCCCAGGGAAGTGCTGGCATGCCTAACAGCGGCCAGTCTTCTAGGAAAACCCAGCCTTTTATCAGGTCATTACGATCGTTTTTTTCAGCATTTATAATGGCTGTAATCGCTGATTGGTAGTTGGGTTCGCAGCCTACCGTGGTTTCTATTCGGCGATAGCCCAGCACCTCACTTAGTCCTTGCATGCGTTGTTTTAGCTCAGGGCTGGGATCGGTGCTGGTTAGGATGGCCACGCGTGCCTTAGTCGGCAGCTTTTTTAATATGGTGCGTCCTACCATTCGGCCTGCTTCGGCTTCGTCGGCTAGGATCGATGCCAGTGCTGGTATGTCTGGTAATTGGCTTTCAAAATAGACAACTTCTTGGCCTTGCTGAATGGCAAACTCTAAAGATGCGCGGACGGAGTCTGTGTTCTCTGGACTAATAATAAGGCCATCTGCATCTTCGATAAAAAGTTCTGCCAATGCAGTTACTTGATTGGCGCCTTGGCTTTTATTGGGAGTGAAGACCACTAATTCAATATCGATTGAATACTTTTCGCTAAGTTCGAGGGTGGCTGCCTGCGCCCCGGCGTGTGCCGCTTGATAGATTGCGTTATCCTGATCACGCCCTACGATCCCAATTTTATATTCGCCCAAAAGCTCGCGGTTTTGAGCTGGTAATGGGAGAGTCCATAGTAGGAGTGCAAGTAGAGATAGTCTTTGGAGCATAGATGAGGGAGTTAGTGATCTCTGTAGACAGTTGGCAATCGGCTTTGTTCGTAATTAAGTGGATGTTGCGCTAGACTTATTCGGTATCAAGGACTTTCCTATTTAATTGTCTGTCTTTTATTTGTGAGCTGTCGCCATGTTCTTTTGCATACGCGACAAGCTGTCAGCCAGTCCTCCCACGCGGCAATGGCGTTGCCATTGCTGTGCAAAATTCTCAATTAATATTTGTTGCATTTCGCTATTTAACTGAGCTTGAAATCGGGCGAGTCCAGCTCGATTGAGCTGAATCGAGAGGCCAATTTCCGGATCGAGCTGTTCGCTTTGAATTGTATCTAATGCTGCGGCGCAGTGCGCAAGTTCTTGCTCGTTGGTGAGTGGTCGAATGGCTTTGTTGAATTCAGTTTCGTTGGCAAAGAATGCGCTGTGCAGCAAGCTATTGGGAGGTGCGGGTTGGGGGAGTTGAGCATCGATGCGTCCCAAGGCACAAATGGCTGCGCCATTGCCCTCGGGCTGATCTGGATAAAAGAGCTTGTCGATGGTTTCAATCAATTCGGATGCTTCCAATTCTTGACCATGGGTCGCGGCTGCGGCGATCACCAGGGCGGGATAGAGTGTGAGCCAGGGTTGATGGTGTCCGTTGTCTCCCCAGGTAGTCAGTAGCAGACCACGGGCGCCGTGGGCATGCCCCTGCTGGGCCGCCAGTTGAATGTTAGTTTCGGCCACATCCAGACGTCCACTAAAGGAGTTCCAATTGCCCGCACCGGGCGCCACATAGAATTGATTGCGAAAGCCGGCTTCGGCGACGATACGGCATTGTTCGGCAAAGGGGGAGTCGGCTTCGTAGCCCCATATCACGGGAATGACATCTTGGGGTAACTCCGGCACCAGGTCCGGGCGCTCCATGATAATGTCGGACCAGAACTGTGGCGTGTGCCCATGCTTCGCCGCCAGCGCGAAGAGTTGCTTCATGAAGTCGAGATATACGCGGTGCTTGCCTTCGCTGGCGACGCGTGCCGCGCTGCGGCCTTTGCCGAGCTCCCAGGGCTCGTCGCCGCCGATGTGTATTTGCCGTGAAGTGAAGTTGGGCAGTAGCTCGGAGTAGAGGTCATCCATGAAGTCGGCACTGCGTGCGTCTGGATAGAGCGTGCTGCCAAATTCACGCCAGCCTGCCCAGGGATGCTCGAAGCCGTCGGGGCATTCTGCCAGCGGTTTATAAGCTTCATGCCGCAGCCAACGTTCCATGTGTCCGAAGGAGTTTTGATTGGGCACCAGCTCGATGCCGCGCTCCGCGCAGTAGCGATCGATCTCACGGATTTCCTCCGCTGTCATGGGAGAGGCATGTTGCCAGACCACTTCGTGCTGGGCGTAGGCGAAGGTGTGCTCGGTATAGAGCTGTAGTTCATTATACTGCAATGCCGCCAGAGCATCGATCAACTGGCGCAGTGTCTCCATTGTGGGCACCCGGTTGCGGCTGATGTCGAGCATCAGTCCGCGACGTTCAAAGAGAGGAGCCACCTGGCTCCAGCTGGGGGTGAAATCGGGGCTCTGTGCCGTGCCTGCTGGGGTTGATTTTTTCATGCTTTGGGGGCATGTTGGAGAAGTATACTTGGAGTCACAAATAGAAATGAATGCGTCGTCTGTACTTACTCGTTTTCTTAATAATCCTATATTGACGCCGTCTGAGCTTCGGCCATCGCAAGCAGGGCTTGAAGTGATGTGTGTGTTCAATCCTGCTGCGACCTTATTTCAAGGTAAGCGTCTGCTTTTGATTCGTGTTGCAGAAAAAGCCATCGCCGAGCGGGGCTGTATTGCCTCGCCCGTCCTGGATCTGGAGGCTGGGGAGGTTCGTATTCATCAGTTTCGTTTGGATGATCCGAAGCTGAACTATACAGATCCCCGCTTTTTTACTTACAAGCATCAGATCTATCTGACGAGCCTCAGCCACTTCCGCGTGGCGACTTCGGAGGATGGGCAGCACTTTTCCATCGGGGCAGAGCCAGTTCTTTATCCGGAGACGGCATACGAGACCTTTGGGATCGAAGATGCGCGGATCACACAGCTGGAGGGGCGCTATTATATTAATTATTCAGCCGTGTCCGAGCGGGGAGTGGTCACTGTGCTGGCAGAGACGGCAGACTTTAAATCGTTTCAGCGACGGGGCATTATATTTGCACCGGATAATAAAGACTGTGCCTTGTTTCCTGAGAAAATCAATGGGCGCTATCAGGTCTTGCATCGTCCTGCGGTGGTTCACGCGGGGCAAGCTTCCATCTGGACCGCTTCTTCTGAGAATTTGTTAGACTGGGGCCACCACCGATTTGTAGCTGGGCCGCGTTCTGCTCACTGGGACTGCGAGCGTATCGGCGCCGGGAGTCCGCCAATCAAAACGTCGCAAGGCTGGTTTGCGTTCTATCATGGATGCAATCATCAATCACGCTACTGTCTGGGACTGCTGCTACTGGACTTGGAAAAACCGTGGCAGGTGATCCGGCGTTCGTGGCAGCCCATCTTTTCTCCCGAGGCTTCTTATGAATGCGAGGGCTTCATGCCGGAGGTGGTCTTTCATAATGGAACCATTGATCTGGGGCAGGGACAGCTGGAGATCTACTATGGGGCTGCGGATCGGGTGACTTGCGCTGCGCGTGTTTCGTTGGATGATTTGCTGGCGAGTTTGGAATCCTAGCCTTGAGTTATTTTGTCTCATTTGAGTCGTTCAAACAGTTCTTTTTGTCTCAGTGTCATAAGGCAGTGTCGCCTGTCATTTTATGGCTACTATTGCGTCCATTAAGATTCAATACTGTGCGAACTTAGATAAATACTGAGATTCTGTTGAGGTCCGGTTCTGGCAGTGATTGCCGGTTCGCTGGTGTTATTTTTGGCATATTATGTGCAGGTGATGCGGGCGAAGGTTTTGTTCAGACATGAAACGAAATGATATTGGCATAACTTTTCACTATAGGCTTGTTGCTGAGATTAGCTCAGGCGGATCGGGGTATAAGTAGATGACTTATCTCTCCGTGGGGAGTGCAATTCTTTGGGGATGCATTACACTGTCGTTTCGTTCCGAGGGCTTAGCCCTTTGAACATGTAAAATAGAATAGTTCAATCATACGTTAGATGAAAGAGGTGTTAAATAGACTGTTCTAGCTATTAATGATATGAAGCGAAATCGAACGCCCATCCTGTTACAGCCGGATCCATCCAGAGTCGTGATCCGTCCTTTTGAGTTACACAATCGCGAGCGCATTGCTAAAATCATTGGACGCGTCTTTTCCCTTAGTGAGCGGCGCGCGAGAGATCAAGCGAAGCGCCTGCTCGATGAGTTTGGAGGTCGGCATACGAATCCGCGCGCCATTTTCCTGGACCGTTTTAATCAGGTCAAAGAGTTCCTGCTTACGGATATGCCGATGACGGAGGATCGGAAGCTATTGATCGGTGGCTATTTCTTACAAGAATATGCTTTGGAAGCAGCGGCTTTGTTTAATCCATCCATTGTGCCGCATCCCGATCAGAGTGGGCTTACGCAGGGGGAACTGCGTTATATCATGAGCCTGCGGGCGACAGGTGAGGGGCATATTTCCTCGATAACATTTCGCACCGGGCGGATCGATGCCCAGGGCCGTGTGACCGTCGATCCGGCCTCTCCATTGGTGAATAGTGGGACCGTAGAGGCGGACCCGTCTTATGACCGAGCGTTATTTCTGCGCAAGTTGCATGAACTGGGGCTGGATACACCGTGGTCGCGGGAGATTATGGAAGAGTTGGAGGACTCCTTTACCTTGCTGCAATTGGAGGCGGTGGTGCTGCGGGCCTTGGCTCGTAATCGTTTTAGCCCCGCGATCGAGCGGGAAAATGCCGATGCGCTCTTATCGCTGGCGCGGGCGAATTACGAATTGGATTTTAACCCTACCGGTGATTTGAGTGAGCGCGTGATCTTTCCTTATTCCTCGACCGAAACGCGTGGGATTGAAGACGCACGTTTTGTCCGTTTTGAAGAGGAGGATGGGCAATCGATTTATTACGCGACTTATACGGCTTACAACGGGCATGCCTTTTTACCGCAACTGCTTGCGACCAAGAATTTCTGTGAGTTCAGCATTAATACCCTCAACGGGCCCGAAGTGCAAAACAAAGGAATGGCGCTCTTCCCACGAAAGATCAATGGACGCTACGCGATGATTTCGCGGCAGGATAATGAGAACGTCTATCTGATGTATTCCAACATGCTGCACTTCTGGTATGAGAAGACCTTGCTTTTGCGCCCGACATTTCCATGGGAATATGTGCAGTTAGGCAATTGTGGTTCGCCGATTGAAACTTCCGAAGGGTGGTTGCTGCTGACCCACGGTGTTGGATTTATGCGCAAATATGCCATCGGCGCAGTCTTACTTGATTTGGACGATCCTTCACGTGTGATTGGCCGTTTGAAACGTCCCTTGCTGGCGCCCGATGCACGGGAGCGTGAAGGCTACGTGCCGAATGTCGTGTATAGCTGTGGCGCCTTGGTGCACGCCGGTCGCTTGATACTCCCATATGCTTTGAGTGATCAGTGCACTAGCTTTGCGACCTTTGATTTAGAAGAATTGCTGACAGAGCTCAAGCAGGCCGGAAATCCGCGCTGAGGCTTGAATGATTTGTATTATGATGAAACCGATTACAGAATTAAACAAAGTAGCATTCGTTGGGGATTACCTGCCACGCAAGTGCGGAATTGCCACCTTTACTCACGACTTGCGACAATCCGTAGCGGCACATCTACCGGATACTGAATGCCTGGTCGTCGCCGTCACGGACCCGAAGGAGGATTACTTGTATCCGCCGGAAGTGAAGTTTGAGGTCAACGAGCAGAACTTGGATGATTATCGTCGCGCCGCTCAGTTTTTGCGTTTCCACAATGTGGAGACCATTTGTGTGCAGCATGAGTTCGGCGTATACGGCGGTGTCGAAGGGGGACATTTGCTAACCTTCCTACGTGAGGCCGGTTTGCCTGTGGTCACGACTTTTCACACCATTCTGACGGAGCCCAATCCCAATCAGCGCCGCGTTTTTGAAGAGCTGGTGCGTTTGTCCCAGCGTGTGGTGACTATGAGTGAACAGGGCGTCAGTATCTTACGTGATACCTATGATGTGTCTGAAGATAAAATCTCGCTGATCCCGCACGGCATTCCGGATATGCCGTTTGTGGATCCGACCTTCTTTAAAGATCAGTTCGGGGTGGAAGGGAAAAAGGTCTTACTCACCTTCGGTCTACTTTCACCTGGCAAAGGTTTGGAATATGCCATCGAAGCCATGCCTGATATTATCGCGGAACATCCGGATGCCGTGTATATTATCCTCGGTGCGACACACCCCAATCTGGTCCGACAGGAAGGAGAGAGTTATCGGCACCGCCTACAACAGTTGACCCGTGATCTGGGAGTCGAGAAGAACGTTTTGTTTTTCAACCGCTTCGTAGAAATCGAAGAGCTCAAAGAGTTTATCGGTGCCTGCGATGTGTATCTGACGCCTTATTTGAATCAGATGCAGATCACCTCTGGCACTCTGGCATATACCTACGGCAGCGGTAAGGCTGTGGTCTCTACGCCTTATTGGCACGCCGAAGAGCTACTGGCCGATGGTCGCGGTTGTCTAGTTCCATTCAGAGATGCCAAGGCTATTGCCACCGCGGTAAATGGTTTATTCAGCGACGAAGGTAAATTGGCCGCCATGCGTAAGCATGCATATCTGGATGGGCGCCGTATGGTGTGGAGCCGCGTTGCGCAGTCCTATGCAGATGTTTTTCGACAAGCACGAATCGATGCGGGGGTGACGCCAGAACAAGTGCAGCGCAAGCACGCCAGCCTGCGTCGTGGTCCGACTGAAGAGTGGTGGAAGAATTTTGAATTACCGAAGTTGAATCTCCGGCATCTGCACAATATGACTGATTCGACCGGACTGTTTCAGCATGCAGTTTTTTCCTTTCCCAATTTCGATGAGGGGTACTGTGTTGATGATAATGCGCGCGCGTTGGTCTTAACTTCCATGCTCGACAATATACATGCCGGCGACGCATGGAATGAAAGCTATCGACACTTAGCTCAGACATACGCGGCCTTTCTGCAGCATGCCTTCAATGTGGAGAACGGGCGCTTTCGCAACTTTATGAGCTTCGATCGCAGGTGGCTCGAAGAGGCGGGTTCCGACGACTCACACGCCCGCTCACTTTGGGCTTTAGGTGCCTGCGTTGGACGTTCGCACGATATCAACCTGCAAAATTGGGCCGCCCGTTTATTTGAAAGCGCGTTGCCTGCGGTGCTCAGCATGGGCTCGCCCCGCGCCTGGGCCTTTGCCTTGATCGGACTGCACGAGTATCAGCGCCGCTTATCTGGAGTGCGCGCGATTTCAGATGCCCGCTCCGAGTTGGCGCAGCGCTTACTCGAACTTTATCGCGAGCAAGCCAGCGATGATTGGCCGTGGTTTGAGCCGATACTTTCCTACTGCAACGCACGTCTGCCGCATGCTCTGATCGTGTCCGGGCGTGGGCTCCACGACGAGGAGATGCTGCAAGTCGGCCTGAGCAGCTTGGATTGGTTGATGCAGCAACAAGTGGACGAGCGCGGGTATTTCGCGCCCATCGGTAGCGAAGGCTTCTACCCTAAAGGTCAAGCCAAGGCCACTTTCGATCAGCAGCCGATTGAAGCCAATGTTACCATCTCTGCCTGTCTTGAGGCCTTCTTGGTCACGAAGAACGACAAGTGGCTTTATCAAGCCTGGCAGGCATTTGACTGGTTCCTCGGGACTAATAAGCTCGGCGTGCCCGTCTATGATGCCTCTACCGGTGGTTGCCGTGACGGTCTGCATGTCGACCGACTCAATTACAATCAAGGTGCAGAATCCACGTTGGCCTTCTTGCTCTCATTGGCCGAAATGAAAGCTCAGGAGAATGCCCTCAGCGCTTTTGCCCGTCCTGTGGAAACCGATCACAGCCCCATGGCAGAGCTTAGTGCATGATGCGGAGCGTCGCGTAGTGACAAGCTTCCAGCTTGTCGGTTTGGGAGAACAACAGGCTGGAAGCTCGTTACTACGAAAGGCTCGCTAGCGCAGCCAAATTGCGCGGGAGCGTGGGTTGCCGGATGATTCGAAGGACAGTTCCTCTTCTTTGAGGACCGCTTCGAGCTCTTCGAGGGTGAATTCGTAGCCCTCGGCGCAGGCTGTCTCGACGAACTTTTCCTTCGTTTCGATGACGTTGTAGCGAGCGCGCAGGTTTTTATCGGAGCCTCCGGCGAGGAGGAGTTTTTCTACATTAGCTTCAGACATGAGTGGTGCTTGGTTGATGTTGGTGCAGGCCATTGGGGGCATGAGATGAGTCATGCCAGATGCCCAATCGCTTAAGTTCTTCTTTACCGCGCAGGAGTTCGAGCCAACGGGCGGGGATGCCTTGCGCCCCGTGGCGGAGGCCGGCGATGCCGCCCGCGATGCATGCGGTGGTGTCGGTGTCGTTGCCAAGGGAGATGGCGCGCTTAATGATGGTTTCGTAGTTCGGCCCCAGACAGGCCCAGCGGGCGCTATGCAAACTGTCGAGCACGTAGCCGGTGCCTTTGCCGTCTGCGCGGCGCTCGGGCCGGATGTGTGTGTCGAGTTCGTGGAGTGCTGGAGGATCGCGGCGGTAGATGGCGCGCAGTGTGGCGATGGCGCTTTCCCAGGGGGATGTGTGTTGCTGCATTTCGCGGCGTGCCCATAGGCAATAGAGTGCGCAACAGACTTGTGAGCGTATGTGAGCGTGGGTTAGGCGCGCCTGCGCGTGGGCTTCGTAGACCAGGGCGACGTCATTGCCCTGATGCAGGAGGGCGAGTGGGAGGCAACGCATGAGTGCGCCGTTGCCGTTGTTGCGTTCACCGCTGAGTCCCGAGTAGCGGGTGGGGGTGCCTTGCTTGAGCCGGCCGATGGCGGTGCTGGTTTGATTGCCGATGTCGAAGACGTAGTGGTCGACGGCCATATAGCCGCGGTCGTGCCATTTGATGAGCCGAGCAGCGTAGTCCTGAGCGTGATACATGCCGCATTCACGCATCGAGGCATACAGACAGAGTGCCTGTGCGCCGTCGTCGGACCAGGTGCCTAGTTTGACATGGGCATAGCTGCGCGCGAATCGTTTGGGGGGCTGCATCTCCAATTGTTCGAAGAGCGGCAAATCGCGTGGATCGCGAAATTCGTAAGGGACGCCACAGGCATCGCCCACCAGTAGGCCCAGCATGCCATCGCGCACCGGATCGCGGGGCGCTGCGAGGTTTTGCTGTGGAGCCTTGGATGTTGAATGTTCGTTATTCAATAGAGTAGTTCCTCGACTTCGTAGTCGCCGCCGATGACCAGGTATTCGGCTTCGCCGCAAAGGACACTGCCTCCGAGCAAGCTGCTAAAAAAGACGACCTTGGCGATGGCGACGGTGGTCTTCCAGACGGTGGACCCGAATTCCCATGCGCGTTCCCTGTCTGCGGTAAAAGAGACGAGGTTATTGAGGCGCACGATGGCGTGGCGTTTGTTTTGGATGCGACGGACAAAGTGCTCTTCTGGATCGTTGGTGCCTCGAAACAGGGTAAGCGTTGTGGTCTCGGGGGCCCGTCGGGCTTGTTCGTATTGGCAATACTCGTAGAGCAGGTCGAGTTGCGAATCGATGGCATTGGTGCGAGCTCGACCACGCATACGATCGTAGGCGTAGCGGTTGTCCTCTTCGCCCGATGCTTCGTCCTTTAGGATGCCACGATGATAGGTGGGAGAGACTCCGAAACGGCTCTGTATCCAACTTTTCAATACTGCACCTTCGATGCCGTTACTATCCATGCCCCAACCATTGAGAAATCGCAGGTAGCTGTTGCGTAAGCTGCTGCGGCTATCGCCCGTGAAGGCCTTCCAGTGGTGCAGGGCAAATTTCACACACAAGTAGTCGTGGAAAACCTTGGCGCGCTCACTGGGGGCATGGATGCTGTCGAGCTTTTCAAATAGTCGGCGGTTGGACTCGCGCACTCCGGCGATGTGCAGTGGCGTCGGTGCTTGGTTAAAGCTGACAGATGCCACGGCCCATGCCGGAAGATTGCAGAGGTTCATTCGATGACGTATTCTGGGCGGCTCAGCCCCAGCCGTCGTCGTCATCGTCGTCGTCCTCCAATTGCGCGGCGGCTAGTTTTTCCAATCGACTCCAGCGGGTGTCAACTTGCTGCTGAGCGGCTGCGAAGAGTTCCGCGGCGCGTTCCGGAGAACTGCGTTCCAGCGAGCGGAAGCGGTTTTCTTTGCGCATGAACTCAGCCACCGGTACGGAGGGCTCGAAGGAATCGAGGCGGAAGGCGGGCAGGCCTTGCTCGGTCTTGCGTGGATCGTAGCGGTAGATCGGCCAGTAACCACTGTCGACGGCGGCCTTTTGACGCTCCGGTCCCAGTGCCATATCAATGCCGTGCGCGAGGCAGGGGCCGTAGGCGAGAATCAGCGAGGGGCCCTCATAGGCTTCCGCTTCACGGATGACTTCGATCGCTTGTTGTTCGTTGGCACCCAGGGCGATTTGGGCGACATAGATGCCGCCGTAACTCATGGCGATTTGCGCCAGATCCTTCTTGGGTTGAGTCTTGCCCGCTGCGGCAAATTTGGCAATCGCCCCAGTGGGGGTGGACTTGCTGGATTGGCCGCCTGTGTTGGAATAGACTTCGGTATCCAGCACGAGCACATTGATGTTTTCACCGCTGGCCAGCACGTGGTCCAGGCCGCCGAAGCCGATGTCGTAGGCCCAGCCATCGCCGCCGACGATCCAGGTGCTCTTGGGCACCAGATAATCGATTTGTTGCAGGAGGCGTTTGGCGTCTCGGTCGGTGGTTCCTTTAAGTCGCGTTTCGATATTGAGAATCAGGGCACGTGTTTCTTCCCTCGTCTGGGTGCTGGCGTCCAGCACGGCATCGACCGCATCGCTCCCGATGATGTCTTTACATTTCAGCAGTAAGCGGCGGGCACTCTCTGTCCGATGCTTGGCCGAGAGGTAAAGCCCGAGGCCGAATTCGGCATTGTCCTCGAAGAGTGAATTGGCCCATGCGGGACCCTGGCCTGCGCTGTTGGTGCAGTAGGGCGTGGTGGGCAAGTTGCCGCCATAGATGGAAGAACAACCAGTGGCATTGGCCACTAGTAGGCGGTCGCCGAAGAGTTGTGTTAGGCTGCGCACATAGGGTGTTTGTGTGCAACCGGAACAGGCGCCTGAGAACTCAAAGAGCGGTTTGCGCAGGGGCAGGTTCTTGGCTGTCAGTTTGGCGTCGTCGATCTCGTGGGTGGGCAGACTTTGGAAGAAGGCTAACTTTTCTTTTTCTTTCTGCAATAGCGCGTCGATCGGTGTCATCTCAATCGCGCGTTTGCCCTCGGCATCGCGTGCGGGGCAGAGCTCGACGCAGGCATTACAGCCCGTGCAATCTTCGGGGAAAACTTGCAGCGTGTAGGCTTTGCCGGGGCCATCCGTTCCCTTGTAATCCGCATGTGGGAAGCCGTCCGGTGCCATCGCCAGCGCGGACTTGTCGTAGACAGCGGGACGAATGGCGGCGTGGGGACAGAACATGGCGCACTTATTACACTGGGTGCAAGTGGCTGCGTTCCAGACCGGGATCTCGGTGGCAATCTTCCGCTTTTCATATTGTGAAGTGCCACTGGGCCAGGTGCCGTCGACAGGGAATGCGCTGACGGGGAGCAGGTCGCCTTGGCCTGCCAGCAGACGAGCGGTGACTCTTTGCACAAAGTCGGGCGCTTCGTCGGGCACCCACTTGACCGCTTCCGGGCGGGCGGTGGTCTCCGCTGGGATTTCGACGGCTTGCAGGTAGGCGAGCGCGGCATCCACGGCGGCGCAGTTCATTTCGACAATCTTGGGCCCCTTGCGCCCATAGGTTTTTTCGATGGCTCCCTTGATACGGCGGATCGCTTCGTCGGTGGGGATGACGTCGCTCAGTGCAAAGAAAGCCACTTGCATGATGGTATTGATGCGGCGGCCCATGCCGACCTCAGCAGCGACCTTGTAGGCGTCGATGACGTAGAGTTTCGCTTCTTTGGCAATGAGTGCTGCTTGCACTTCGTAAGGTAGGCGCCCCCATATGTCGCTGGCGGCGCAGGGCGTATTGATCAAGAAAGTGCCTCCAGACTTGAGTTGGCTCAGCATATCCACCCGGCCGAGGAACTGCGGTTGGTGGCAACCGATAAAGTCGGCCTCGTCGATGAGGTAGGGCGCTTGGATTGGCTTTTCACCGAAGCGCAGGTGGGAGGTGGTCAAGCCACCGGATTTCTTGGAGTCGTAAACGAAGTAAGCCTGTGTGTTGAGCGTGGTGGCCTCCCCGATGATTTTGATAGTATTCTTGTTGGCGCCCACTGTGCCATCCGAGCCGAGCCCATAGAACATCGCCGATTTGGTGCCTTTGTCCTCCAACGTAAAGCTAGGGTCGAAGTCCAGCGATTGTTCGGTGACGTCGTCGCGGATGCCGATTGTGAAGTGATCCTTGGGGCGTTCTTGTAGTAGATTTTCAAATACAGATTTCGCCATCGCAGGAGTGAACTCTTTCGAGCCCAGACCGTAGCGGCCGCCGACGACCAGTGGGTCAATGCTGCGGCATTGGTTCGGGCAGCGGCTGGCCTTGCGGCAGGCTAACGAAACATCGAGATGGAGCGGTTCTCCGATGGAGCCTGGCTCCTTAGTGCGGTCGAGCACGGCAATCGATTTGACGGATTGCGGCAGTGCTCCGTGCATAAAGGCATGGGTGAAAAACGGACGATACAGTCGGACGGCGACGACCCCATATTTGCTGCCGCGATTGGCGTTCAGGAATTCCGCTGTTTGCGCTGCCGTTTCAACGCCTGAGCCCATCATGACGATGACCTGTTCCGCTTCGGGATGGCCGTAATACTCAAAGAGTTTATACTCGCGACCGGTGAGCAGGGCAAACTTCTCCATCAGAGCTTGTACGATGGCGGGCGTCTTTTTGACGAAGCTGTTGACTGCTTCGCGGGTCTGGAAATAGGTGTCTGGATTTTGAGCAGTGCCGCGCACGCTTGGCTTGTCGGGGCTGAGGGCACGGTCATAGAACGCGGCTAGTGATTCTGGATCGATCAAGCTATCGATCACTTGGTCAGGTAGTGTGTCGAGGGAATTGTATTCATGCGAGGTACGAAAGCCGTCGAAGAAGTGCATGAAGGGCAGGCGGGTGGCGAGGCTCGCTGCGTGGGCGATGGCGGCCATATCCTGAGCTTCTTGCACCGAGTTGGAGACCAGCTGTGCCACGCCGGTTTGGCGGCAGGCCATGACATCGCTGTGGTCGCCAAAGATCGACAGTGAATTGGTCGCAATGGCGCGGGCGGAGACGTGAAACACGCTGGGGGTCAATTCACCAGCCAGCTTGTAGAGAATCGGGATCATCAGTAGCAGGCCTTGCGAGGCGGTAAAAGTAGTGCTGAGTGCGCCCCCCATGGCGGTGCCGTGTAAGGTGCCCGCGGCGCCGCCTTCACTTTGCATTTGCATCACCTTGGGCACTTCGCCCCAGAGATTGGGCTTATCGGCTGCGGCCCATTCGTCGCAGAGTTCCGCCATCGAGGTGGAGGGAGTGATCGGATAGATCGAGATCAATTCGCTCATGCGATACGCCACCCGTGCGACGGCTTCGTTAGCATCAAGTGTGATGCGCTTTGTTTCGTTATTTTTCATAAAGATGTAGGGGCTTCACTTGTGAACGCCCGCAGTGGTTGTTGGCTTTTCGGTTCGGCCGAGTTGGCGGCTCGGTGGCTTAGGCTCGGATGGCTTTGCATACGCGGGCGTGACAAGTCGCGCCCCTACGTTTTAGTTTTTACTTTTTGACGCCGTAGACGCTGGCCATGGTCTTCCAAAAGTTCTTAGACCAGCCGATGTAGCTGACCATGAAGTCGGCACCGAGGTCGGTGCGTGGCATGACTGCTTCAGCGCCAAGGGCTGAGAGGCGAGCGTCGACTTGTTTGCCACACTCACAGAAGAGCGGATATTCTGTATCACCGAGAGCGAGCACGGTGTATTGCTTTCCCGTCAGTGAGAGATCGGTTTCCGCCAAAGCTTTGCAGAAGGGCACACATTTCGGTGGGGGCGCGCCGTCGTCCCAGGTGGAGATGATGACGACAAAGGGATGATCGATACTTTCGAGGACAGAGACCTCGCTGCTGGCCAGGTCGACAATGTCGACTTCGACCCCGTTCTTTTCGCCTTTTTTGGCGACCTTTTGAGCCAATCCCTTGGCGTTGCCTGTTTCAGTTCCGTAGAATACCGTGAGTTTCATGTTCTGCTTTCTAGTTGATTTTAGATGTTTTAGCTGTGGCCGGACAAATCGCGGCACCGATATCCATCTTGGGTTTGCTCCAGTAGTAGCTGCCGGTGGCTACGCCGCCGGTGAGATGGAAGGCTTCGACCATTTGGCGGCCGTTGGGCGGGGTGTTGCAGACAAAGCGCTTCTTGAACTCGTTGGCTGAGGCCGCGATCGGGCCCTGCTGGAGTAGCTTGAAGGCCATCACGAGATCGGATTCATCATACTCCGAACTCCCGCGCAGAGAGGTCATTCGATAGAGGCTGACCTCGGTTAAACCCTCGGGCAGCATGTCGATGACGATCTCATGACTGGCGCTGTCCAGTGAAGGGTCGACTAGTTCGACCAGTGCGGCTGGTGTCAACTCCCAGGTGAAGGGAGTGTCATCGCTTGCGTGCGATTGTAAAAAGCGCGCCAGGATGCCAGCCTTACCGGTTAATTTGATGGATTGAATCCGCTCGAAAGTAGAGCCGTTTTTTGCGTAGAGCCAGAATGCCATAATATTAGGATGCTTTCTTTATGTTGAGTGTGTGGAAAATTTGCCTGAGTTCGTTTTGTTCGAGTGCGCGGCCGAGTTGGGTGGCGGTTTCACGCACTTGGGGCAGTAATTGTTCCGCTTGGCATTGCTCAAGCTGCCAGCCCAGTTGAGCTGCTGCTTCGATCAATGCGCGGCAACTGGAGTGGCGGCCGATGACATGTGGGGGGCGTGTGTGCCCAACGGCTTCGGGCTTGAGAACTTCATAGCTGGACTTGTCTTGCATCTGGCCACTGCAATGGATGCCGGACTCGTGGGTGAAGCTGCCTTTACCTGTGACCGGTTTGTCCCATTTGAGTCGGCGGTCGGAGGCGTGGGCGACTAAGTCGCTGAGCGATGCCAGGCGGCTGATATCGAGCCCAAGGTCAATTCGTGAGGAACATAATAGTGCGGTGGCGACCTCTTCCAGCGGTGCATTGCCCGCGCGTTCGCCGAGCCCGTTGACGGTGACGCTGGCGCAGTCGGCGCCTGCCAGCAGGGCGGTGACGCTGTTGGCGGTGGCCATGCCAAGGTCATTGTGACCGTGGAACTCGATTTCGATATCTGCGTGCGATCGCAGGTTTTGAATGACTTGCTGTGTTTGCAAAGGGTTGAGGCGTCCTGTCGTATCCGCGTAGCGAATACGTTTTGCGCCAAGGCTTTGGGCCGCGTGCATGAATAATTTTAAGAAATCATTGTCGGCGCGTGAGGCGTCTTGCGCACCTATGGTGAAATACTCGAAATGATCCGCTGCGATGCGGCTGATCGACTCCATTGTTTTGAATACCCATGCGGCATCTTTTTTCCAAATGCGCTGATGCAGTTCGCTGGCGGGCAGTGAGAAATGAAAGCCGTCGGCACCGGAGCCCATGGCGGCGCGTAAGTCTTCGACCGTGGCGCGTCCCCAAGTCAGTATTTTGCATTGTAGGCCGCTGGCGGCAATCATGCGGATATGTGCGCGTTCACTGGCCCCCATCGCAGGAATTCCGACTTCCAATTCGGGTAAGCCGAGCGCATCCAACTCGCGCGCGATCTGGAGCTTTTCAGAGAGCGCGAAAACGACGCCAGCGGCTTGTTCGCCGTCGCGTAGTGTCGTGTCGATTAAATAGGGAGCTTTCGGTGGCATCTTATGCAGGTCGTGGCCTGATTCAATGGTTCTAGTCAGCGATGAGATTGGTTTCGCAGAGTTCGCCGTCTTCAATCGAGTCGAGTATTTCGTCGATCAACTCTTCGGTCGCGTGCTCGTAAAAGTGGCCGCCCGGGTAGTCGATCACGACCGGGCCGCGGGTGCACATGTTGAGGCAACCGGTCATAGAGACCTCAACGCCGTCGAGCATGCGGTCTTGGATTTCGCCCTGAGTGTAAGAGAGCAGGGCGACGGATTCTTTGTTGCAGCAGACGCCCTTGAGTTCGCCAGTGGCGCGGGCGCTTCCGCAGATGAATAGGTGGTGTTCGGGTTTGTTCATGGTTGGATGAATGATGGGGGATGAGTGATGAATGATGGGTGATGATTGGTTTGCTTTTTGTAGGGGCGCGACTTGTCACGCCCGTGGTGTTGCTGTTTTTGGATTGTATTAGGTTGATGCGCTTTGGATTAGGATCGGCGGTCTTCACAAGTGAAGCCCCTGCTATGTTAGTTTGTGTCAAGAACGTAGAAGCTGTTAGTTGGTTTTTACATATAAAAGTTTGGTTTCTCTT
>NZ_JARXIC010000049.1 GCF_031127905.1 Thalassobacterium sedimentorum | reverse complement strand
ACCAACTAACAGCTTCTACGTTCTTGACACAAACTAACATAGCAGGGGCTTCATTTATGAAGACCGCCGAGTCTCCGCCAACAACACTGCGGTCTTCATAAATGAAGCCCCTACACTCTCATAAAGTATCATTTACGACTTGAGAAAAGACAATCTTTTGCTGAAGTCAGCCTATGAAAGCACCTCGAATCGAAGACTATTATCAATCTGCAGATCAGTTCTTCCAGAACAACTTGCCGGTCGGCCTGACCTACGACGACATTTCTCTGGCGACGCTCTACTCAGACGTGCTCCCTCGCCAAACCAATTTGGGCACCCGTCTCTCAGAGTCGCTCGAGCTGCAAATTCCGATCATTTCTTCGGACATGGACACGGTGACCGAATCCAAGATGGCCATTAAAATGGCGCTCAATGGCGGCCTGGGGCTCATTCACTATAATATGACCGACGAGAAGCAGGTGCGTGAGGTCGCCCGTGTCAAAAATCATATTCACGGCTTCATTCAGGAACCGATCAAAGTCGAGCCCAACCAGAAAATCGGCGAGGTCATGGACCGCATCGCAGATCGTGGCTATGGTTTCAGCACTTTCCCAGTGGTGGATGACAACAATAAATTACTCGGCCTGCTACCGGGGCGAGTCGTCAAAGCGCGCTACGCCAACCGCCTGGTCTCGGAAGCGATGACGCCACGCGATCAGGTCTACACGCTCAACGAAAAAGAGATCACTAAAGATCCGATCAAGACCGCGGACAAATTTTTCACCGACCACCTCGGCATTCACAAGCTACTGGTGGTAGACGACGAAGACCGCCTACGCGGCCTGTTCACACTCTCCGACATCGAGCGCATCGACGCCGAGTCGCAGCAGTCCGTCAAACCTGCCCGTGACAGCCACTTCCGTCTGATGTGCGGCGCAGCCATCTCCGCCCACCGCAAGCCCGATGGCGAACTGGACCGTGAGCGCATCATCAACCACGTAGGCAAATTGGTGGACGAGGGCGTGGACACCATCGCAGTATCCACTGCACATGGATTTTCTAAAGGCGTCGGCGACACCATCCGCATGCTACGCGGTGAGTTTGCCGACCTGACTTTGATCGCCGGTAACGTCACCAGCGCCGAGGGGGTCGAATTCCTCGCCGACGCGGGTGCCAATACCATAAAAATCGGTCAAGGCCCGGGATCAATCTGCACCACCCGCATCGTCGCTGGTGTCGGCATTCCGCAAATGACCGCGCTCTACTGCGCCTCCATCGCGGCCCGTAAGAAGGGCGTCGCGATCCTCGCCGACGGCGGCATTACCAAGTCGGGCGATATGGTCAAAGCCCTCACCTTGGCCAACGGCGTCATGTGCGGCAGCCTGCTGGCCGGCTGCAACGAAGCCCCCGGCCAGATTATCGAAATCAACGGCAAGCAATATAAACAATACCGTGGCATGGGCAGCAGCGCCGCCATGAAAGACGGCTCCGCCAGCCGCTACGGGCACGATCGCAAGGACATCGCCACCAAGGCCGCAGCCGAAGGCATTGAAGCGCTCAAAGAATCCGTCGGCTCACTCAGCGGCGTGCTGCGCGAGCTGGTGGGCGGCATCCAGTCCGGCATGGGCTACCTCGGCGCCGCCGACCTGGCTCAGCTCCGCGAGAAAGCCCGCTACATCCGCGTCAGCCCAGCCGGCCAAAAGGAATCGGCTCCACACGATGTGATCACCGTGAAAACGAGTGACTCATCAGCCGACTCTTCGAAATAAGAGATCAGCCCGATCAAACAGATCAGTCGGATCCGTCTGACACCAGCGACTAGCAGCACCAGACACCACATAGTTCTTCAGCTTTTCCTAATTTAAGTTTTTCAGTTTTTACTAAAACATGCTCACACCATTTACCTCCCAACTGATTGCCGATACCGGCATCTCCACAGGCGACGAAGGCAAGGGTCGCGTCATTCTCGAAATCGTGAACGAATTACGCGAGACCACCGGTCGCGAAGACGCGGTAGCGGCCGTCATGAAGGTCAACGGCGGCTCCAACTCTGGACACACCGTCGCGGGACTCAAGCTGAACCTACTGCCAGGCGGCGTAGCGGACCCGAAGGTTCCCTATCTGCCAATCGGCGCGGGCGTAGTCGCCGATCCACGCAAGTTCCTCTGGGAGTCGGCCTATGCAGAGCTGCACGGCCATATCGCAGTCAAACGCCTCGCGATCGACGAGCGCTGCTTGGTCTCCGACCTCTGCCACCGTCTGCTCGACCTCGCCTGGGAAGACTACCGCGTGCACGTGCAAAAGGGCGATCCACGCGGCTCGACCGGTCGCGGCATCACGCCTGCCTACCTCGACGAAGTGGGACAATTTCAAATTTTCTACGCCGACTTCCTCGGCAGCAAAGAGGCCTTTGTCACTAAAATGCAGGGCCGCATCGACCGCGCCCTACGCGTGATTGAGCACGTCTGCCAAGTCGCCCCGGAACGCTGGCCTACTTTCTTTGAAACTCTCACTGGAGCGGAAACCCGCGCCAACGACGAAGTCATCCAAGCAGGCAAGTTCGACGCCAGCGAGTTCGACTTCAGCCAATTCGCCGGCGAAGCCCCCTTCACACTCAATGCCGAAAAACTGATCGAAGACTACTGGGCCGCCGGCCAGGTGCTCGCTCCTCAAGTCTGCGATGTGCGCGAGCTGGTGCTGCGCGAGCAAGACAAGGGCAACTACATCATCGGTGAATTTGGCCAAGCCTACTGGCTGGATAAGCGTCACGGCTTCGCCCCCAACGTCACTGCCTCGCACACCTTTACGCCAGAGTTCTTCCAATCTGCAGGCATTCCCGCGCAACCGATTCACAACGTCGGCTGCTGCAAGGCCTACGACACCAAAGTCGGCACCCACGTATTCATCTCCGAGATCGACCTCGACCACCCGCTCAGCACCCTGCTGCGCAAGATCGAGTTTGGCGCCACCACCGGACGCCAACGCATGGTCGGCTGGTACGACGCCGTGGAAAAGGGCGACGCTCTTCGCTACGGCGGCTATCAAGACCTCGTGCTGAATAAGCTCGACGCCCTCTCGCATAATGGCGACTGGCAAGGCGATCTACAAATCTGCACCGCTTATCAAGACGAAGATGGCAGCATCGTGCACCACGTGCCACGCGACATTAAAGTCCACCGCCGCCTCAAGCCGGTATTCAAAACAGTGCCCGGCTGGAGCGAAGACATCTCCGGCGTGCGCAGCTTTGCCGATCTGCCCGAAGCCGCCAAGGTCTACGTGGCATGGCTATTAAAAGCCTTAGTTGAAGTCGCCAACCACGGGGATCAGCACAACGACAAGATCCCTAACCTGCGCTACATCGGCGTCGGCCCCGAGCCCAGCCAAATCATCAAAGACGTGCCGCCCGTGGAGGAACTATTGAAGCTCGCGAAATAAGCGTAGTGACAAGCTTCCAGCTTGTCTGAGCACTCAACTCGTCAGAACTCAATCTATGATGGAACTCCCAGAATCCCTTCAAAAATGGAGCGACGAGGAATTACGTGCGCTCAACCATGCAATCGTTGACCATCTCAAACAGCGCAGAGCCGTCCAAGCAAGGATGGAAATGACTCGCTTTCAACGCGGCTGCAAAGTCGAGTTCTGGTCCTCGGAAGGCGACTTAATCGAAGGCACAGTCATCAAATTCAATAAAAAGACCGTAAGTGTCCTCACCGAAGAGGGCACGCAATGGAACGTCTCCCCTTCCCTGCTAAGCAAAACTGCCGACACCAGCAATATGGCAGCCGCACAAGACGCAAAAGTCATCGACTTCATGGACCAGTTGGAGAGCTAGAGCGTAGGGAAAAACGTAGGGGCTTCACTTGTGAAGACCGCATCGGTTCGGCTCTGAGCTTCGGCGGTCTTCACAAGTGAAGCCCCTACATTTCATCTGGCCCAGGCATCATCGCGAGCATTTCAAATAGCTGCCCGAGCATTGCAAATTCCTCGAATTGTGCCAGCCGCACACCTGCCAGCTTCGCAAATGGGGACAACATTTCATAGGCCTCATCCGTCACCACTCGAATCTCAGTCGGGCAATAACCGTGCGCATCAATATTCGCCACCAAACACTCCCACAAGGTCTGAGCCTCCGAAATGTCTACATCCGCGGTGAATTGAGGCTTCGGCGGCACATTGCCAGTACCTATCGAACAAGCCATCGCTAGCACTGGCATGACGGGTCCCGAGGCCGTCATCACACCAGTCGGCATACAAAGCGTGCCCACTTCCCAACTGTCTTCCTGTTGCGGCATTTTGGCCAAGCGAGCACACTCAAATTCGTTCGGCTGATACACCGCCTGCTCCGCATGGCAGCGCTCCCAATCGACCGACACATCTTCCAACTGCCAGCCCTCGTTGCCCTCCGGCTCCGCGCCCGCTGCCAAGCGAAATACTTTTAAGCTCTTAGGCATCGTGCCGGGCACTAAATGCGACAACAAAAAGGACTCAGGATGCTTCGACTGCTGCATCAACTCGACATAGCGCAGCGCTAGTCGCATGCCTCGCCGCAAAACAGCCATGTCCGCAGCTTCCGAAAACCATGGGAAACAACGCGGACGGTAACTACGAAACCGTATCCAACGATGACGCCCACGCGGCGGCGTCAGCTGCCGAGTATATTTGTAAAGCTTGAGATCGGGCGCTTCCATCCCTGCCTTGTTTAAAAACTCAACCTCGACCATGCTCGACATTTTCAACACCGACTCTGGGTCCAAGGCCGTAGCTGCCGAAAAAGCTGACCTCCAAAATGCCAGCGCCGTCGGCGCACGATGCACATGGATCGAATAAACTTCCCCGCCTCGCCCCAAAACCGAAACCACGTCCAATTCCCGTGTCTCCGGATCTTCCACCGCAAAGATATCACGATCCCACAGTTGCTTCCACGGCTCCACAGCACGCACGGTTTCTGCCAGCTTCAAGGTTTTGGAAAACTCCGACAAGTCACCCTTCGGTAACTCCGTATAGGGTTCAGGAAAAGTCTCCGATTCCGCCTCGTCTTCATCGAAGAACTCATCGCTATCGTCATCATCCAGGTCGATCTTTCCACCCGCCAGCGCCGACATGAATTCCTCAAATCCATCATCCTCGTCCTCAAGGTCATGACCTTCCTCCAATTCAAGAAATGGGCCCCCACCGTGCGTTTCCTCCGCAGCGACAGGGTGCAAACCACCGCGCTCAGCCGCTTCACTGAAAATATCGCCTAACTCACGATTAATAAACTTCAGATCCGCATTCTCAAAATCCAGCTCTTCCAGCTTATAATTCTCATACGCCTCCCAATCTGCACTGGCAGCCCCGGATTCAATCGCTTGCTTAATCTTTCGCATTTCCATTAATCCGTGAGGCCCGCCACAATCCTCAAGCACGTCGCCCCCCTTGGCCTTGACGCAGCGTAAACAATCCCCCTCATCATACTTCAAAATCTCCTTGAGCGTGATGCGATGATCCCAGCCATCACCAAAATCGTAGCTGTAGCGGAACCAGTCCTTCTCCTTTTTAAGCACCTCAGAGAGCGCCACCTTCGCTTCGTCCCGCGCACCAGGCAGCGGATCTTCGTAGTCGCTGGGTATGTAGTAAATACGACCTTGCTCATACTGGTGTAAATGGGAATCAGTCCAGCCCATAGACTCCTGGATCACCTCATGCAGCCAGCTCAAGCTAATATTCGCCGGCACCACCAACTCACGCCAAATCGGTGGACGAACCACCTGCTCCAGTTGAATACGAATCAGATAACGAGTATTTGCAGCGTGAGCGGACATACCTATAGATAGAACATCCCCTGCATATCCCTCCAGCTTATAATCATACAACAAAGCGACCAGTCTTCAAATAACAGCCACTCCATATACATCATGCTCATAGCCCACACACGGCAGCCGAAAAGTTCGCATGCGCCCATTTTTTAGAAAATTTCTGTGCTCGGCTTGACTCAGCGAGCCGCTTTGGCACCCTGCGCGCTTTCTTAAATCAAATCGAAAATTAAAAACATATCATGATCACAGTAGGCGAACAATTCCCTCAATTCAAAGTCAAGGCTTGCAACGGCCTCACCAACGATGACCTCATCGACCTCAGCAATGAGAGCTACGAAGGCAAGTGGAAGGTCTTTTTCTTCTATCCAAAGGACTTCACATTCGTGTGCCCAACCGAGATCGTCGAGTTCAGCAAGAACGTACCTGAGTTCGAAGACCGCGACACAGTCGTGATCGGCGGCAGCGCTGATAATGAGTTCTGTCACTTGGCATGGCGCAACGACCATGAAGATCTGCGCGACCTAAAACTACCGCTGATCGCAGCACCTAAGCTCGCTCGCGAACTCGGCATCTTGGATCAAGAAGAAAACGTCTGCCTGCGCGCGACTTTCATCGTCGATCCACACGGTGTGGTACAATACGCGGCTGCCAACAACCTGAGCGTTGGCCGTAACGTCAAGGAAATCATCCGTATCCTCGACGCGATCCAATCTGACGAGCTTTGCCCCTGCAACTGGAACAAAGGCGACGCAACAATCAAGGTCTGAGTCCCTCCTATTCTATAACTAGCGATGGAACAAATCACCGAATTACTCGCCTCCTTGCCTGCAGAGGCCAAGGACTTACGCATCAACTTGAAGCGCGTGCTTGAGGGGGAGTCCCTCGATACCGAGCAAACCTGGGGCACCGCACTGGCGGCCGCTTACTACATCCGCCACCCGGAGCTGACTGCTGCGGTATTAGCCGATGCCAAAGCTGCCGGCATCAGCGAAGCCACACTTGAGGACGCCCGTGCCGCCGCATCAATCATGGGCATGAATACGATCTACTATCGTTTCCGCCACCTGATGAATTCGGACGAATACAACAAACGTCCGGCCAATCTACGCATGATGCGCATGCAGCAAGTCGCCAGTAGCAAGGTAAACTTCGAGCTGTTCTCCATCGGTCCGGCCGCGCTGGCTGGCTGTGAAATGTGCCTCAAAGCACACGAAGCCGCCGTCAAAAAGGACGGTATGAACGAAGACAATGTGCACGATGCCGTACGCATCTCTGCCATCCTTCATGGCGTCGCCGTAGCCTTGGACTCGATCTAAAGCCACGACAAAAGTTCATCCATTCAAACAAAGAGGCGACGCGCACAGCGTCGCCTCTTTTTGCATCAACCGATTGCCGCCTACCGCACACTCGAAATCAGCACGCAAGCCATAATTGACATCTACGCAGTGCGTCAAATAAAGACATAGCAGCCGTCTCACACGCAGTGACGCCCCTTCTCTAACTATACAAATACCATGAACGCAAAAATCATCGCAGCCTGTGAGGCATTTTCAAAGGGCAAGCCCGAAGCCGCCCTTCCTTTTCTCGCCGAAGACATCGAATGGCACATCGTAGGCGACCGCACCATCGACGGTAACGCTGCCGTTAAAGAGATGTGCGCAGACGCAGCCGCACAAGGCGAACCAAATTTCGAAAATGGCCGCGTGATCAAAGCCAAAAACCACGTTATCGTCGAAGGCGCCGACCACGACACTGGCATGCACTACTGCGATATCTATACCATCGAGAACAACGAAATCGCCGAGATCACCTCCTACAGTCTTGCAGGCGAATAAATACCACTAAGCGAGTGCCGACTCTTCCAGTATACGGTCAATCATTTCCTCTAAGACCGCTATTTTCACGGGCTTATATAAAACTCCACTAAAATCTACGCCGTTAAGCTTTTCTCGCACACTATCCAAGGCGAGCGCAGTAAGCACGACGATAGGCGTCTGGTTGCCACTATCACGTAATATACGGATCGCCTCAAAACCACTCATACCTGGCATTTTCAAATCCATTAATATGATGTCAAATCGATGCGCGGCACATGACTCGATAGCCGCTTGCCCGTTTTTGACATAGGTAACCTGCAGCTGCTTCCTCTCTAAACAAACCATGACCAGCTTTGCATTACTCTGATCATCTTCTACAAGTAAAACATGCTTAGCTGGCCTTTGCACTCGGTCGCGCTTAACTTCAGCATCTTCCCGATTTACCGCCACATCATCTTCGACCAGACTGTCCTCGTTGAATGAAAGTGAGGTGGGAAAGCGAACATGAAATTCCGCCCCTTGCTGGTAGTCCTCATCAATCCAAATACGGCCTCCCATTAGTTCTGCCAAACGCTTACAAATCGCCAAGCCCAAGCCCGATCCCTCATGCTCGCGTGAATCGGAACTGTCGATCTGCTGAAATTCTTGAAAAACTAAGTCCTGCTTCTCACGCGAAATCCCTGATCCTTGATCCCTGACGATAAGATGTAGCTCCGACTTTGCATTCCCATGCGTATTAGGCGGATCCAATTGTGCGATAATATTGATCTCTCCAGAAAATGAGAACTTAATCGCGTTACCAACTAGATTTAACAGTATTTGACGAGTTCTAGCCGGATCGATCAAGCATGGTGAATTCAATATAGCCGCGACTTCACAATTTAAAGTTAAGCCTTTATCGCTACAAGAACGCCCAAAAATACTGAAAATATCATCAATGATATCCTGTACCAAAGTCGGCTTTTCTTCAACGACGACGCGCCCGGCCTCAATGCGCGCAATATCCAAAATGTCTTCGATCAATAACAATAAATCCCTTGATCGAGACTTAGTAATCTGCAGCCAGCTCCGCTGCTCATCGGTTAAATTATCGGCTCCAATAAGTAAATCTGTGAAACCAATAATTGGATTTAAAGGCGTACGTAATTCATGACTCATTGTGGCTAAGAAAACATTCTTGGCTTGGCTAGCGGCTTCGGCGGTTTCTTTAGCTTCAATCAGCGCAACTTCAGATTCTTTTAATTCGGTGATATCTAATTGAGTCCCATACATCCATTCTGGTCGCCCCGGCTCCACCCATGTCCCCACCTGTCCACGGTCTAGAATCCAAACCCACGAGCCGTCCTTATGCCGCATACGAAACTCACAACTGTAATACTCCAGCTTACCTGAAAAATGATCATCAACTCGCTTTAATATACTCGGCAAATCATCGGGATGACACAAATTTTCCCAAGTTTTAACGGTGAGTGGAGTGAGCTCATCTAAGGTATAACCAATGATCTCAACCCAACGTTGATTCAAACATATTTTACCACTTGGCACATGCCATTCCCATGTCCCGACATTGGTGCCCGATAGTATATTCAACAGCCGCATTTGCTCAGCTGCCAGTGTTTCTTCCACATCACGTTGAGTGGTGGTATCTCGCACGATCGAGAAAAGCACAGGCCGCTGTTCGCGTTCGATGCACGTGAACAACATTTCAACCTGTCGCTGCTCACCATTGCGTAGTCGATGCTGCGACTGATAACTCTCACACTCACCATTACTAATACGATCCAGCGCACGATCCATGCTGGCAAAACTACCTCCGTCTATTTCGGCAAGATTGAGCTGCGTGAGTGCCTTCTTTGAATAGCCATAATACGCTAAGGCAGCCGGATTCGCATCTAATATTCGCCCTTCATCGGGCTCAATCAAAAGTATCGGAGTATAACTGTTCTCAAAAAGGCTTGCTGTCTGTCCTTCACTTTCACGTAGTTCACGCAGCAACCTACGCTGGCGCAAATACATAAGTCCGACGATCTGACCAGACGTTGCAAGCAACACCGCTATAATAAACGCAGCGATGCAATACGCTTTATACTTTGTAAAAAAGGAAAGTGGCTTATTTAGCACGATGGCCCCATGTGGTAAATGACTCGGAGGGATCGAATAACGCTGCATTTCTTTGTAGTCGAAATAATCTACATTAAAATCGGCCTCGACTATTTGATTCTCAGGTAACGATCGCCCCGATAGATACCCCTCTGCCAGTTCGGTCGCGCGCTGTGCCATCCGATAATGTGAGATCACCCGACCACCAAGAAAACCCTGCCCGATCCCATGCTCATATGGATGGAGTACAGGAATCTGTGTATGCTGCCTCAGCCACAAAACAGACTCCAAAAAATCAAAATTTCCCCCAGCGCCATCAATATAGGCTGACAAAAAGAGAATCGCGTCCCCCTCGGGGTATGCGTGCATGCGAGCTGCCATTTTAGAAAAAGTACTTCGGCTCAAGTCTTCGATGCCCACTCTGGACGCTAAACCGGGAGGCAAATTAAGCTGTAAAGCCTCCAGATCCGCCTGACCACTCGCACTAGCATCTGCAATCACATGAAGCGTTCCCAGTTTAGGAAACAACTTAAAAGCCAGCTCAACATTCTCCATTAAGGAAGCTTGCTCGGTGAGCCCCGAATACTCCTTCCTTTGAACCGCCCTCTGAGCGAGCTCAGTATTGTTAATCCCAAAAAAAATAACAGGTGCCTCCCTCGCGAGCTCATCCTTATAGCGCAATAAGAACTCTAGCGCATTATCATCAGATGATAAGATTAGATCGTAGCGACCAGACTCTTGAATATTAGCTTCAATTTGCTCATAAACATGAGGAAAGCGCGCCGCAGCTGTATTGCGCTTAGTATCCATGTAAACCACCTCTAAATGCCTATTTTCTACCTTAAGTAGCCCCGTAACCGCTTCTAAATGGTGCGCAGCCGTGGGGAATTCCGAATGATACGAACTTAAAAACAGAATACGCGTCTCTTCTCCAAACGAGTAGACACAGAAGTGCTGAAAGAGGAGGGCACAAAAACAAATGAATTTAACGACGTTCGGTAGGCGCATACCTGTTGACGGGCACGTAAAAGAGGACACATAACGTATTAAAAAAAATGTTAAACAAAGCAAACTTTTTTACATTCAAGCGTTATACATCGATAACACGCCTCCTTAAAAAGCCTCCCAACCTCATACAATCAAGATAGCAAGCGCCACCACAAGCGGAGCTATTCCCCCTGAAAACTAATGACAATGCGTCTTCGATGACTTTGCTCTCGATGCTCCCAAAGAAAGAGACCTTGCCAAGTGCCAAGGCAAAGGCGTCCATTTATAAATGGAATGACTTCCGTAGTGCGAGTCAAAGCCATCTTAATGTGGCTAGTCATATCGTCAGGCCCCTCGTATGTGTGCGTAAAATGTGGGTCATTTTCTGGTACCAAGCGATCCATAAACCCTTCTAAGTCACGCCGCGCAGAAGGATCCGCATTTTCCATGATCACTAAACTACAGCTGGTGTGGCAGCAAAACACAGTAACCGTTCCTTCGCTCAGGCCTGACTGTCGCAAGGCGGACTCCACCTGATCGGTAAACTCTGTAGTGGATTTACCCAGCGCAGTGACAAGGATCTCTTTTGTGAATACTGCCATTAACAAATCAAAGTAGGAAGGCATCAAAGTGGAAAGGTAAAACTCTTCGTAATAAACGTAATAAATACCCTGCGTAATTATTGTCATCCTCCCTCCCGAAGACGACAGCACGAACTGCCTTCCTCATTGGATTATTACCAAAGGTACGTTACAATGTATTCATGCGCACAGAAAAAGACTCCATGGGCACAATGGAAGTGCCCGACAACGCTCTCTACGGGGCATCGACTCAGCGGGCAGTAGTTAATTTCCCTGTCAGTGGGCACCCCATGCCGGCACTTTTTATCCGTAGCTGCGGCTTGTTGAAATACGCCTGTGCTCAGGCTAATCTCGCACTTGAACGCATCAATCAGGAAAAAGCTGACGCTATCAGCATCGCGGCACTTGAGATTTACGAGGGCAAACACAGAGCACACTTCCCCTTAGATGTATTTCAGACTGGTTCGGGCACGTCCACCAATATGAATATCAACGAGGTGATCGCCAACCGCTGCAGCCAGCTCGCTGGCCAGCCCATCGGTTCCAAAATCCCGGTGCATCCAAACGATGACTGTAACCTCGGCCAATCCTCCAACGACACCATGCCTACCGCTCTACACCTGAGCGTAGCGCTCGCCCTGCAACAGGAATTGAAACCAGCACTACAATTACTATCTAAGGCACTGGATAAAAAAACACGCGCCTTCAAAAAGGTGGTGAAAATTGGACGCACTCACCTAATGGATGCCACCCCGATCACGCTGGGACAGGAATTTTCCGGCTATGTGCGACAAATCAAAAAGGCGCTCACGCGAACGGATCACGCCATCGTCACTTTAAAAGAGCTCGCAATCGGCGGAACCGCGGTGGGCACGGGCATCAATGGCCACCCGGACTTCGCTCAAGCGGTCGTCACGATCCTCAACGAGAAAACGCAACTGCATTTCATCGAAGCTAAGAACCACTTCGAGGCTCAAGCTGGACGCGACGACTGCGTGGACGTCGCAGGACAGTTACAAGCCATCAGCGCCAGCCTGACCAAGATCGCCAACGACATCCGTCTGCTTGGCTCAGGGCCACGCTGCGGACTGGGAGAGCTACAACTACCCGCCACCCAGCCCGGATCCTCCATCATGCCCGGTAAAGTCAACCCGGTCATGTGCGAGATGCTCGTGCAGGCTTGCCTCTATGCGAATAGCCAGTGTCAAACCGTGGTGGCCTGCGGTCGTGAAGGGCATTTCGAGCTAAATGCCACCATCCCCCTAATCGCCTACTCCCTACACGAGGCCATTCAAGTGCTCGCCAACAGCGCGATCCTTTTCACCGAACGCTGTGTCGCCGGTCTCCAAGTCAACGAACCAGCCATTGCTCAATATCTGGAAAATTCACTCATGCTGGTCACCGCACTCAATCCACACATTGGCTACGACAAAGCTTCTCATGTCGCCAAACGTGCCTTCGCCGAAGGCCGCACACTACGCGAAATTGTGCTGGAAGAAAAATTAATGAGCGCCAAATCCGTCGATAACGCACTCAATCCTAAGAAAATGGTCTAACAATCAACAGAGATACACCTTGAAGATTGAAGCTTTGAGTGCAGCGTGTAGCTTTAACTCCTATTTTTAATGGCTTCACTCTTCAAAGAATTTCTCACCATAGGAACGCTGACACTGATTGGCGCCATTTACTCGTTGGTAGGCGGCCTTGCACCGCGACCTTGGGCCGAGCCAGAATTAGCTGCTGGAGAAATCTACTTGGATGACGCACAGGCTTTGAATGTGATTTGGCTGGACGCCCGAACATACGCAGAGTACGAAACCGACCACATCCCCAATGCACTCTTCTTTGATGAGGGCGAGTGGGACACTGGACTTATCAGCCTGATGGATGCATGGCTCATGCAACCACGTCCCATCGTGGTTTACTGTAGCAGTGAAAGTTGTGGCACCAGTCAACGAATTGCCGAAGGGCTGCGGAAAGCTCTACCTGAAGCGGAAATTTATAGTTTGAAAGGAGGGTGGGACGCATGGCAGAACTAAATCCGAAGGCCTACCTACTCTTGCTGGCGCGCTTAGCGATAGTCGCTGCCTTCCTAATGGCAGCTCTGCCCAAGATTCAAGATCCTGTCGCCTTCACCAACTCAATCCAAGGCTTTCGAGTGGTGAGCTACGATCTGGCGACATGGATCGCAATAGGGTTACCATGGCTCGAATTAATTGCCGGCTTTGGCTTACTAATTCCACAAATTCGTCGCGCCAGTGCCATCATCATCACCATCTTACTCATTACTTTCATTGGACTACACGCTAGTGCTTGGATACGGGGACTCGATATCAACTGTGGCTGTTTTGGCGTGAACGAAGCCCACAGCGCCCCGAACTACCTGTGGCTCGTCCTAAGAAACATCGGCCTGCTCACGGCTTGTATTTGCGTACTGATACGGGACTGTCGGCACACCTCCTCCTCTCATCCAATGACCTAAGTAATGACCATTGCTTGATTTCACATTCATTTTTAATATCTCTACTGACCATGTTTACACGTTTGACACTGATTTCACTGCTACTGGCTGGCTGTGCCCCAATAATAAACGCCTCAACCCTAGTATGGGACGCGATAGAAGCTCACATCGATATGGAGCCAGACCAAGAACAAGCCCGCGCGGTTTTTACGGTTACTAATGAGGGCGAAAAAACCGTGCGTATCGCACGTATAAAAACCAGCTGTGGCTGCACGGGCTCAATACTGGATAAAAAAATCATTGAGCCAGGCGAATCAACTGAGGTCGTTGCCACCTTCAACAAAGGTAAGCGACAAGGGCTCAACCGCAATCGACTACAAGTTTACCTCGATAGCGAACCAGAACCTGTAGTGACACTCTTAATGAATGTCCAAATCCCCACATTAATTGAAGCAAAGCCTCAAATCGTTTACTGGAGCGCATCGAGCTCGAAATCCGAACGACGTGTTCGCATCACTCTGGACAAGCATTATATCGATGAAATTACTGGTATCGATTTTGATCGCTCCCAACTAAAGGTCAGCGAAGAACCGGGAGACCTCGACGAAGGCATCGCTAAAGTCCTCGTTATTGAGCCTTTAGACTATACCCAGCTTTACCGCGGCACCATTACCATCCACGGTAATGGCCCCGGTGGTCGCACTGCGGAGACACGTCTACACGCTTTTATACAACCATAGTATCTGCAATCACTTGAGATAATCCAATCCGTTATCGTTGCCCGTGGCACATCACTGAATACTAGGCATAGCCAAGATTTGGTATGGATGGAAATACATTCACGGAAACATGATAGCCGAAACAACAGGCTGACATTGATATGATTTCCCACACACCACGCGCTCTATTCTCCATCATCGTAATTGGCCTGTGTTCGTATGCCAATGCCAACACGGTAATTGTCAATGAATCCGATCCCGAAGTCCGTAGGGAAGTCGATGTTCGATTCGGTCCGGGAGCGGATGCTTCCTATTTCGCACGTAATGGAATGGTGACCTCCTCCTCCAATCACGCGACTTTTGCGGGACTGGAAATACTTCGTGCGGGCGGCAATGCCTTCGATGCGGCTGCAGCGGTGCAGATGGTGCTCTGTGTCACCGAGCCATACGCCAGTGGGCTCGGTGGCGGACTCTTTGCCATGGGCTATGATGCCAACTCGGGTGAAATATTCGCACTGGATGGGCGGGAAGAATCGCCCAAGGCATTTCATGCGGGCCGCTTTAAAGATGATGCGGGTAAAGTAATGCCCTTCCGCGACCGTATCACCGGTGGCAACGCAGTCGGGGTGCCCGGCACGCTGGCGGCTTTTATTAAATTACAAAACGAACACGGCAGCATGAGCCTGGCCGAAATCTGCGAGCCTGCCATTCGTATCGCGCGTGATGGCTTTCGCGTGCCCGAGACTTTTGCCGCCAACTTAAAACACCATTGGGACCGTATTTCGCTCTTCCCAGAGAGCCGACGTTTATTCAGCCGCCCGGATGGCAGCCCCCTGCAAGCCGGCGACCTCCATACAAACCCGGAGCTGGCAGATACCTTAACACTCATCGCGCAAGAAGGCGCCAATGTCTTCTACCACGGAGCGATCGCCCAAGACATCGTGCGCGCCGTGCAAACAGACCCAGTCCAAGCGGGCGTACTCACGATGGAAGACCTGGCACGTTACCAGCCGCTCGACCGCAGCCCTGTCGCAGTGAGCTTCGATCAATACTCGGTCTATGGCATGCCCATGCCATCCAGCGGTGGTGCCACTCTCGGCCTGATGCTAAACCTGGTGCAAGCCCATGGCCTCGAAAACTTACGATGGGGCGATGCCGATACCTTCAGCCTCTTGCTCAATATTCAAAACCTGGCCTTCGCCGATCGTAATCATTACATGGCGGATGCGGATTTCGTAGATGTGCCAGTGGATGGACTACTCGATCCTGCGTACGCCAGCGAGCGCGTTGCACTGATTCAATCCACCCAAGCCATCCCCACCCCGATCAAATATGGCAAGCCTACTGGTGCCGTTGCGCCGCCCCAAGCACAGCAGCTGCAACACGAGAGCCAATCCACCACTCACTTCTCAATCGTCGATCGTGATCGTAATGTGATCTCCATCACTTCCACCCTCGAGCAACACTTCGGCTCCGGCGTCGCCGTGCCAGGACGCGGATTTTTACTGAATAATGAGTTAACCGATTTCAATTCGACACAACACGACAAGGCAGGCGAACTCGCCGCCAATCGCCCCACACCTGGCTTGCTGCCCCGCCGCACTGCCTTAGGCGCGGCGGCCGACACACTCGGCGGCAAGCGTCCACGCTCCAGCATGAGCCCCACTATTATACTCAAAGACGGACAGCCTTATCTGGTAATCGGCTCCCCCGGAGGCAGCCGTATCATCGGAGTGGTCTTCAACGCACTGCTCAACACGTTGGTATTCGATTTCGACCTACAAGCCGCCATCAATGCGCCTCGCGTGATCGGCCGCAATGGTCGCCCTGAAATGGAATCGCCGCTCTATCGCGATACAACATTACGCCAAGAACTCAAAGAACGTGGTTTCAAAATGGTAGACGCCCAAGCTGCAGGCTCCGTGCAAGCCATCCGCGTGAATCCAAACGGCTGGCTAGAGGGCGCAGCTGACCCACGCCGCGAAGGCCTCGCGCTGGGGTATTAAAGGCCAAAAAATCCACTTGCTCTCGACGCAGCGTTAACATTCTTTCTGTGCCCGATCTACCAAAATGCTCAGGCACTGCTTCAAAATCCTCTTGCTCCTACTCAGCGGCTGGTTACTTACCGGACCGCTGGCTTTGCTGCAGCTGGGTGCCTGGGGCTGGATGCTAGCGAGCTACTCACAGCAAAGCTCCTTGGAGCAAGCCATCGTAGAAACTTTCGGCGATGAGCGCCCCTGCGACCTTTGCCGTGTGATCGACGCGGTGGAAGAGACGGAATCCAATAGCGACACGGCTCAACGCAGCGATAGTAAAGACATCAAACTGATGCTCGGCCTCAGTCGAGCCATTAAAGTGATCGTGCCCACACAGGCCTATGCGCCCAAGGCAGCGATTGTATGTAAACCCGAGAATGCCCAGCAAAGGGTGCCCACGCCCCCACCGCGCGTGGCTTAAAGACACACTAGCATTCTCAAGTTAATTGTCCATCCATGGGGAGACAACGCTCTGTCGTTGCCTGCCAATGGACGGAATGCCGCCCTTTCTGACCGCGGCAATCATCAAGCAGGCCCTGTAGTCGATTCAAAACAGGCGCTGCTCAAACATTACAAAACACATACAAAATGAAAACTTCTACCCAATTCATCACACTCGCTCTCACACTCACTGCGGCCACAACCGCGCACGCCGCACCAGCCGCACCGATCTTTAGCTGCTGCAGCACTGAGGAACATCAACACATCGCCCGCCCCGATGACCACGCCCCGATCTCTGTCATGGGCGACCATACTCACAGTAAAGGCGGCTGGATGCTCTCCTACCGTTACATGAACATGCAAATGGACGGCATGCGCAATGGCACGGAGCGCGTCTCTTCCAGCGATGTGTTTGCGGCCGACGGCGGCTACACCGTAAGTCCGGAATGGATGACGATGGACATGCACATGCTCGGCGCGATGTATGCGCCGACCGAAAAGCTCACCCTAATGCTGATGGCCAACTACATCGAAACCGAAATGGAGCACAGCATTGTCTCACAAATGGCGGCCACCATGATCAACGGCGGCGAAACCAAGTTTACCACTCAATCCAGTGGCCTAGGCGATCTAAAGCTGAGCGCACTCTACAGATTCTATTTGCAGGACAACCAAAAGGCCCACTTCGGCCTGGGGCTCAGCCTACCGACAGGATCCATCGATGAAAAAGATACACTGCCCGCCATGGGAGGAGCAGTCAGCCAGCAAATGCCAGCCTCCATGCAACTCGGCTCGGGCACTTTCGACCTACTCCCCTCACTGACCTACGTGCAACAATTTACAAACTGGTCATGGGGCGCTCAGGCAAATGGCACGATTCGTCTTCAGGATGACAATTCCAACGACTACCGACTCGGGCACAAATTCGAGCTACTGAGCTGGGCAGGCTACAATCTCACCGACTGGCTTGGCTTGAATGGCGGCCTCAGCTACGGATATACAGGTAAACTTAAAGGCGACCAAAAGGATGTAAATCTAATGGGGCCCAATGGACGTTCCGTCCCCACCGCCTTCAATGAAAATAGCGGTGGCGAGCGTATCGACGTCCTACTGGGCATCAACCTACTCAAGCCCAGCGGTCGCTTTGCCGGGCATCGCCTCTCACTCGATCTGCGCCTACCGCTCTGGCAAGACCTGAACGGCTACCAACTCGAGACCGACTCGACCCTCACACTGGGCTGGTCGAAGGCGTTTTAAAGTAGAACCACCGTGGCGTGTTCGTAAAAGGACTTCCAGTATTTGCGAACACGCCACCATTTCCCGCTTTTCTAAAGCGTTGATCACAGCGCGATAGATTTGACAATTCGCCAAACTGCCACGATGTAGGCAGCTATGTTACGTCGCTATTCCTGCCTGATCAGCACGATCATGGCCTCCATTACTCTAATTCCCCTCGCCGCAGAGGAAGCAATCTCACCTACCCAAATCACTGAACAGGAATCTTGGAATGGCTCGGTCTTTCGTATCGAAGATACCAAAACCCGCGTCAGTATCGCATCGGTCAAGCTATCCGTAAGCGATCTAAAGCCGGAAGACGGTAATCTGGTCGGCGAATACACCATTCAGGTGCCGCTCATGCAGTCGAAAAACGACAAAGGTAAAATCGTGCTGCCACTCGAGTTCAGCATGGACGAGCTTGGGGCCCATGGCGGCACTCTACGCGGGCAAGCAATCAGCTACAAAGAAGGCACCACTCCCAACTTGATTATCTGCGAAATCATCCCCAGCAAAAATCAGCGCGTGCTGCTGGATATCACCACCGACGACCGCACCCTATCCTTTAAGTCTCGCTATTCCATAGTAGAGACCTCCAACGACAGCTAACTCACTGCTCACCTCGACTTAAAATGACAGACACCGACCTCGGCCCTACGGGCGAAATTTGCTTCGACCTGCCCTCTCCTTACGAGCCCCATCCCTGTGGCCTGCTGCACTTGCCGCGCTTCATTGCAAAATGCCGCAAGCACTTGGCAGGCGAACTGCCCAAATCCTATCAGAAAAATTTCTGCCGCGGCTTTGATCGCTTTCTCTGCATGCACCTCGGCATCGACCCGAAAGATGTGCTCGAGGCCGTGCTGCAAGCCGGCGACGACGAAGACCTGCTGGATGAACTGCTCGATCAGCTCTTCCCCGAAGACTTGCAAGTCGTGAAATGGAACCGCGAAGTCGTGCACAAGGGCCAAACTGAAGCCGGCCGCGAGTTTCTCGCAGAGTCCCTCACCAATATGGGCACTCCGGAAATGATCGGCAAAGTCGACAGCGTGATGGACATGATCGATTTCGACGAAGGCCGCATCCCAGGCTTCTCCGATCAAAAGCGCAAAGACTGGGAAGCGAAGCAGTAAACGTAGGCATTGCCACTTGTGACGCCCGCGTTGTGATAGCTGCGATGGATCGGCGGGCGTGACAAGTCGCGCCCCTACAATTTGCATTGCAATTTGGCAACGACTCGATCAATTCCAGCACACCATTTGACCTGTTGTGTAAATGGCCTGATCTTTAACACCCTATGCAAGCATTTACCTTCGAAACCTCCAAGGGATCGATCTACATTCGTCAAATCGAACATGAGGACATCCCTCACTTAATCGAGATGAACAAAAAGGCGTTTCCGCTCATGGCGGAAGAAAACGTCGTTTGGAGCGAGCGCCAGCTACAAAACCACCTGCGCCTCTTTCCTCAGGGACAATTGGCAGCCCTGATCGACGGCGTCATCGTCGGAGCCACCGCCTCGCTGATCGTCAACATCGGCCGCGATCCCTATCGCGCCCATACCTACGCCGGCATCACCGACGGCGGCTATTTTCACAACCACGACAGCAGTGGCGACACGCTCTACGGAGCCGATGTCTACGTCGACCCCGACTACCAGGGGCGCGGCATCGGTGCGGCTCTCTACGAAGCACGCCGCCGCCTGTGCAAAAGCCTCAACCTACAACGCATTCTCGCCGGCGGTCGCCTGTCCAGCTACGACGAAGCGCCCGGTGAGCTCTCCCCAGAGGCCTATGTGCAAAAAGTCATCGACGGTGAGATCCGCGACCGTGTCCTGAGTTTTCAACTGCGTGAAGGCTTCACCGTGCGGGGCATCTTACGCAACTACATCACCGATCCAATGAGCCGTAACTATGCGAGCCTGATCGAGTGGCTAAACCCGAACTACTCACCCGCAGAGCCCTCCTCCAAGGTGCGGATCGCCTGCGTGCAATACAAAGTCCGAAAAATCGACACCTTCGAGGACTTTGCCAATCAAGTAGAGTATTTCGTCGAAACCGCGGCCGACTATCGCGCCGACTTTGTGCTCTTTCCTGAATTTTTCTCGGTGCAACTACTCTCCGTGATCGAGCCACTGCCAGCAATCGACGGCATTCAAAAACTCGCCGACGAGTTCACCGAGCCCTTTGTCGACTTAATGTCGCGCATGGCCCGCAAGTACGGAGTCTACATCATCGGCGGCAGCCACCCAATCCGCCACCAAGACAAATTACAAAACGAGTGCCTGATCTTCGATCCAGATGGGCGCTATATCGCCCAGCCGAAACTGCACATCACGCCCGCCGAAAAACGCTACTGGGGCATTTCCGGCGGACACGAACTCATCGTGCTCCCCACACCCAAGGCTAAGATCGCCGTGCAAATTTGCTACGATGTCGAGTTTCCCGAAGCCAGCCGCTACCTAGCCGACCAAGGCGTAGAAATCCTCTTCGTGCCCTACTGCACCGACGACCGCCACGGCCAACTGCGCGTGCGCTACTGTGCCCAGGCCCGCGCCATAGAAAACCAGATCTTCGTAGCGACCGCCGGCATCATCGGTAATCTGCCCAGCGTGCCAGCCATGGACATCCATTACGGCCAAGCAGCCGTCTTCACCCCCTCGGACTTCGAGTTCGCCCGCGACGGCATCCAAGCCATCGCCGATTCCAACGTCGAGACCTTACTCGTCACCGACATCGACACCGAAGACCTCTACCGCTCCCGCGCCAGCGGCTCCGTCACCCCGCGCCTCGACCGCCGCACCGACCTCTTCGAGCTCAAAGTGAAGCTCAAGAACCTCGAAACCCACAGCGAGCTCAACGAAGCCCCCGAGTTCAAGTTACCGAAGTAAAAACGTAGATGACATGGGAGTTTATCAGGAGCGTGGAAACGCTACAGTGACAAACTTATGCAAAACCCCACATCATCTACGAACATCAATAAGA
>NZ_JARXIC010000048.1 GCF_031127905.1 Thalassobacterium sedimentorum | reverse complement strand
TGCGCAATGTTTATGTTAAAAGGTATTATAGCAACTTGCGAGCCACTCCGAATGCTACGCTAGAGCATGAGCATTTGACTTTAGCAAGTTGGGGCAGCGTCAGCAGAGCGTCGTATGGCCGCGTAATTTACCTAAGCTCGATAGCTTCTGATTTCTTAACTCAATTCCAAGGGTGAACTTTTTATAAAGCTGAGTGATTTTTACATTGTGAATGACAAACAGCTAGTAATGAACACGCTTCAAGCACTGCTTTAAACGGCGAGCTTGTATGATATTCGCGTGGAAGTCGAAATTCTCGAGAGGATCAAGTCTGGCAGCAGGCAGCCCGAGAAGGCCACCTGCAGAGGAGAGCCTGTCATATTTGCTAAGAGCAGTATTCCATTGATGCGTATTGTTGTTTGTTCGATCAGCACAGTTGGAGCTAGATTATAAGAATCATTCATTACTCATATCGATTTGAGTGAATCGAATCCCATCTAAATAACTCTCTCTTCCTGCTTCAAAGACGACGCCAATTGAATTGTCTGGAAATTTAATCATATCTGAATAAGCACTACGTCCCGCATAGATCATGAGTGGTGCCGACCATATCTGATTGCTATTAACGTTTACTTGATGCCTAATACTCAGTCCGGCGCGTCTGGTTGCAGCATTTTCTGCAAAACTACCACTAGCTGGATATGTGAAGTATAATTTATTGATACTATCGTCGAATAATACCGAAGATTGGCAAACAGTGGCTCGTAATTCGTAATCGACGTAATACGGGTCGAATGTTTCCCCGCCATCATGGCTAACTGCCACGTGTCGATAGTCACTCTCTGGCATCCCCATTGGTGGACGAATGGTCATTAAGAGATCTCCATTTCCGAGTTCCGTAACCATGCTTTCGTCACCACCGGTCATACCAGTCCCACCACCATGCCATGTCGTACCATTATTATCACTGTAAATAATCGCAGAAGCAAACTGCCTGGCATTAGGTGGCCCAATAATATACCAACCAGGGATGATGATACGGCCTGCATATGAGCCTGATTTTAATATGATTCCGTGTCCCGGTCCGGGGTGGAAATTATGCCAAGATGAAGGTAGATTTGTTTTGTTGATTTCCGTTGTAGTCCAAGTTGCACCAGAATCATTTGAAGTCATTAGCCATAGCTTATAGTTTACATTATTAGGGTCGGGAGTCTGAGTTTTTCCCCAATTACTTGGTATTACTTCTTGAAATATCAGGTGTATATTGCCTGTGTTTTCGTCGAGAACTGGTACTGCATTGTTGAATGAATGACTAGATCCGTTTCCTTTTAGAACTTGTATTGATTGCCAAGTACTACCGCTGTCTAATGAGCGACGTACGACCATGTCAATGTTACCTAAATCACTAGAATCATTCACGCGGGCTTCCGCGAAAACTAGCACTGTTCCATCTAAAGCTCGTATGGCTGCAGGTAATCTATAGCAAGCGGTGTTATTTTCACCTGCTGCAAATACCGTTGAATGGCTTTGCCATAATAAGCTCCCCAAAATCGATATCTCATCTATAGTTGCTTCGCCTGATTCCACGCCAATCGCGACTTCACCATAGGTGTCGCGTCCTAGCTTATAGTCGTATATTAAGTTATCGTTTAACCATATTTTGAATACACTATTAATGGATGCTAACTTAAAAGTGAAGTTATTGTTGTCTGTGATATCATTGTCAAAAAAGTAGCTAAGTGGTCTATGCAAAAATGCATTGCTACCTTCGTTCCCTTCACTCAAGAGGGTGGAACTAGTTCCATCAAATAAGAAGCGGTCCGCGCCAAGATCTATATAAATTTTGCTATTATCGACGTCGGTACTATAGATTTCGAATTCCAGTTCGAAATCGCCGCTGGCCAGTTGGTAAGGTAGCACATACTCTTTGTTTTGGCTGTCCAAGTTTATATCCGCAGTGTAAGTGTGGCTCTCTGTAGGTGCAGGGTCGAATACTTCTACGTACTGGGCCTCTAGTTGCGATGCCTTGCCCATTTGTTTAATACTTATTCCGGATTCTAAATCTTTACCATTTTTGTAGTGGAGAAATAGACCATCTATTTCAGGCACGGTTAGTTTACGTTTCCAAAAAGCCAATTCATCGATCTCTCCTAGAAACATTTGCGTTGATTCCAATTCTCGCCCTCCTAGGGTCAAGGACGACATGCCTTTTCGATTCTCAATAATTGAATCAGATGGGATCGTAGTACTTGGATGTTCTGCATCCAATGGAGTGACTGAAAGGCTAATTCGCCCATTCGAGCAACTTGCCACAACCAGAACCCACTCATCTTTGTTCACGACTCGATTGCTAAAGACTTGGGACTGGAATTGGTTGTCTGCTTCACGGACGAGAAAATCTAACCTTTTATTTGCTGGTGAGTAACCTATCCACCAGAGACGTTTATTCACATCAACAGATGCTTGGGCTAATATGATTTGATAATCTGTCTTGTCTGAGGGACGGCATAACAAAGAAATACTGAAATCATTTGAGTCGGCGATAAAGGATGCATCTTCAGCACTCATGGTGCTATCATTGGTAGCACCATCTAGGTGTAATGCTTGCCCCCAAAGACTGTTGACATACGAATACCCTGAAAGTTCTAGAGCAGGAGCAGTCGAGATATTGTTACTGCCGTTGTCGCCATTCCCCTCCATTGAGTAGCTCGCTGAGAGTGCTGGGTCCCCAGGTATCTGTTCGTTTGCCACCCCCCTAGAGTATACATCCAGAACTTCATTTTCAGAAAGTGCGCGCTCCCAAATTGCAAATTCTTTAAACTCACGAGCTGAAGGGGCGGGATTATTCGCAGCTGGTGTTCCGTATCCTTGACCTCCAGGGTTTGCGCCTAGAAACAGTGAAGTTGACGCGCTACCAAAAGCAGTATTTGCGATTGTATTAATTGCATTAGTGACTCCCCCTCCTCCAGATATTTTCCAGTTGTTACTGACAGCACCTGGAGTTGCTCCACTGGTCTGCCCATCCAGATAGGCTGTCAATACTCCTAATTCGTAATCAAACACCAAGGTTAGATGATGCCATTCTGCAAGACTGATTCCATCGAAATGCATTCCTAATCGATTGATTCCGCTTAGTCCATTCTGTAGGCCTCTCACAATGAGTTGACTGCGATTTAATGAAGCGCTAAAACCAGGTGCATAGGATGAATGATTACCAAAACTTAAAAGGTTTTGAAATACTCCGACCATTGCATCTGTCTTGAACCAGAAGCTTACGCTAAAACTTGAATCAACGATGTTCAGCATCTCATCTCCGAAATCTAGGTATGAATTGGGGGCTATTAGAGAGGTGGATTCTGCAGTATTAAATGTGTTAATTGCGCTACCATTTCGGTTGCCCATACGATCTTGGATTTCATATGAGTCGCAATTTACCGTCTCAGCATTTAGCCTCCAATTTGATATTAAACCTCTGCCTGGTGATGCTTTAGATATGGGCGGGAGTATCGCAACAAGGGTTCCGAGTAAGAATAATTGGATTTTTAATTTCTTGTTTATTGTCATGGGTATTTTGTTTGCGGGGAAGTCGAGGATTTGCATTATTTAAAGTTCGACCGACAACTGCTTATTTTAGCGATTGAACCGATGCACCTTCTATATAATCTGGAAATACAAAGGTATTTTTACATTCGTAGTGTCCTTGCTTGATCTGAGTGTCTAGAGTGCGCGCTAGACCACTTGCAAATACAGTATCATCTATTACGTATTTTGATGGTAGGGGAAGTAAAAGATTGAGAAAGCCGTGATCTTTTAGTGAGATGATCGAGATTTCTTGCGGGATAGGCCGCCCTAATTCTGCCGCAGTGATCATGACCAAGGGGACATCTTTTGCATGAGATATTATCAAACCTGTTATTCTAGGTGTGGCACTTAGTATACGCTGTAATACTATACGTTGAGATTGTGGAGTTCCTTTGTGTCTGAAGATGATACCATCTGAACGTGTTGCGCTTGATATTGCTTCATTAAAGCCGGATTCACTTAGTAAATCACCTGCCAAGCCTGATTCTGGGACAAGGAAGGCTATTCGCTCGTGCCCTATGCGAAGTAGCGTATTCGCTGCATGGCGACAAACGGCACGATTATCTACATCGTATGCAGCCAAATTGACCCCTTGTTGTAAGGAACCAATCACTACAGCTGGCAATTTGTTCTGTGAAAACCAATTTTGAAGCGGTAGGGAGGATTGGTGCAACATGCATGCATTTATCGAATGTCGACGAATGAGAGATTTTAATTTATGATCGAGCGACTTTCCACTAAGCTGTGGTAGATACAATAATTCCAGGTCATAGCCACGTCGTCTGAGTTTTAGTTCTAAGGCCTCATACCATAAAGGATATTCATAGTGTGTGAAAAAACTACCGATTGGCAGTGGAGTTAAAAATGCGACTACTTTTGATGGCGGGGGGGATTCGGTTATATTTCGGTGGACTATGCGGGTGGATTTTCCTTGTTTTTTGTTGAGGATGCCTTGATTGATCAATTGAGTGAGTGCTGTGCGTAGAGTTGATCGGCTGACTCCAAGTTCTTGAGCTAAATTGCGCTCGCTGGGTAGTGTGTCTCTCCACCTGCCAAGATTGATCAATTTTGAAATCTCATCTGCTGTCCGATCTGCTAGGTTTTTCTTTAGATGAAGGGGCATGTCTTTTGGGGGGGATTGTAGCGATCAACTCCCAGGAATCATCAATAGTGAATCATGTCTCGTTGAGTCGAGCCATCCAGTTGGATGGCTCGACTCACATATTTTGATACTAAATAGAAGCCATGCAACTAATTTTCTGTTTGAAGGCTATGCCATAGATTCTCCTTTTTTAGTTCAGAGCGAAGGTTCGTAATAATCGCGTCGGATACGTTTGTTTGTGGTGCGCGATAGGGGCCGCAATCGCAGCCGAGCACGCGCATCATACTTTTCCCTCCTCCGTGCTGATCGGCGATTTCTAATACACGGTTAGCTCGGTTCTGCCATATTCGCGCTTCATCATACTTGCCCGCCTCAACGGCTTCAATGATTTTACAAGAAAGTGGAGATCCGTAGTTATAGGTGGAGCCGATTGCAGCACGTGCGCCGACTGATAAGCTTGGCAGTAACATCTCATCACGCCCGTAAAGAATGTCGTATGCCCCATCTTTACATTGCACACATTCGGCATAGTCCGCCAAGGTTTCATGGGTGTATTTCAATCCGCGGAAGTTTGGAATGCGTTCCGTTGCTTTACGCAAGATTTCTAGTCCAGAAGCTGTCATGCCCGTCAATGCCGGAAAGTGGTAAAAGTAGAAGGGCAGGGAGGGAGCGGCTTGCGCGATACTTGAGCAGTAATCGACTAAGCCGTCCACAGTTGTCGGTTTGAAAATCAAAGGTGCCACGGCCGTGATACTATCGGCTCCTAGTTCCTCTGCTTGACTGGCGAGTCGCTGCGCTTCGCGCACAGAAACATGTCCGACGTGTACGAACACCTTTAATCCCGCTTTACGCTGTGTCAGCCAAGCTTCAGATAGCTGTAATCGCTCATCGGTTGTCAATGAGGGCCACTCTCCAGTAGTGCCTCCGATAAATACGCCTTTGACACCTCGTGTGATTAGGAAGTCTCGTAGTTTTGGGATACGATTAATCGCTAATTCGCCGTTATCTTCGAATGGCGTAAGCGCTGCTGCAATTAAGCCATGAGTTTTGTTGGATGAGTTTGATTTCATAATAACTGTATATTTAGATTGTAGAAAGATTAATTGATGTCTTGGTCGATTTATATGGAACTGCCTAAGTTGCAGGTGGAGGTTCGGCATCCTTGAGTGCTTCGGCTTTTAATGCGGCTTCTTTACCTAAGAGGTCATATACGACCAGGCCGTTCACTTGTTCGGAGCGTGGCGCAGGGAAAAGGTAGCTGAGCGCGTAGCCCCCAATGCAGGTAGTCGCTACGCCAAATACGATTGGCCATGCAAAACAGACCGATTCTCCTGTTGAGCTTTTTAAAAAGTAATTCACCCAGATTGTAACTGCCGCTCCAGACAATGCGCCGATACCAGCTCCCCACGCGTTTGCACGACGGGTCAACATGCCTAGTAGAAATATTCCCAGCGATGGCCCTGCAAAGAGTCCAAAGACTGCCACCGATACTCGTGAGATGTTCTCTGAGGCTGTTGCACTGATGAATATTGCTAAACCAATTGAGATGAAGCTCCATGTGATCGTCCAGATGCGTCCCCATAACACTTTTCTCTTTTCTGTTAACGGTTTGTGGCTGAAGCGCATTTGGAAGTCAGTCAGGGTCACAGTCGCAAGGCACTGAATGCCTGAATTGACGGTCGAGGTGATCGCTGCGACCAACACCGCAACCAGCAAGCCTGCCAATCCCATGGGCAATTCGTTGATTAAGTAATGAGGGAATACTCCGTTGACACCAGTCGTGCCCAGGTCGATATAATCGGGATACTGTTGGTAAAAGGCATAGAGGCCGAGGCCGACAAACATCATGAGCGTTCCGATGGGAATGGAACCCAGCACTCCCACCCACATCGCTTTGGAGGCAGCCTTGGCAGAGGGTGAACTTAAATACCGTTGCACGGTTAACTGGTCGGAGCCCTTTTGAGCCATTGCATTGAAGAATAGTCCAACGAGTAACGGCCAAAATGCTGTCTTTGTATAAAGACTCCAAGAGAAGTATCCTTCGTCCTTTAGGTAGGAGAAATCTTTGCCGTTCTCAGTCGCGATTTGCCATATCCCGCTGATCCCTCCGTCGACTTTGCCGATTACCGCAATCAACAGCCAGGTGATACCTATGTAAATAACACCCATCTGAATGGTATCTGTCCAGATCACTGCACGAGCTCCTCCCATGAGCGAAAATAACCCTGAAAAGAGTCCCGCTGCTATGATGAGCATTATCATATCGACGCTGTTGCCAAAGGCAGCAGATAGCACGATTCCGGAAGAATATAAGACTACGCCCAAATAGAGACCACGGCCCATTAGGAAGAATAAACCTGAAATGACACGAATCGGCATTGAGAAGCGACGCTCTAAGTATTCATAGGCAGTCATGATTCCTGTGCGTAGAAACACAGGAATGAATACCATCGATATAATAATACCGCTTAGGATGGAAGCGATCCACCAGATGCCCGTTCCCTGAAAGCCATACTCAAAGAACTCAGCGACGCCACCTGTTAAGCTAATAGTACTGAATAGGGTGGCCAAGATACTCATCCCGACCGCCCACCAAGGCACATTACCTGATGCGACTAAATACTCTTTCAAGGTCTTTTGTCGGCCCATAAAGCCGCGGGAGATCATCAGCATGATCAATCCATATACCAGGACGACTGCTGTATCAATGAGTCCTAATCCGTTACTCATGTGTGTGCTCCTTGTGATTCCAGCGTTGCACCCGCGCGTTTTGCACTTCGCCGACTGTGAGACTTGTGACATCTTTGGAGATCGTCAATGAGTGCGGTACATCAAACCCGCCGTCGCCTGCTCCTTTATGTCCAAAGGATTCTAGAATTTGGCCAGCAAGTGTCATGACTAGAACGCAGTGCGTTTCTGGCCCCATGACAGTAGAGACGTAAAGTAAGCCGTCGCTTCCCATGTCTAAGCCGTAAGGCTGTCCAACATTGTTCCACTCTTCTATGAATGTGCCATCCATTTCGAAGATCTGCATGCGTTTGTTGTCGCGGTCGGCTACGATGACTTTATTATCTGTGATGACTAAGTTGTGTGGATGGCAAAACTGCGACGGTCCATTACCAGGTTCTCCCCATGCAAATAGAAACTCACCAGCAGGATTTAGACAAACGATCCGACTGTTGCCGTAGCCATCGCTGACATAAATGTTCCCGTTGGGAGCTATGCAGATGTCGGTCGGTTTGTAGAAATGCTCATCGTCTAAGCCTGATTCACCTACGGTTCCGAATACTCGTAAGATTTTTCCCTCAAGTGAGCATTCGTAAACTACGTGGCTTCCAATGTCAGTGATGTAAACTTTATCGTCAAAAATGCGCAGTCCATGTTTGTCCACTATGAAGTTTCCCCATCGTGCGATCTCTTTGCCTGAGGCATCGAGCACATGTACTGCTTCATCGTCGCCTCCGCAGGCGTAGAGATTACCCTTAGAGTCGAGATCAATTCCGGTGACTTTGATCATATCCTGATTCGCAAAAGCACCCCAATTGGGATCTGGATGCCAGTGGGAGAAATCAGTGTTCGGATTCGCCGCGTTTATGTAACTGGATAACGATCCAATTAATAAAGTGAAAGTTATAACTTTTTTCATAATATAGAGTCGGGGCGAGAGTTATGGCAGTATTATGTCATTGGTCTTGATCGTGCCGAAGCGTATGTCACCAATGTATGTGTCACGGGATGCCTCGAAGACGATTCCGAGTGTGTCCTGACCTATTTTCGTTAGGTCAGAATATCCACTACGTCCTGCATAAATCATTTTCAATGGTCCCCATGCACCGGCTTCAGTTTTTGTTCGGACTGACAAGCCGGCGCGCCGTGTCGCGGCATCAGGTGCAAAGCTACCGCTGGCGGGATAGCTGAAGAATATTTGATCTTTCTCCGAATCGACTAAGATCGATGTTTGGCATACTGTTGCGCGTAGGTCTCGATCGATAATCGTTGGTTCGAAGTGATCACCTCCGTCGCGACTGATTGCAAAGTGCCGATAGTCGCTATCCTTATTCTCACGTTCGGGTCGAATCGACATCATCACCGATCCATCTGCTAGTTCTGCCACCATGCACTCGTCGCTGCCATCATGAGCCGTGCCTCCGATGCTCCAATTTATGCCATTGTCGTCGCTGTAAATCAGTGTTGAGGCGAAGCGTCTCTTTCCTTTGTCTGAGTGATAAACATACCAGCCGGGGATCATAATTCTTCCAGCATATTGACCGTTTTGTAGCACAATGCCGTGCCCTGGACCGGGATGGAAATTGAGCCAATCTTTAGTCATTTGATCCATGATGTTACTTACTGCAGACCATGTTATGCCATGATCGTCAGAGTACGTATGAAACAATTGATACTCGCCGCTTCCCCATTTTTTAGGATGGATGCGTTGAAATACCAGATGAATACGACCGGTTTCAGGATCAAGCACAGGGCAGGGGTTGCCACAGCTATCACCTGTATTGAGCCCCATAATTGTATGGATGGCTCCCCAGGTTTTTCCATCGTCCGTAGAGCGACGGAGCACTATGTTGATATTACCAATGTCTTTGTGATTGTCCTGGCGTGCTTCAGCAAAAATGAGCAACGAGTCGTCGGTCGCCTTTAAGAGTGCGGGGATGCGGTAGTGGGAGATACTATCTTCGCCGCGACTAAATACGGGGACTGATTGATCTTTGAGGAAGTTCCCCTTGGCATTGATTGATATTACTTGAATCGTTCCTTCGCGGGCGATGACTGCAACTTCGCCGTAAGTATCACGATTGAGGCTTCCTTGGTAGAGTTCAGATCCGTCGACTGAAAGTGTGAAAACTTGGTTCAACTGCTTCATTGTGATTAGAAAGGCCTTGTTGGATCTTAGCAGTTGATTGAATGTAGCATCTAATGGGTGGTCGATAAACGCGCGTGTGCCGTCGTTGCCAGTGTTGGTGACTTGCTGCGTTTTTCCATTGAAGACAAAGCCATCCGCACCGAGATCTATTTGGAAACAACTGTGATCTAGGTCGGGAGTGATTAATCTGAATTCAACTTCAAAGTCGCCCTTGGCTAATTGCATTGGAAATATGAATTCTGAATTCTCTGCTTCAGCCTTTAATATGTCACCCGCAACTTTGAGTGAGTTGAGGCTGCTACTGCTGATGGATTGTCGATTGGCAGCAAACGAATCAGCGGCGGCATTATGGGCGTGTCCGCCGACTAGTAGCGTCCAACTAAGGCCAAGGATTGTGATGAAGGGTGATTTAAGCATTTAGGTACAAGTAGACAATTCCTCAACTTTATGACTAAGTTGAGATGTTAATAGTAGTCTCAATCCTGCAATCGCTTGCAGGATCGAGATTCCGTGAAACTGGGATTTGGTCTTAGCGCGCGTTGGAACGGCGATGATAGGTGCGGCTACCTACTAGTGATAATGCTAATAGGCCAACAATCGTAGCTGTTGCCGATGGTTCTGGAATACTTGTGCCGTTTAGTTGATTAGTATACATTTCACCAATTTCGCTTGCGGAGAGTGCGCGATTCCAAAGACCGATTTCGTCAAGGTCACCTAGCATGCCACTTCTAGAGGTCGAAGTGCCTCCGAAGTTGAGAGTGTTGGCAGTCGGATTTCCGAAGCTCGTGCCTGTTCCGCTGATGGTGTTACTGGCGGCACCGCCCGCGCCCGATACCCAGTCATTCAATAGGGCTGTTCCGAGCACTGACTCTTGAGTCGTGCCGCTGCCTAGGCCGTCTAAGTAGCCAATGACGACGTTGTTTGTCTGATCAAATACTACGACTACGTTATGCCAAATGTCTGCCGATAATTTGTCATTGAGCCCGACCCCTACTTTTGCTGAATCTCCTCCCAATCCAGTATTTCCTCGGATTTGTATATCATCATTGTTGACTGATATTGAGAAACCTTGCTGGGCTGAAGAGCCATTTGCGATACCAGCAATTCTTCTGTAACCAGTCACAGAATCTAATTTGAACCAAACGCTTAATGTGAAGCTCGAGTCTATCGCTGAGATTACATTCGTCGCCGCGTTGTTGGTTCCCATATTAAGGTTTGAGAAGAAAGTTTCATCCGTGCCTGCTAAGCTCACCGCTTGGTCAATAATGCCTGTTGCCCCTAGGCTAGGATTTGAACCGGTTGGGGCTACCAGCGTGCCGTTTACAGTGCCGACGGAAGCCTGGATGCCACCACTCCCAGTTGCTGTGAGTCCATTGTCTAATGACCAGTAGTTGGTGAGGCCGTCAGTGTAGTCGGCCTGTGCTGTGCTGCACATTAGAGCGATTGCGGCCGAAGCCACTAGGAGTTTTGAGTTCGTTTTCATGTATTTTTTCATTCTATGTATGGGGTTGTGTTGTGTGATTAGGCACTGCCTCCTTCGGGTAAAGAATCTATAGATTGCTGTTCTTATTGTTTTCTATCAAAGGTGTATTGGGGGGTTGTTATTTCACCTTTTTCTGGATATACGAATTCGACATGCCCGTCGGCAAAAAGGAAATTCCAAGCAATTTGATTTTTTGAATTCAAGGTTTTGGTATTCAATGCACCCCATACTGCGTAATCGAGTCCGCCTTTCTCGGCCATCAGGACAAATCGCGATGGGCTTGCGATATCATTCATGAGTGCTCCCAGTGTTGCTCCTGTGTTACGTGTAAGATCCTGTGCTGAATACGTTATAGTCGGGTGAGTCGTATTGGCGGCATAGGCGCTCCCGTAAGTGTCGTAGTTGCCTGATTCATCGCTTGGATAGTTTGCGATTTCGCAAGGATCGTCTGGGCTCGTGATTCCCAAGTAGTAATTGAGGGGTCGAAGATCAGCTCCTGTGGCTTTATATATGCCATTGGAACCACGTTTGCCTGTCCATGAGTAGACACTGAATAGTGTGGTGCCCGGTGCTAGTTTTGGGGGGACTCTATTATTGTGCTCGAGCGCATAGAGACTAATTGCATTTCCCAATTGACGTAAATTTGAGGTACTTTGAGCGATACTGGTCCGACTGCGAATACTGCTTAGGCTAGAAATTAAGATAGCCGCAAGTATGGCTATGATTGCAATGACGACGAGTAATTCAATTAGTGTAAACCCGTGCATGTACTTTGTTTTTATTTGAGTCTTTGTGCTTGTTGTTTGGGGAGGGTGCATGAATTGAAATTGAATCTGTGGGGTGAAGACTTGGATACTTAGGGGATTGGGTGTAGTTGATTCTTCTCTAAAAAGGATGATTGTTTGTGAACAAAGTCAAAAGGCGACTGCAGGTGTATTAAAAATACCAGTTGGCGGGCTGGCCTCTTTTATTGGGGGGCATGATCGAACTTCGGGACAGTAACAGTAAAGAAGCGGAATTAAAGCGTATGGATGTTGTAAGTATTATGACATCAATTATTTAAGGACTGCTTTGTCATTGGTCGGTACGATATTCGCTTTTTTGAAAAGGTTATGCTATGCATTAACACGACAGCTCGGGAAAGGGTATCTGCTTTTCACTTTGGAGGCTCTGCATGACCCGTTATGCGGAGGATGCGGGCAGTGCTGTGCACGCATCTACGAGCAGAGGATCCGGTGCTTCCGTGACTGTGATCTGCTGGATCAGCGGTTGAGTTTGTGCCTGAGCATTCATCCGGTTTGTTGCGGGCGTTGTGAAACAATGGCGGAAGCTATCAACTAGCGATCGAAATACGGCAGGCAAATCTGGCGGTTGGCTCAGCAAGTCGAAGCGCGCGGCGAACGCTGCCAGCAAATCGAAGGGGGCGCAATGGTCTAGAGCGACGCCTTCGATCTGGAGGTGAGGATGTACTGTCTCAATGCCGCAATGGGCTATGGCCTTTCTATGTCATAGTTTAATGCGGGCGCGAAGTAATCCTTTGGCAAAGTCTAGATTCTGAAGGAGCGCTCAAAGAGCGATGACGCTGTTCAAGCATCGGGGAGGCTTTCACGCAGTAGCTCACAAGGTGGAGGCTGTGCCGTGAATCCAACATTAAACTTCTACTGCCTTTTGCCAAGAAATTCAGACGATGCATGTGTGGAATCATAGTTTCTGCTATATGCATTCCCCTATAAAATGACAATGAACCTTTTTTTTTCCCAGCGGATGCACGTCTCATTTCTTTGTAAACTATTGATTTAAGATGATCGTTTTGTGGGCGTCGTGCAGTGTGTTCTGTGTACGTTACTGTGTTTCGAATACGTATTATGGGGCCTCTTGTTATGTGTGCATTTGTTTTCTATTAAACTTTTGTGCAAAGGGGTGAGGTTATTATTATTATTATTTGTGACTAACTGGTATTTTTTTTACTCCTCCATTATTGGGTTGAGAATTCGATTATGGCTAGGAAGTTGATAAGTGAACCTCATCTTGCAGATTCCCTGCTTTTTACCTCTCAACAACCTTCCGAATATGACTGTCAAATTTTTCTCAGTGAATTCAATGCTACTGCTTTTTTTTGCATTATTACAAATTTGTGATGCCACGAATAATCCTAGTGCTACTTATTCCATGGAGGGGGATGGAATGAGTGCCATTCGTAATGCACCCTCCTTACGAATTCCTGGAGCAACGTTTATTGAGGGGCAATGGGGGCGAGCTTTGCATTTGGATGGAGCGACTAATTTCCTTGCCTTGGAGTCGCATCGATCTGCTGTGATCTCTTCTATGGACGATTTTAGTATATCCTTTTTGTTTCGTCCTAGGGACAAGAAAGGCTATCAGATTATAATGGCCCAGGCATCGCGAGAAGAGAGCGAACGCTTGTGGTGGATCGGTTACTCTGCAGGGCATGGTAGGTTAGATTTTCTCGTAAGAGAGGATGACAATCAGCTGCAGTCGCAAGTTTTCAGTAATCGAGTTGTCGAAGCTGGGAAGTGGGCCTTGGCCGTGGCGATTTGCTCAGATGGGCAACTGAGCCTTTCGGTGACGCCTATGGAGAATTTGAACCCTGCTGCAGTGATACCTGCGGTGCCGATTGTGAAACCACGTCAGGCACGTGCTCCACTCACAATTGGCGGGCGAGGGTTAGAGCCTAATATTGGAATGTTTCAAGGAGACCTTGATGAAATAGCCTTTTGGGAGCATGGCTTGACTGTTCCTGAAATAGACGGGCTTTTTCAATTTTTTAAAAATGGAAAGCGATTGAATCAGGGCATTGACATTAGCCAGCTCAGCGATGGTTCCGAGCTAAAGGAGCAATTGCTGCCGTATTTTCCTCCATCGCTTCCAGAGTATCTCGAAGTCCAGGATATTGATTTGAAAGCGTTCACTCAGGAGGATGAATACTTGTTGCCAGTTCAGTTAGCTAGTGGTGATTTCTCGTTGGAGTTCGAACTGAGCGCGCCGAAACTCGAAGAGAGCCAATTTGCGATTGATTTAGGTGCAGATCGTTTTCTTTTTGATGGCAAAGCGGGCACCTTAGTCAATGTTGGCAATGAAGGCACACATGTCTTTAAGAATAAACCTGTGAATTTTGATTTCTCCGATCTTTTACAATCGAATTCAAAATTCACCTTTAGGATCGAATTAAATCAAGAAAAATTAAAGCTGACACTAAATGGGATTGAAGTGTATGATTACATTTTAGGTCGCGATACCTACGGTGAGGTTGCTGTTGTTGCCCAACGCGGGGAGCTACATGTAGAACGTGTATCTGCTCATGGATCTTTTTTAAGAAGAGAATATTCGACAGTTTTTACGCCTGGTGAAGCTGATACTGACTCATATAGAATTCCAGCAATGGTTCGAGCCGCAGATGGCACGCTTCTTGTTTTTGCAGAAGCTAGAAAAAATAGCTACCATGATCTAGGGAACATCGATATGGTGGTGCGTCGCTCTTTTGATGAAGGGAAAACATGGGAGGCGATTCAAGTGATCCATGGCCTCGATTCGAATGTTAGCTATGTAAATCCCGTAGCAGTCTTGGACCCTAGCAGTGATCGGATTCATTTAATGTTTCACGGGGTGGTTGAGGATCAATGGGGAACGGGCAACTATCAGTTGTTTTATACCTATTCTGACGATCACGGATCAACTTGGTCATCGCTTCGTGATGTGCGTGCACAGATGCCAGAGAAATGGCTTAGCTTTCAGCCTGGACCTGGGCATGGCTTAATTCTCCAGCAAGGGGAGCATCAAGGGCGTATTGTGGTGCCTGGATGGTATGTCTATTTGATTGAAGGGAAGCGCCGATTTGCCTCTGCAGTTATTTACAGCGATGACCATGGTGCGAATTGGCGTGCTGGTGGCACTGGTTTGGACGGTGGAGACGAGTGCATGGTGACAGAGCTCGAAGGTGGCAAAGTATTAATGGCGATTCGTCCGCCCATGGGGACAGCGAACAGTGACTTTCGCCATTTCGCGTTGAGTCAAGATGGCGGGGAGTCTTTTGATCCACACATCGTTGATACTGAATTACGCTCTGCCGTTTGCCAGGCTTCAGTATTGTCGGTTAATAATGGTAAGAAAGTGTATTTCACATACCTAGGTAGTGGAAATTATGCAAAGAATGCGTTTCCTCGTCGAGCAGGATTAACTATCAGAAGCAAAGTGATCGGTCACAGCTGGTCGGAGCCTCGAATGATTTATTCGGGTCGTAGTGGCTATTCGGATATGGTTGAGCTGACAGACGATAGAATTGGCGTCGTTTTTGAAGGCGGTAGAAGGTCTTATATTGGTGAGATTCGTTTTACAGTAGTCGACCGGTTGTAGTCTATATTAATCAGTACCATAAAAATGTCTAAATCTATAAGTTCTAATCATAAAGTGGCTCCTCGTAAAATCTTCTATGTGCTAAGTACGCACTGGGACCGAGAATGGTATCAAACCTTTCAGGATTATCGTCGACGTTTGGTTCATCTACTTGATGGAGTGATCGATGACCTTGAGTCTGGCGATTTAAAGGGGGCATTTACCACAGACGGGCATACGGCTATGATCGATGACTACTTGGAAGTGCGACCGCATCAGCGCGACCGAGTAATGCGTTTGATTCAAGATGGATCGATCAAAGTCGGGCCGTGGTTTGTCTTGCCAGATGAGTGGGTGGTCTCTGGTGAATCACTCATTCGAAATTTGCAATTAGGACGTAAGCAGGCCAAGGAATGGGGTGGGCAGCCTTCAGATGCTGGAATTGTTTGTGACCAATATGGGCACATCGGTCAGTTGCCACAGATCTTTCAGGGCTTTGGGATTTCGATGGCCTTCGTCTGGCGCGGTCTGGAGCCACGTCGTTCCGCGCATGTCCGCTGGGCTGGGGTAGATGGAACTGAGATTATTTGTTATCGTTTTGGGCGGAATGGATATGTTGATTATGCGACTGATGTGCGTCGAGTGATGTCACGTGAGCGTAAGCCATTCGACGCTGAGGCAGCCAAAGAAGATCTCTCTAGTTATTTGGCCAAAGAGGCGGATCGGAATGCGATTCCACCGATTCTAGTTTATGACGGCGGCGATCATCTAGAGTATGAGTCAGAGCATTATAAACTATTGATGGACTATTCGCCGGGGGATAGAGATAATCAATTTGAAGTCATACATGCTAGCTTAGATGATTACATTGCCGATGTGCATCTAAACGAAGATGACATAAATGATCGAATTTCAGGAGAATTGCGGGAACCTGGGCGTTTGCCGCTTACTGATGACGCGCAGTGGTTTATTCCAGGGGCTCTTTCTAGTCGCATTTGGATCAAGCAACGTAATGCGCATTGCCAGACTTTGTTATGCCAATGGGCTGAGCCGTTCTCTGCGATGGCTAATCAATTCACTGGCGAGAGTGCTCAGAAGGTGGATGATTACTTGTCGCTGGCATGGCGCTGGCTTATTTTGAATCATCCACACGACTCTATGTGCGGTTCATGTATTGATGCGGCACATGATGATATGCGCTATCGGTTTGCGCAATCTGAACAGATTTCTACCACACAGACGGAAGAATCCTTAAAATTACTGGCTGCGTCGGTTCTAGGTGAGGTGGCTGCTAACGAAGTGCGTGTTCTCGTTGCGAATCCATTGGCGCGTGCGGTCGATGAGCCCATCGATTTGGTCTTGCAACTTCCTGAAGCTTGGGGGTGCTTTAACGAATTTTTTGGCTATGAGCTGAAGCCAGCCTTCCGTATTTATGATGCTGAAGGGCAAGAATTGCCATATCAACTATTGGCACAAGCAATGGATCGCAAGAAGAAGCGCATTGATCCAATCAAGTTTCCTGCTAGCTATAAAACGAACGACGTCTCTGTTTGCGTACGCTTAGAGATTCCTGCTGTTGGGTATACGACCTTAACTGTTCGTGAGGGGGACAGCAAATCTGGAGCTACGCCCAAAGGGGGTGAAATTCCTGCGATTCGTCATTCTCAATATCCTGGACTTGCGACTAGCGGAAGCTCTATGGAGAATGAATTTCTGAGTGTGTTCATTGAACCTAATGGCACCTTATCGATTACGGATAAGCGTAATGGTGAAGTTTATTCGCGTCTGCTTTCATTTGAAGATGTTGCAGATATTGGTGATGGTTGGTACCATGGTCCCGTGGTCAATGATCGGACATGTGTTTCTTTGGGGGCATCGGCTGATATCAGTTTATTGCATAATGGAGCCTCCGTTTGCAGCTTCCGAATTTGTCTTAAAATGAACATTCCGAAGCGATACGAGCTACCTGGTCGTGTGCGCTCAGAGGAACTCGTTAGTTTAGAAATTGAAAATACGATCACTTTACGAGCGGGATGCTCTCGTCTTGAAGTGCTCACGGCTGTGAATAATGTGGCCGAGGATCATCGGTTAAGACTGATTTTTCCTACAAATGTAACTGCAGATCATTATTATACGGATGGGGTTTTTGACGTTGTTGAACGTCCGGTTGCACTTCCGGAAAATAATCATTTGGGGCGTGAGCCAGCGGTTGAGACGGTGCCACAACAGAGTTGGACAGCAGTGTCGAAGCAGAAGCGCGGGCTTGCTGTGATTTCCAGTGGATTACTTGAATCAACCGTGCGTGATTTACCAGATCGCCCGCTTGCACTTACTTTGTTTCGGGCCATTGGTCGCACATTTCTAACAGATGGAGAGCCTGGAGGGCAATTGCGCGGGCGGATGGAATTTCCTCTTTGGATAGTGCCATTTGATGGCGAACCGGATCGGCGTTCTTTATGTGACGCTGGAGTGCAGCTCGCAGCATCATTTAGAAATGTTCAATTGCATTCCGAGGATCTGAGTATTCTGCGAGAGGCTTTTGTGTCATCTCAGGCTTTGCCGGCACCGGCCTCCACTTCTTTTATTGCAGTCGATGGGCATGTTGCGCTCACCAGTTTCAGGGAGTTGGTGTCTGGCTGTAAATCACGCGTATATGAATTGCGCCTTTTTAATCCATATTCAAATGCCCGTGAAGCATTGCTGCATTTTCCACATGGAAAATCAACTGCTATACGCGTCGATCTAGATGGGAATACTATTGGAGATTTTGGGAGCTTTGAACAGACTTTAGCTGTCTCGTTTAAAGCGAAAGAGATCATAACACTTCGCATTACAAGCGATTAACTCACTAAGTACCTGCTAATTATGAAAAGATCTGAACTAAATACCCTAATTCAAAATGCTGAGTCTTTGTTGCAGAAGTATTGTTTTCACCTGCCTCCATTCGCGTTTTGGACTCCTGAAGATTGGAACGCTCGCGGAAGTGAGGCGGACGAGATTCGCGAACAACAACTAGGCTGGGATATTACTGATTTTGGTTCAGGTGATTTCTCGAAAGTCGGCTTGCTATTGTTTACCTTACGCAATGGAACATTCGAGGAGTTGGACAAGCCGCTAGGGAAAATATACGGAGAGAAGCTTCTGATTGCAGCAGCGGGGCAAGTGACTCCAATACATTTTCATCATCAGAAAATGGAGGACATTATCAATCGAGGAGGTGGGCGATTGGTTTTACAATTGTGGAATTCGAATGACGATAACAGTCTGGCTGATTCGCCAGTGACTGTTAGTCGTGACGGACTTTCAATCACTTTGGATGCAGGTCAGGAATTAGTTCTGACGCCTGGAGAATCTGTCTGTTTGCCGCAGCGCTTATACCATACTTTTTGGGCTCATCAAGATTATGGGCCAGTTCTCATCGGCGAAGTTAACCGCGTGAACGATGATCGGATTGACAATCATTTTTACGAGTCAGTCGGGCGTTTTCCTGAAATCGAAGAGGACGTGGCACCTTTGCGCTTATTGACGATTGATTACCCGAATTTTGCGAATGCCTAAACTTTACATTTAATGCCATATATTACAAATCGTAAAGACGTACTAGATGCTTTTGAGGATGCTCGTATGAATGGTTGGGTGATTCCCGCCTTTGGAGTCGAAAATTCGACGACTATTGAGGCAGTGCTTTCAGCAGCGACAGAACAGGCTGATCATTTAGGTGCGCCTAATATGCCTATCATGCTAGCTGTGACGAATCGTTATGTCGAACGTACGCAATCTACTTATTACACGCATACGCGCGATTGGCGTATCGGGTTGGATTTAATTTTGGCCGACCTTGAGATTCTGACGAGGCCTGGTTCGCCTTATGCAAATCTGCGAGTGATGCTACATTTGGATCATATTCAGCATGATATTGATGTGGAGCTGTGGGAGGGAGATCTGAGTCGGTTTTCATCCATTATGTTTGATGCTTCGACGCTGTCATTTGAGCAGAACATTATCTCCACTCAAAATTTTTTTGCTGATCGCAGTCAAGAGATTGTGATTGAAGGTGCATGTGATTATGTTGGTGCGCCAGGCTCACAGTTGACGAGTGTGAGAGATGCTGAACGTTTTTATAATGAAACAGGCGTAGATTGGGTAGTTGCCAATCTTGGTACAGAGCATCGAGCTGGAGTCTCTGAATTGGCTTATGCGGGCGATCTGGCACAGCAAATTAGTGACACAATTGGGGCAAGACTGGTACTGCATGGAGCATCATCAGTTGCACCTGATTCCCTTGGGAACTTAGCGAGCGATGGGATATGTAAAGTCAACCTATGGACTGCATTAGAGCGCGACTCTAGTCGTGTGTTAATGCATGAAATGTTACGTAACGCGTCACGAATTTGTGGTTCAACGACTGCTGCCGATTGGGTTGAAAATGGTCTGCTAGGGCCCGCCGCAGAGGTGGATGCCCCTCTTGCTTTGAGTCACTTCACGACTGAATGGCGACAAGGTCTTGTGTTTGAGACAATGAAACAGCAGATCGCCAAATTTTTACGCATTTGGTATCCTCAGTCTAATGTCAGATAGGCGATGAGCACTCTAGGCTTAGATATTGGAACGAGTGGCTGTAAGGCTGTGGTGTTTGATGATTGCGGTCGGCAGCTATCTTCGGCGCGTCGTAATTACAAAGTGATTTCACCACAACTGGGGCAAGCTGAACTTGACTCAGCAGCTGTGGGAGATGCTTGTCTGTCTGTTATTAAGGAAACTGCTGGCTCATGCAGCTCAGACCCTGTTTGTAGTTTAGCAATATCCAGCCAAGGGGAGGCGTTTACATTGTTAGATGAGAAAGGTCAGGTGCTGGCTAATGCAATGGTTTCTTCGGATCAGCGTGCGGTGGATGAACTAGACTCCTGTCCGATCTCCACGGAAGCTCTGTATCGAATTACAGGACATACACCTCACCCGATGTTTAGTCTTTTTAAGTTATTGTGGTTGCGGCGCAAGCGACCAGACATCTTAGACCGAGCTCGGTATCTTCTTTGCTTTGAAGACTATATCCATTATCGATTGGGACTTCAGCCTGCAATCAGTCATTCATTGGCTGCTAGAACGATGCTTTATGACGTTCGAGTTCAAAATTGGTCGCGAGAAATTTTAGATACTGTTGGTCTACGCATGGAGCAATTATCGCGGCCCCTTGAATCAGGGGCGGCTGTTGGACGTCTTTCTAAGTCAATGTCTGAAACCTTAAATTTAGCCACAGGAACAATTGTCGTTGCAGGTGGGCATGATCAAGTTTGTGCAGCCCTCGGGAGCGGGGCAGTTGATCCAGGGCAAGCGGCTCTTGGCTCTGGAACCGTCGAATGTATCACTGTGACCACCGCAGAGCCTTTTATCGACTTCAAGTTAATGCAGTCGAATTTATGCGCATACCCTCATACAATGACGGATCGTTATGCAACGCTTGCATACAATTTGACTGGTGGGAATTTGCTTCAATGGTTTCGGGATGAATGGTCCTCCAGAGAGGTAAATGCAGCCGAACGCAGTCATCAAGACGTGTATGAGCTGATTCTCGACGGAATGGCTACGCAGCCTAGCTCACTTTTAGTTCTGCCTTACTTTGCCGCATCAGGAACGCCGTATTTTGATAGCCTTACGCCAGCAGCGATTCTAGGTTTGCGCTTAGCTACTAGCCGCGGAGAGGTTCTGCGCGGTCTGTTGGAGGGCTTAGCGTTCGAACTGGCATTGAATTTTCAGATTTTATCCGACGTTGGAGTGTCAGTGCACGAATTAATTGCCACCGGTGGTGGCGCACGCAATCGCGCTTGGTTACAATTACGATCAGACATTTTTAATTTGCCAATTTCTGTACCAGAGTTGACCGAGGCAGGATGCTTGGGGTGTGCTGTGCTTGCGTATGCAGCAATTTCCGACGAGGATCCTACTTCATTGCTCAAACGATGGGTTCGGATTCGAGAAGTTGTGATGCCTATTCCGGAGAATGCGGAGTTTTATAGAACGCGACGTGATGCATATTTGGCTTTACGGCCGATGTTGCGTGCTTTCGAGGAAAAGCATGGCGTTATTTCCGAACTCTAAGGAGTGTCTGGAAATAAACACCAAAAAGAACTTGTACCAAGTATTTTGGCTTTTAAGTTATTGGTGTGCAAAATCTTAAATTTGAAATCAGGTGGCGTCTGCTCAAAGTTTAAATGCGTAATTTGGGCTCTACGAGAGTGCTCGAATCTCGCATATAGTTTGGATGCGAGAAAACTACCCAAGCGATCTGACAGACAAAGAATGGGCATTACTTGAGCCACTCATTCCCGGTGGTTCAATTTTGAGCCGGCCGCCGCGCTATTCGAAGCGCGACATCGTCAATGCGATCTTCTACTTGGTGCGCAGCGGATGCGCATGGAGGATGCTTCCCCACGATCTTCCACCTTGGCGTATCTGCTACCACTACTTCTCAAAATGGAAACACGAAGGCGTTTGGGAGGCGATCCATGACCGCCTCCGGGATATTGTGCGTGTGCACCACGGTAAAAAAAAGCTCCAACCGCTGCGATTGTGGACTCGCAAAGTGTTAAAACAGCTGATCACGGA
>NZ_JARXIC010000047.1 GCF_031127905.1 Thalassobacterium sedimentorum | reverse complement strand
CTCGCAGCAGATGATACGACGGGCACCGCGAAGGTGGCGACAAATGCGCCGACTAGTATTTTACTTCGTTTAGTTTTCATAGGGTATGTTTTCATGGGGTAATATGCTCTTCGAGCGCTAGATCTCAAAAAAACTTTGTTATGTCTCATATTAAGCAAATTAAGTACTTTTGAACATCGCGCAATCACGCGAGGCATGGAACATTTCCAGATCGCCTTCGCGCGATCGAAACATTGTCCTGGATTCGTGCCACATTGGGCGAATTTAAACGACCACTGTTTCCAAGGTCTCTCCACGCTCATTGATTAAATGAAAGGTCGCCTGAGGGACATCATTTACCGTTTTAAATACAAACTCACCAAAGGCCCAGGAACCACTGCGAAGACCGAATAATTGTGCCGACCGATCCTTACCAAAGGGCCCTGGCCCCGGCACTCCGCCCAGTGTGGCTGCCTCGAACTCGTAGATCTTCTTATTGCCCGGTCTTGGTATCGCGAAACCGCGTGCCCCGTGACGATCACCGGAAAGCAAGATCACTTTACTATTTTCTTTAGCGTCAATCAGCTGGAAAATTTCTTCCCGACCCTCAGTGTCCCAAGTCCCCCAACTGTCCTTACCGGCGGAAATATAATCGGTCCACATGGTGCCGCTACTGAGCAAAATATAAGACGCAGTCGACTCCTGGAGCGTTTGCTTCAACCAATTCATCTGTTCTTCACCGAGGAAGGAATTCAGTTCACCCCGCTCTTCAATGATCCGGCAGGACCGAGTATCCAGAGCAATAAAATGCACGGGGCCGATGTGTGTATCGTAGTAGATGCCCTTACGTTCGACCTCCCGATCCGGATTGTTCCATTGAGTTTGCCACATTTTACGCAAGCCTTCGACATCAATCGACTGGCCTCTGGTTTCTGTGCCACTGGCGTCGTCATGCCAATAGTCATGATCATCCCATGAAGTGAATACGGGAACATTAGCCACCATCTGCTGCCATGGTGGCGACAGGTCGCGTAACACATAATCCGCATTGATTAGATCGTAATCACACTTACGGTCGTCCACAGCGCAATCGCCGAGCACCAGCATCGCACGGTTGCCCCGCTCTTGCACTAATTGCATCAGTTCCGGACGATATAAACCGACTTTATGAAAACAAGTGCCGAAAGCGATCTGGAAGCTCTCCTCTGAAAAGCCCTCTGGAACGGTCATAAAATCGCCACTGCCAAGCCGGCGCCCCTTGGAGTCAGTCACGACATAGCTATAGCCTGTATCCGCCAGCAGCCCCTCGCAACGCACCCAATGAAAGCGCTCGCCAGGCTCCGAAGTAAACTTCTTAGACGGTCCACCCGCACGTGGGCTCACCGAAACTTCAACCCCCAAAGGTTCCGGCAAGTGCATCCACACAGCGACTCCGGTCGCGGTCAAATCCCCCAACATGGGGCCACCGACTTTGACTCGCTTATCACTACGACAGAGCTCAGCAAGCGTCTCCACAGGATTGGGTCCTGTCAGCGCCGCCCGTGCCTTGGTATAGAAATCCTGCACTGCCTGCGGTTGTGTGCGGTATTGATTCATGATCCGCAAATCGATTTCCAAGGTTCCTTTGTGCGCATCCCGTAATGAAACGATTCGAGAGTTTTCTTCAGCCCAAACAGGCCGTGCCACCAGACCCGCCGCCGCCATGCCGGCATAGGCCAGAAAGTTTCTACGTCCGATCACGGGACCGGACGCAGCTAATATGTTTTCATTCGTTTTCTGATTCACGCTTTGCATTGATTTCTTCATTTGATTTATAATTTAAGATAATTGCGCTTGGTTCACTAGGAGCTGTGTCACTTAAAATTCTTAGTTTAATATTACCTACTTAACTCAGCTTGATTTCGATTTGCTGCCCAGCCTGCAAGTTCTGAGCGTTCTTGAAAGTAATCTGTATTTTCCCGTCTGTCACCTCAAACTCAGATGCCACAGTTGCCCCCGCCAGACTCACATTGACAACCGCTGGAGTCTGCTCTGATGGCGCAAGCAGAATCATTTGTTTCAGGCTCAGCTGCCCCTCGCGCAGGTCGATGGTAGCCGTCATGTTTTGCTGCTTCTTTACCTGCGTAAAGACACCGTAGCCCTCAGCTACGGTAAAGAAACTGGCGTGATCTTCGGCTTGCCAGCGTGGTTTAAAGCCAATCACCCCGGCAGGCCCATCATAGTTAAAGCCCTGCAAGGCGAGTAGCGCCGACCAGACACTCAAGGAACGGCCATAGAATTTACCACACTCATCATCGCCGAACGGGTTGCCTGTGTAACCACAAGGGCCGCCACTGTTTGTGATTCCTTCGGTTCTTAATTGACCATCATAGCGGTCATAGATCGCCTTGATAACCATCAGCCCTTCACGCTGCAGGCCATTCTGAATCATTGACACGCCTGCCCCGTATTCAAAGCCGGTCATCACCTCATCTGCATAGCGCATACTCGGCACTGGCTGCGGTTCCTTGGGCCAGGTAAGAATCTTCAGGCCGGCATCATCCAAGGTCGCAAATTGTCGTGGTTTGAGCGAGATACCATGAAAGTTCGAACAAAAGTTGTATTTGAGCAAAGAGGCCATCGCTTTGGTTCTGCGCTCCTGCGGATAGTTCGAGTCGATCCCGATTTGATCCGCCCACCACTCACCAAGAAGCTGGTCAATATGACAGCCATCAAAATAGTCACCGCTCCGCTGTTTACCACGAGCCTGAATATAATATTCCCCATTCCACAGGCGTTCATTCTGTAGTTGTTTTCCGGATGCGCGTATCGCTCGCAGTGCTTTGGCTTTTGCTGTTGCTCCTTGAATATCAGCCATACGAGCCACTGCTTCGAGACTGCTCAGATACATACTGCCAATCCACGAAGAACAGCCAAACATATGTCCATCCAGTGTATTGTCCTGCCGCCCTTCCATGAAGCCATCTTTATCTGGATCCCACTGCTCAATGGCCCAATCGATGGCCTTTTCAATCTTCGGCCATTGCTGTGCTAACCAACTGTTATCCGGACTGCACAAATGTTCGCGGTAGGCATTCAGCAAAGTGCCAAAGTGCCCGTCCGTGGCCCGGCCACTCAGAGAACTATGACGCATCACAATGCGCCCCTCTGGAGACATGACTGCAAAATCTTCTTCCCGCATCTTACGTCCCAACTCCGGGAACAAGCGCGCATGCCCCTGCGCGTAGTGCCAGACGTGTGTGCAGTTTCCAGCGCAACAACCCACACCTTCATACGCACCGAAATAACCGTCCGCCGCCCACCAGCAGGTTTGGCTCCGTAAGACTGCCAATTGCGAGCCCATACGATCGAGCAGCCATACAGGTAGATTTGATGCGTAAAATGCGTCGTGAAAACGTTTTGTTCTGCGGGTTAGATCATCCAGATTTTCCCATAGATAGTCAGCCACATCGACGGCATTGGACCACCAGTTTTGATACATATTACCAGAATGCGTCCAGGACTCCTTCTCCCCTTGCTTCGCCTTCGGCATATACCAAGTCAGTGTAAACCTAAGCGACTTGGATTCCCCCGGTGCCAGCTTAAGTGGCGCTGACAGTGCACCGCTGAGTGTTTGATTTGCCGCCGATGGCTTCGCAGTCAATCCCCCCTTTAATTGCCCCTCTTTCGCAAAGGCATCATAAAGCGATTTTTCAGATTCCCATGCGGCCTGTCCGGTAGCGTCAACTGCCTCGGTCATTAGGACCATATCCGAATCCGAACCCGTTTGCGTCATGTGCAGCCACGCGGCTTTTCCGTTCTGCTCTATGCGATTCTGATTCTGCCCGTATGCCTCTTTCGATCCACGCATTCCGCTGCTGTAACCAACCATATTCTTCTGAGCGGCCAGAATATCCACTGTCACAGGAGACGCAGATGGATTACTTACTTTTACCGTATAAATCGCGCAGGGAATTGCCGAGCTCTTAGCATCCATTGGAGTCAATGGATTAAATACTTCCAGTTCCACGTCCACAGGTAGAGCAGAATCCTCAAACTGATAGTTTGCGAAGGGATATTCACCGATAAAGCGAAGCGACGACATAGCTGCAAACGGTCCCACCGGCTGAGTCTGCAGAGCGCGAAGAATCGGTTTTCCACCTTTTGACTGCACCCGCACTGCCATAAACGCTTCCGTCTTACGATGCTCGCTGGTATTGCAGGCAATCTGCCAAATCGCGGGTTCAGCCGAACCATTAAACTGAATCCCCCCGGCGCCGATCCCACCGACCGTAAAGGAGATGGCCTCCAACATCTTGTCCCGATAGACTTTGCTGCTGCCGCGGGCGGTCAGCGCCGGGTCGTTCAACAACTTCTGCTCCCCCGACTCACGGGCTTGCTCCAACCCGGCTAAATACTGACTCGCCTCACGTCCCACCTCTTTAAGTCGAGCACCCCAGCCCGCCGCAATTAGATGGCTACGGATCTCATCAATGCCTAAGCCAATATCATAATAGGCCACTTCATCCAACTCCACCAATGCCTCGCGACGCTCCTTCTTTGCAATCGCGCCGAAAGTCACCGGCACCATCTCTTTAGAATCATCGTAATACTTAAAATGAAAAGCTCCCCCAGTGAGGGCACATTCATGCCCATCCACATAGATTCGAAGATCCAAGTGTTCGCTCATCACCACTAGATGATACCAACGTCCTAGCTCCACCGGCTTGCCTGTTGGGAGGTTCACGACTGTATTCACACGCCCGTTGTGCGTATACGTCAGCGCAGAGAGATCGCGCTGAACACCCACCACATAATTGATCAAATTTTCTGATGCACGGGAAATAATGACTGGATCATACTCACCGTCAGGTAATGCATTCACTTTAAAGAACAACTCAAGCGTAGCGGCACCACGACCAACCGGCTTCAAGTTCGGAACCGCGACATGCATACCAGGTGCCAAGCTCAAGGCCTGGCCATCCATCGCACCTTTAACAAACTGTAACTTCGAAGGACTCTTGGCCGCAAAATTACCTAAGGCATCTGAAAGATCACCATCAAAGCGCCAATAGGCACGAATTGATTGATGTCCGGAAACGAGATCAGCGTAATTCTTGCGCTCACCTACCATAGCCAGAGCGGGCCCTGCGGCCATGCCCGCAGCTGCGGTGCTCGCAGCGACGAGGAAGCGTCGGCGCGACATACATGCCATTGAATTCAAAGTAATATTATTTGCAGGAGTAGAATTTCGATGAGTCGATTTCATGTATCAGCGTAATAGCTCAAAATACTCACCAAACAGTGAGAACAGGGGGAGGGATAAAGCGATCAATCACTATAGACTACCTGCCTCAAATTGAACATCGCGTATCCTCGCGAGCATATGGCCCCCAGAACTCATTGCCGCCGATAGGCTTCAGCAGAATCGCAGAAGTCCCCCAGTCTCCAGCTAAATGAAACCGAGAGGCAAAAACTCCGACAAATCATTGACTGAGTGCCAGTTACGACCAGTAAATCCAAAAACATCGCGTGATTGCGCGATCATTTAAAGCTTCCATGAGTTCGAGCTAAGCTTTCTTCTATTTAGAATAATTCACCTAATGTTGCTAAAGGCAACTACCACAAAACTCTATAACTACGGCCGTATAAGTATTCTTGCTATGAGTCATAGAGAACCAACTACCCCGACTGAGACAATCATAGTCTAATTATTCACATCATCCCTGTTCACGTCCATCCGCATCACCCCCTATATCGCGGAGACAGACTTTCATGCACTGCAATTGTAATAACTCAAACGAATCATGAAACCATTCATTTACATATTAGCTGCTTCAATTTCGACCATAGCTTGCACTGCAACCACAGATTCAAACAACTCAAACTACGAAGGCCAAAGACTCGAAGAAGGTTATATAGATCTGTTTGCTCGAGGTGATTTCTCAGAATGGACGACGGTTAAAGGCGAGCCCGTAAAAGGATGGTTGATTGAAGAAGGTAGGATACATCGTCCTGAAATCACTAATGGCCAAAAGCGCCCCGGCAGTATCATAAGTAAGCAGCATTACACCAACTTCGAACTCAGATTCGACTGGAATATAAGTAAAGGTGGTAATTCTGGTATCAAGTATCGTAGCCAAGGCGACCTCGGCCTAGAGTATCAGGTGCTCGACGATGGTGTCCATCAAGACCCTCAACTCTCTGCCGGTATTTATGCGCTAGTGCCTGCGGCCAAAGACAAACCATTTAATCCAGGCGGCCAGTGGAATTCCGGTCGAATTATCGCCAAAGGAAACTATATCGAGCATTGGATCAATGATGTAAAAGTCGCAGAAATCGAGATTGGGAGCGATGATTGGAAGCAAGCTTTTGAGAACAGTAAATACAAGAAACATACCGGCTTCGGGACCTGGACAGGTCCCATCTATCTCCAAGACCATAATGATGCAGTCTCCTTCCGAAACGTCCGTATTCGAGAACTGTAAATCACCCAACTTTATTCCGAACCTACTATCGCAGTGAAAAAGCCAACTGATACCCAAACGACATTTTCAGCCATAATCCGTAGCCTCAACATGCAAAAACTTACCTCACCACTCCTAGCGAGCTTCCTTCTTCTAGCAGCTTGCTCCAAAGATTCCAAACAGGCACGCCCAACACCTGAGCCTCTTCCTTCCGCTGCGACGCATACTGAAACAAACCACGCTGAGACAAGCACTCAGCCCCCGGCAATTCTAGTCTCCGATGACAATTCAGTGATCAACCCGCGTGCCTACAGCTACGGGTATTGGATGAATGGCTTCCGCAAGAATCCAGACGATCATTCCGCTGACCAACTCGCACTTGAAACCGGTTATTTTGGCCTCTTACTAGATCTGAATAATTTAACCGATGCCCGATTCGGCCCCATGCAAGGGCAGGACTATACCTCTGGACTGGCCAGCGACCCAGCTAGCATTATAGCACTTCCAGAGGCAGAACTTTTATTACAAATCGCCAGCGAAGGACGCGTCTTCACTGCCACGCACAGTTTGACCGGACCACACAGTGACGCACGGCGCCTGCAAGGCACCATGCTATGGGAATCGGGCCGTTATTTACAAAACTGGGAAATTCAGAATCTCATTTTTGAGGACGAAGAAGGCAATACATTGAGCAGTGATGCGAGCCTACAGGTTGTTGCTTGGCCCGACTCGCTGAGTTTAACTGCGGAAATCACTCCGAAACAACCGTTCGTGGATGGCCCCAACTTTGGTATCATCGACAATGGCTACAGCATCGTGGAAAAAGCCATCGAACTGGACGCGTCCAGCAGACGGGATGCCGAAAGATTCACACTCGAGGGCTGGGTCAAGGTTCCAAGTAATCCCGAAAAAACAAGCCGTGGATGGCTGATCAGTAAGAACGGCGGACGAGATGACGACGGGCAAATGGGCTTCTACTTTGATGGTCGCCGCATTCAGGCCGGAATGAATATTGGCGGTGGCGCCCGCAACAGGCACCTGCTCTCCGAGTCCAGATCCAGACGCTTCGACTTGGACAACTGGCACTATCTTGCCCTTAGCTACGATGGCGAAATGATGCACTTCTACGTCGACGGGCATCTTCAAAACAGCAAGGCCATCAAGCAGGAACGCAAATCCGGGAACGAGCCGATTCGACTGGGAAGCTCAGACGAACAATCCGAGGAAATTGCCTACGGAATCTTCGATCAAATCCGCCTTTGGGATCGCGCACTACCGCACTCCGAAATTAAAGCGCATAGCGCTCAACCGGAAGCTCTAGCTAGCAAGGATGGACTTAACTACGAGAAGACCTTCGACACTTCATTTGACCCGACGCCCACTCAATACCTGTGGAAGAACATTACCACACGTCTCAAATTAATCACTACAGAAGACTCATGGGAGGCACGCTCGCCTGCCATGGATCAATGGGAGATCGAACAAACAAAAAAACTGACACTGACCTGTGATTTAACACCAGACACAAGTATCGAGAACCATGCACCTATCATCGTCCACACAGCCGATGATCAGCAAATCACTTCGGTATTCAATACAGAGTTCAACTGCCAAGTCGCAGAAATAAAAAAGCTGAAGCGTAATTGGGAAACAGGCTACACCGACATTCGTAACTACGACGAGTTCATCCTCGAGATAGACAATAGCAGCGAAGACGCACGTGAGACTCCCTTTATGCTCTACCTTCGTAGTGTTGCCAACATCACCGGACTGATGCCAATACTCTGCTACGAAGATGGCACTCCCACTGGAATCCCTGTCCAGCTGAGCAAAAACTGGCACGAGCGCGAACTCGGCTCCTACCTGCGCGCCTACACTCAGCTCCCCAACTTACCGGGTAAACAAACTTACAAGCTGCGGATCGCTTATGGATTCTACGGCACCCTCCCCTCCGCATCACATGCACAGCTCTCACTCGTCGGCTACGGTGGTAATAATCGCTGGGATCAACTCGCCATCGGTTGCTGGGGTGAAACCATTTGCTTCGACGTCGACCGCAGCTGTGTCGATGTTGCCGTCACCGACGTGCGCATGCTGATGGCACGCACCGGTGCCGATGGCCGCAAATGGGCATGGACCACTGCCGGCTGGGGCGGTGATTGGCTCTATACTCAAGATAATAATGGCAATCGCCATCACCCGGCCGCCCTCAAGACAGCCTATCTCGCCCACGGCCCATCCCTTACCGATGTCCGCTATGATGGATACTACGGCCAGCAGCATGAAATCGCGTTTGAGGCAAAAGTGCAGACCCTCCGAACCGACGACTACGCTCGCACCTTCCAAAAATTCAGCTACACCTTTGACCAGCAAGTTTCAGCCAAGGAAGCATGGCTCTTCAAAATGGGTCGCACAGGTAACTACGCGCACCCCAAGGTCGCCTATGGCAATGCCGCAGGACTCATCTCAGAAATCGAAGCGCCTACAACACTTAAGAGCAATGACAAGCTCTTAACGAACACCCAGTTCACTGGAGAAGCCCCCTGGTGGGTCAGCTTTCCGGGCGGAGTGCAAACAAGAGATGATGGTAAAGGCAATGGCTATCGAGCACTCGTCATCCGCGACTACAAAGCAAGCTTCGGCGGAAAGGTCTACACCCGACCAAACTTCAGCATCCCCGTTCATCAAATCAATCAAGACGGCAGCGCCAATCTTGATTTCCTTCTCAAGGCTCCCGAGGGCGTCGAAAACTTCCAGCCGGGCGACCGCATCGAAATGGACCTCGAATGGATTACCCTCCACCGAGAGGCAGACGATTACTACGGCTCCAACGAAGCCTACCGCAAACATCTCATCGAAAACCCCAGCTCCTGGAAGACCACCTACCGGGAAGCCATCGGCAACGATCTGGAAGTGGATGTCACTGGCGGCACATTGCTCAATCAGTATCCGATTCAAATCCAGGCAAATGCCGAGTTAATCAACCTTGAGATCAAAGGCGGCGTTGGCTACGTTCCGATTCGATTCCAAGGCCTCAGCAGCGCAAACGGCTACACACTCTATCAGATCGTCGATGGCAAATCCATCCCACTCGATCAATCCGTTCACGGAAACGACTTTTGGCAAACCGACTACGATACTGAAAGCAACAGCTACAGTCGAGTCTACAACCTCCCCTTGGACGGATTAGAACGTTCGACCTGGCAACTCATGAAACAGTAGCCTGAATCGCGACCAAACCACATCCGGTTTAATTAATCTTGTTGGGAAACCCCTCAACACGAGCTTTTACAACCGCAATGACTGATCTGATCCCGTAATATTGGACAGGCTGCCTCCCTACATTTAAGTAAAAGAATGAACCATTTAAAAGCGGAGGGTATAATGGGGAGTCGCTCCGCGTGTGACACATCCAAGTTTAAAAGTAAAGTGGTTCTGCAAGCCCTGCTTAAGCTACAGACAATCCATAAGACAGTCGCACTCAGTCTAAAATAGAAGAAGACTCATCCTGCGATAATATGCGTAAAGGCGAGAAATGCCAAAACCTCACTCGTTGTAACGTAACGAGCGTCCTTCATCGATATCGAAAAAGTCAAAGAGTGTCTGAATGTCCTTTCGACCCGACAAACCATTGGCTTCAAGCTCACTCTGGAGCATCTCAGCAAGGAGGTCACGCTAACCTGCCGCTTCGAGGATATTTTATTCAATTTTTACGCCGCTGCTTTCACTTCCTTTTCTTCATGATGATAGTAGTTTAGCAACCCTCCTAGCCGTTCACTTTTTACGATCAGTCCGCTTTGAGACTGCACTTGTGGGCTATTTGGAAAAGGAATCAGATTATCGATACCTTGGTGATTGGTCGCCTACGGCGGCACTTCGTGGTACGCTCGTGGTGAAAATGATCAATATATTGTTCTACAGCTCGACGCAGAGACTTCTCGCTGAAGAAGATCATGTGATCGATACACTCACATTTGATGGCCGATACAAAACTTTCAGTATAACCGTTTTGCTGCGGGCAGCCTACCCGAGTTTGGATGACTTCAACTTCTAAATCCGTGAGTATCTAACGAAACTCTTTGGTGTAGAGCGGATCATGGTCGCAGACAAAGAAACGCCTGCCTTTATGAAAGCCATCGTAACTATCAGTCATATTGCGGGCAACCTGTGCCATCACCGCTACGTTCACCTGACAGCCGATGTGAGCGACCTCCACCTGACGCTTCGCCAAGTTCATCACGAAGAACACATGGTATCGAACCAGCCCGCGAAGAGTCCAGACTTCCACAGTAAAGAAGTCCGCTACAGACATAACGTCCATATGTGAACGCACGAAAGTCTTCCAATTGGACTGCTTGCCTCGCTCAGGTGAAGGAATGATTCCCTTTGCTCGCAGAATCTTACAGACGGTCGTCATACTCACCTTGTAACCAAGATTAGAGAGAGCACCTTGGATTCGGCCATAGCCCAGCCTATATTTTCCTCCGCGAATTTCACACAGAGCTCCCGGATCACCTCCATGCATTCCTGCGATCAGTTCTCACAACGTGCTTCCCCGTAATTTGAGGGCTATTAACTTCCGGTGCCATCCGAGGATCGTTTCCGGTCGAACCAAAGTCGCGTATTTCTGCAACTGAGCCCACCCCATGGCCTTGCCTCGCTTGGCCAGATTACGGCGCTGATGATTGTTCAAGCGGAGTTTCTTTCCCGTCGATTCAAACTGCTGCTTCAAAACTCAGTTCTCCTCCAGAAGATACTCAATCACCTTCTGCTGCTTGCGGTTCATCCAACACGCCAAAAACATTGTCATCTACGTCTTCAAGGAGCTTTTTTTCGTATTTTCGTAAGTCATTGGCAAACAGAACAGATCCTAAGTCTGAAGGGTACACGGATCCAACCGGCTAAAATAACTAAAAACAATGAAACTTGCGGATTTAAGAGCTCTGCCCGCGATCTAGGCGTAATTGTTCAAGTTGCTTACGCAATTCGTAGGAGCGTTCTTCTGTCAATGGATAGCGGAGCAACAACAAGATCGCCAAAGTAATCCCGATGACGGGTAAAAGTGTGAAGAGAACACGCATCCAATATAAAGTTTCAGGCGATTGTGAAGTCTCAAGGTTAACATCGAATCCGGTCAAATTCAGGACGTAACCAGCGCCAATCAAGGCCAAGCCTATGCCCACTTTAAACATCCAACTATAGACCGCACTGAACATACCTTCGCGTCGCGTACCCGTGCTCACTTCATCAAAGTCGACCGCATCAGGAATCATTGCGTTGAGCAGTAGCCAAGTTGCAGCCAAGCCAGAACCCATTAGAGCATTTGGTATAATTTGCAAGTAAGGATAAGCCTGACTGTAGCAAAACCACTTTGACACCGATCCGACCATAGCGAATATCAAAAATAAAATGAGTGCTTGGCGTTTGCCAACTCGAGTAGCGAGCTTTGTGACGAGCGGTATCGCACAAAATGCAAAGACCTGATAGGATGTCATCGCAACAAAGTGAACATTTGCTGACGCCGCTTGGTCACCATCATAAACGTGATAAAGATTCACATAAAACCCAAGTTGCCCCACGAGTTGTAGGCTAAAGAGCAAAACCACTGTGATCGCGATAAGCAATTGGAACGGTTTTACGGAAAGCGTCGCTCGGACACTTTTGAAAAAGGACACCTTGGCCTGCTGTGAGGATCGCTCGGCATCCGGATGCTCTTTCGCGAAGAATGTGGGAATCAAAGCAACTAAAAAGATAACTACTCCGGCCGCGATGCCCACGTAGCGCATACCTTCGATCGTATCACTGAATATCGCACGTTGCGTAAGCCAGAAGAAACTCCCCACCATGACGCCCCCGATCATCCCCATGGACACCTTGTATGCCATCACTCGCGTTCGCTCATGATAGTCTGGGGTCATCTCAAAACTCAGAGCGATGTAAGGAACCGAGAAAATCGTGAAGGCCGTGCTCAATGCAATACTTCCTCCAAGCACCCACCAAACGTAGAACGATTCTGCCTCGCCTCTTGGCGCCCACCAGATCAAGGCGAAAAAGATGGCGCCCAGCAACGCACCTAATGCAATGTAAGGGCGACGTCGCCCCATACGTGACCGCGTATTGTCAGAGATCGACCCCATGATGGGATCAGTAAACGCATCGTAGAAACGTGAAATGGCAGTCACCCAACCTAGCATGGCTGGATTTACACCAAAGTTGACGTTGAAGATAGGATTCAACATTGTGGCGAAGCCATTATTCATGAGAGCATAGGCAATCAGCCCACTCCCGAAAGCGATCCGCTTGGGCACGGGAACGCGCTCTGATGGCTTAGTCTCATGATGCTCGTTCTTGGTTTCGTTTGTTTGCATAGTATGGGATGAAGTTGATCGAAAGTCGCTCACTTTAGTCATTCAAAACTAAGCCAATTACGACCTGACAATGAGACGAATCTCTAAGTTAAAGGAAAAGAAAAGACGATGCTTGAACGCCGCGAACTACTGAGTATCGTCGCTTAAATCGTAGGAAAGGACTGCCATGAATTCCATGCCGCGAATCGGCGCGTGGTAAGCATCGTCGATGTGCTTGACTGGGACACTCGACTCGCTTGGCTGTCGATTGCTTTCCAGAACAAGGTTCATCGTTTCGCTTTGAACTTTCCAGCTTTCCGGAATTTCCAATGTAAAATTCTTAAGCGGTGGACGCAGGTGCTCGTTGGAACTCTCGTCAATCGGGCGCAAGCAACGTGGCTGAATCAGCGACCGTTCCCATCGGAACAGACTTTCGTCTTGCAGGATGAGCCAGCCGTCCAACCAGGTCAGGTAATCGAAGAGAACGACCTTACCCTGCCCATCATGGGTGAATCGCGTGTGCCAAAGTCCAGTTCCTTGAGTTTGAGGCATAACGAGTCGTTGCCCTCCCGTATTGTCAACGACTTCCCTAAGCAGCCCCTTAGCTTGCTGAGCATCTGGGTTCTTGAGCGGACGAATATCCAAAACTTCGCGCACTCGTCCATCAACCTCCATAAATCCGAGTGACGGAAGAAAATCGAAGGCTAGGTAATAGTGGCCTTGATACTCGACACCAACGGGAGTCCCGTCTTCCAAAGTCGCCACCACATTTGCGCCAGGCATCGGTTTCAGCGCTTGCCAAGCACGCGCGGTCACTTGCTTATCTCCGAAATTGATTGACGCACTCTCGGTGTGTACATCGCCGGCACATACTCCCAAAAGCTCCTGCCGTCCCTGAGCCGAACGCGGCATCCCAAACTCGTTGTGCATACCCCAGTTGACTCCAAGTGCCACAACGTGGCCCTCATAGCTCTTCAGTCGTTCGAATATATCATCCGGAATCGCTGTAAAGTTTGGCAAAATCAAACGGTCGTATGGAATTGTATCGTCTTTAAGCAACGTGGACTCGCCCGCAATCTGTGGCGAAAGTCCGATATCCATAAGTGAAGCCCAAGTGCCGCAAATCTGCTTGGCATAATCCGCACACTGCAGTCTCGATTCCAGACCCGAGATATCATAGATAGCGTCAATCATCGTGCCAGTCTCGTCCTTGGCGCGTTTAGCTGCTGCCGTCTTCTGAGCTGCATTTGCGCTGCGCGAGAGACTGTCGATCGCGCTGGAGCGACTCCAAAGCACAGCCGTATCTGAACGCACCAGATCACCATTCACCTCTTCAATCATAGGCTTAGCTTCCATCGCGCCTTGCCACTCCTCTTCACGAGTTTCTAGAAAATCAATCCCGGTTTGCCAGTATAAAAAAGCCTGCACATCCGACGCTGCGGCAAGCAACACTAATCGGTACATTTGCTCCGGATGATAGCCGATGCTGGCTTCCTCAATGAGGATCGGCTTATCCGTAGCTTGAAGGCAAAAAAGATCGACGATATCCGGGTAATCAATCGCGGCGACATCCAGATACTCCGACAGCATCCAATAATCCATTCCGCTCAGTGGGCTGTAAAGTAAATTACGAGCTGGCAGGAAATTCGTAGTCACCCCATAAGGCGCGTAATCCAGCGAGCTCATATAGCCAAAAAAGTCGGCCATATCCTGATAACGGAATTGCATCCAAGCAGCCCACAGGGGGCGCTCCTCTGAATTAGAGAATGGTTCCGAACGCGGCGCATCCATATCTGTAGTCGAGGCGAAGCTGGTACCTAAGGCCGCATTGATCGCTTTCAAATTACCATATCGCTCAAGCAACCATTGATTAAATTTATCAACCGTTTCGTTATTATAATCCGTAATACGCAGCTCCTGATCAAACTGCCCTTTATTCCCGAGCTCAGGCATGAAATAATTTCGTAACCTCGTGTAGCCCGCGTGTTTTTTTTCCCGCTCTTGATCGTAGGTTTCGCCTTCCGGCATCGGCTTCAAAATAATCGAGCTGTTAGAGAAATAACTCAACTCATTGCCGATTACAAAGGTGATGTATTCACTGTTCTCCGCCCCCCACGTTTCACGCGACACTTCAAATAAGTCGTTGAAGTAATCAGCCCAGATATCGCGCAAGCCTACGTGGTTCAGGCTATGATTACGAAAACCCTGCTGAAAAACAGTTTCACCGTGCTGATCTCGTGGAAAGCGATTCATATCATCCAAGACCTCAGGAAAAAGTTTAGGATAGTTTGGGCCACGTAGATCCATAGGAATACTCAAATGCACACCACGCTCGAGAAATGGCGTCGCCAAGCGGACATAACGATCTAGGTCAAACCCATCGTCTTCAAATATGGGGGCTGTCAGGCGGATATAATCAAAACCATAACTCAGCACTTCCTCAACTTCCGTCGCTTCGTTTCCAACGCTAGGCCGAAAGTTGATGCCAATTCTCATTGCGTCATCCGCAAGACTAGAATTCGAGACTGTAGTCGCAGCTGCGCACACAATGCAGGCAAGTAAACGTGTAGAGTAACTCATAAAAGGGGATTTAGATATATACTTTGAAACTATTGCCATGATAATGAGCCATTACCATGGAAGAAATTACCAGCAATAGAATACAGACCTCAAACATATGCAGATAGTCTAGAATCCACCATCTATTGGTTCCTTCTCATCTTTATTAGTAATCCTCGGAGCAAGTTAAGAATGTTTTTTTGATCCTATAATGGAAGACCCCAGCTTAGAGTGCTCTAGTGTGAATCTCGTAGTGTTGCACGCCCACCCCACAGAACTAAGCGAGACGCAAATCGCCCCTTCCCCGGCCTCACCTCAAATAATCACAACGCCTCGAGTTCGTTATCAGACCACAAGGAGACTAATGAAAACCTCCATCAAAGGAACAATGAATCAACAGACGAAGTGCCACGGCAAGTCACTACAAACTACCAACATTACTGAGTAAGGGAGACGATAGATTCAAGCTAGCGGGTTGCCTTCCCGACTTACAACTCTCCCTAAAAGCATTGGGAGTCACTCCAACGAATGATCGAAAGACCTTCCCGAAATGACTTTGGTCTTGAAAGCCTACAATATAACAAATCTCTCCAACACTAAACCGGCCCATCGCCAGTAACTGAATCGAGTGATCGATCCGCACGCGCTTAACATATTCAGCCAATCCAAAGCCTACGTTCTTTTTAAAACTACGACTTAAATAAGTAGGATGGCACTTCAATTCGCTGGCAATTCTTTCAATTGATAGCTCCTCTTCATAGTTACGATGCACGTAGCGCATTGCAGACTGCACCAACTGCGAAAATTGATGATGGTTACTTAAAAACTGAGCATTCATCTCCGTGCGATAACGCGCAACCGGCAGACCACTAGCTTTTAATGCATTCAGCATAAAATCGCGCAATAATTTAAGACGTCCCAGATATACAGGAACATCATCCGGATGTATCCGAGGCAGATTTTTCATCTGATCGAGGTAAGGTTCTGGGTCGAAGTTCCGACGTGCGCAATAGCGAAAAATCCGCTCACGCGCGAGCCCTTCTGTGCCTTCTAAAAGCACAGATCCATAATAAAAAACCCCCATTTCTCTCTCACAAAAGAAGACAGGCTCCACCATATCAGTTACCCCCAAATGACATTGCCCCATAAAGCCCTCATTTCGCTTTTTAGCCAATTTATTAGTGAGAATCTTATTGTGAATACAGTCCCCGTGACCTATACTTGATTCGCGCGCGTGCGCACAAAAATCGCAGGTATGCATTCGGAAGCGTGAAGACAACCGCAGCTCAGAGATATCAAAGGTTATTCCGGTTAAATCCTCGAAATTGACACGGAGATCACCGGCTTCTTCGACCAAGCGACATAGCCGCTCGAGCATGGATTCTTTTGCATGAAGCTTAACCCTTTGCTTGTTACTGGGGGGGGTGGAATTTCGACTCATAGCAAATGCAGACCAACAAATAGAAAACCACAGACTATCACCTTCACTAATGAAGGAGTAAAGTTAAAACGTCAGCCAGTAACCTTTCTAATCCATGTCACTAAATACACTTAAAACAGATACCCTAGTTTGCGGGGGCGGGTGCGCAGGCCTCGGTGCCGCCATTTCCGCCGCAAGAGCAGGCGTCGACACACTTCTGGTTGAACGAGCGCCATTCGCAGGTGGTATCGTCACAACCGTTGGCTTACCCTACCTAGACGGGATCGTCGACCCCAAAAGTGGAGACATCGTCGTCAATGGACTGGCACGTGAAATCCTCTCCCGAATGGACGGCTGCGCCCCTGACGCTAGTCGATACTGTGAAATTGCAGAATCTCATCTTGAAGCGGGTAATCAATCTGCCGTGCTAATCCCCAATACCGAACAGTTCAAGCGCGTAGCGGACTCGCTTCTAGTCGAATGCAGCGACAACCTGCGTATTCTTTACAACGCGAGTGTTTGTGATGTCGATGTGCGCGAGGGTCGAATCGAAGGCCTCTCAGTTGCGACAAAGGGCGGACTTTACAAAATCAATGCACGTACGATCATCGACACCACGGGAGACGGCGATGTCGCATATTTAGCAGGCAGCAAGATGGAGAAATCGAATCCACTAATGCCTATGACGCTTCACTTCCGCATTGGCAACGTCCGCCCGACTCCGAACATGAAACAAGCCATGCAGCGCGAGTGCGAGCAAGCCGTACAAGCTGGCGAAATTGCCCTGTTTTACGGCCCCCACTTCGAATACCATTTCGCAGATAACGAAATGGATATTCATGCCATCCGCGTCTCAGGAGACGCCAGCGACCCCTTTGAGCTAACCCAAGCAGAGATCACTGGCCGCAGGGAGAGCTGGATCATGTTTGAGCGTTGGAAATCCAATGTGCCAGGTTTTGAGAATGCCTATTTCGTGAGCTCAGGGCCCTATATCGGCGTCAGAGAAACACGTCGCCTCAAAGGTCGTTATCAACTCACCGAACAAGACATCTTAGCCAACACCACTTTTGACGACGCGGTCGCCATCGGCACTTGGTATCTCGACGTGCACCCCAACAGTAATTCGCCGGGGCAGTTCCAGTCATTCAACCCAAAGTGGCCTGGACCATATCATATTCCGTACCGCAGCTTGCTCCCCAAAGAAGTATCCAACCTAGTTGTCGCCGGGCGCTGCCATTCTGCGACGGCCATAGCCGCCTCATCCAGCCGCGTCACAGTGACAGCAATGGCGATGGGCGAAGCCGCCGGTGCTGCTGCAAAACTGGCTGACCTCATGAAGCGCGACGTGGCCGAAATCGAAGGTTCAAGCATCCGAAGTTATTTGGCGGACAACGGAGTCGAACTCTACCCTTTGAATTAAAGTAACATTGCATCATCCAAGTCGCCGAGCGACACGTAAATATTTTTCAATCAGCACAGTGATTCGTTTCAATAAATCATGACTAAACTCCAGCCCCCAAACATTCTATTCATCACTTGCGATCAACTGCGCATGGACGCCTTGGGCTGCTATGGTAACGCCCATATACAAACCCCCAACATTGACCGTTTAGCCAAGCGATCCGTCCGTTTCACAGATATGCACGTGGCCTGCCCAGTATGTGCACCGAACCGAGCAAGTTGGGCAACAGGCAGAATGCCATCGTCGCACGGACTCCGGGTCAATGGCACTGTGCTTCCTGAAACGGAAGCCACCTTCATGGAAGCGCTTCGGCAAGATGGGTACCAAACTGCTGCCGCAGGTAAACTGCATTTCCACCCCCAATGGGATTATGCTCCCGGCGATAAAGCAGGCGTGCTCAAAGCAGCCAAGGGCGAAGGCGCGGTCAACCCGCAGCCCAGCGAATCAGACCTCCCCTACTACGGCTTGGAGCACTGTGCCCTCGTAGAGGATCACAACGGCGGACCTTACGGCGAGATGCTATGTAACCATGGCTTTGACCCATGGGAAGATCCGCACAGTTTCACCTACCCACAGCATATCGCCACACGTTCCAAATACCCGACACATCTCAGTAAGACAACCTGGATTGCAGACAAGTCGCTAGAGTTCTTGGAGCAACGCGATCACGAACGGCCTTTCTTTTTGTGGACTTCTTTCGTACACCCGCATCACCCCTTTGTAGCGCCGGAGCCATTCGACACAATGTATACCCCCGCCGACATGCCCCTGCCGCTCTGGCGTAACGGCCTCGAAAAGACCTTCCCCGAACGCTATCTAAAGAAACACCTCGCCAATAGCGCTTCGCATGAAGCGATCGCAATGAACAACATTTCCGATAACGAGTGGCAGCGCATCAAAGCTTTTTACTATGGTATGATAAGTCACATCGATGAACAAGTTGGACGACTATTGGATCATCTGGAGACGCAGGGTATAATGGATGACACCTTAATCGTGTTCTCATCCGACCATGGTGAGTTGATGGGCGACTATCACCTTCTTTTCAAGGCGACGCATTACGGCTGTGTCACGCAAACTCCCGCGCTGTGGAAACTGCCCAAAGACGTCAGCGCTGGAACCGTTGTCGATAGCTTGTGCAGCACTATCGACTTTTCGCCGACCCTGTTGGAGATCGCCGGAGTTTCCACACCCGCCGGCACTCAAGGACGCAGTTTGATTCCTGCACTAATGAACCAACCATACGAATCACGCGATGAATTACTCATCGAAGATCAGACTCCGTTGCGCACACTGCTCACACGTGACTGGCGTCTAACGTGGCATGGGAATGGCAAACGTGGCGAACTCTTCAATCGGCTTGATGATGCAGAAGAACTCCACAATCTATGGGAGAGCGATGAACACCAGGATATCCGCCAAGAATTGACTGCCCGACTCCTCGATGCACTGGTCGACAACCTAGATCCTCTGCCGGGGCAAACCTCTTTATGTTAACACTGAAGAAGATACTTACACTTTCAGGTCTATCAATTATCTCCTGCGTGCTCCATGCAAAGGCGGATACCACAAATGAGCGTATCCGTTATGAATCTTTTGATAGCGAAGCATTGGGTAAACGAATGGCCTATTCGGTCGTCCTACCAAAAGACTACAAGATAGACGAGAAACCTTGGCCTGTTCTATTTATCCAGCATGGTCTCGGACGTAACGAGCGATCGCTTATCGAAGACTCCGACTGCCTAGAGCAGTTGCTCGCGCAGGATTACGTCATCGTACTGCCTCGGGGTGAAGGCGGCTGGTATATCAATTCCCCGGTCAACGACGACAAACGCTACGGCGACTATATGGAGGAGATCATCGCTCGATCTACAGAACAATATAATCTAGAGACAGCACCCGACAAACGCGGCATTGCCGGCTGGTCTGCGGGTGCATACGGTAGCGTGCAATATTGCTTGCAGCACCCCGGCACCTTCGACTATCTGGCCACGATAATCGGCGTCTTGGATTACCCACGCGAGGACACACCCGAGACTCCTCTAGAATTTGCGGTTAAAACCAATGTCTTTGGCAATGATCCAACCATCTGGCCCGAATACAATCCACTCTTGCGAGCACATGAGCTAAGTGAGCTCACCACGCTTGTCGTAATCGGCAACAAAGCCTTTGACCGCGGCATGAATGAACGTTTCGTCGCCGCACTTGAAATAGCGGGCGGCTCGGTAACGAGTCAACGCCTACCTAGCGGCCATACGTTTACTTCAGTGCAAAATGGACTGCCGCTGGTGCTTGATTTCATGTCGCGCAACCTAACCCCGAAAATAGTCGAACAGCACGGGGCGTCGCCTATCGACGGCTCGGTCTACAATTGGTTCGACGCTGTAGGAACCCACTACCGCCCGGATCCAAAGAACCGACGGGCAGGCGCGATCCGCGGCTACCCACATGGTGACTTAGGTCTAGCTATTTTCACTGAAAGCGAAGGCACGGATTTCATAGGGCCTTTCACAGGGGAACAGCGCCAGTTGGGCTACGCGAATCTCGACAAAGCTCTAGCAAATGTCTCGGTCGATGCGCCATGGGTGAATACGCTGGTTTGGTCAATGAGTCCAGCCAAGGGCCAACCGGAGGAACTCAACGAAACCGTTAAGGACTATCAAGACGCTGCATATGCTCATGCAAAGTATGCCCAAGCACATAAGACGCACCAAATATTCCTGCAAGCTGGGAACGAAGTGAATGGCTTCTTTTTCAACCCCACAAGTATCAAACCCACGAGCCAAAAGGAGTTCTACGCTAATCATTATAATAGCGATGCCCAGGCCGAGCGCTATGTCCAGCTGGGTTTTGCTCCTTTTGCCGAGGCGGTGCTTCGCGCTCAAGAAGAGATGCCTGAGGATGCACAAAAATCACCGCTCATTCTCGGCTCAATCACTGCGGCGACCAACCCAAACTCAATTGAGTTCATCAACACCGTGATGCGCACCCGTATCAACAGCAAGTTTGCCCCCTCCCTTAAAGGCAAACAAACGAGCGAGCTTGTCGATATACTAGCAGCCCACTACATGATGAACAGCGGCCCCCATGGACTCAACTGGCGCCAAAATCTCGACATGCTTTACCAGGATTGGCTCAAACCCGGCACTATAAAAGGCATCTGGCTCACTGAAGAAGGTGGCACGGCCAATCAGGGCGCGGGAGATGCTGCCGTGGCGTTGGCTAGATTCTTCGCTTGGTGGTCAGACAAGCAATGGACGCCCCTACGTGGACGCCTGTTTTTCTGGTCAGACTGGGCAGCCTCCAAGGGCCTACCAATTTCGTATATGCAGCTTTATTGGGGAGACTTTTTCCGCGAATCCGACTTCAAGGATGTTTCGATGAACATGACTTGGGCAGGGAGTGAAAACCTGGAAGGCCATACATTCGCCACAATCAGTAGCGCCCCGCTTCACCGCTCGATTGCGGTGCTTTATGCGGATGATTTCGCTCCAGGCTACAAGATAGATCCGGGAGATTGCTACGTTGCGACAGTCACACAACCTGTCAAACTCGCCAAAGGCGCGCCTGTGCGAACCACCGCCTATCGCTTCGATATCACCAATGGTTTTCGACGCCTCGATGACGTGACTGCAGAGTCGGGACATAATTCCATCCACTGGAAATTTAACCAACACCTGATCGGATCCACACGTCCAGTATTGATATTTTTCGCCGACGCCACGCCCAGCGTACCCGCTGGTCCTGCTTTCGACGGACCAGAGAATGCCGAAATACGTGGAGTCAAACAAAGCGACGGTAGCATCTTAATCGACTTGCAATACAGCACAGGTTTTAGCCCGCACGTAGAAGGTGGACTAGATTCTGGTCAACCAGGCGATGACGCCACTCTCGTCGCAAACCGGCGTAATCAGTTCGCCCCGGAAGTTTCCGTAACATTCAACGAAGGTTTGGATACCAGCGAATACGTGCGCATCCGAATGGGTTTACAAAGCGGACTCTCAAAGCTGCCACGCTATGGCTCGGATACCGAAACGGAGCAAGCGACTTGGGTCGCCGTCTATTGGGATGATCACTGCATCTACCGAATCGACGACTACAACTTCAACCAGCTCGAAACAGTCGAAGTAGTCATAAAAGACGTCGCTGATCGGTTTCAAGCAGGTGCACACCGACTGCGTCTCGAGTCTTCGAACCTCTTTTACGCGTGCCAACTCGACGCTCTTAGCATCGAGGCGATTAGCTGCGAGTGATGCCCATTGTCTAAAGCGTTAAAACTTGTTAATTGAACCGAGCATTGAACTGAAAATAAGCACGTTCAGGTCGTATAGTTGAACGAAAATGGCAGGCAATCAATGAAGCTATTCAGACGAAAAACGGCGGTGAAGTTTTTATACCCGCAGGCATATATCAAACATTAGGCAACCATGATATCTCACACTGCGTCTTAGAGGGCGTCTAATAAATTTCCAAAACGGTTAGAATCTAGCCGCACGCTTGAGCATGAGTCGAGTCATCGCAATATGAATCATGGCAGTAG
>NZ_JARXIC010000046.1 GCF_031127905.1 Thalassobacterium sedimentorum | reverse complement strand
GTCCAATCATCAATGCCTATTACGGATTTGAAGGGGGCGGTGGTGCTGGCTTCTGCGGGTGTTTCGAGTGCGGAGTAAACGCTGAAGGCGGGTTCCTTGCGGATGCCAAAGGGGTGTTCTTTGCTGGGCAGTGTGCGGAGTCCGACTTTGAGTCCGCCTTCCATTGGGTGGTCGACCCAGCGGTGGTAGTGAAAGCTTTCGATAGAATCGAGGGGCATGATTTTTGCCCATGTGTAAGCGATCGCGGCGGCCTTGTCCTTCATTGATTTTTGGCTGTAGTCGGGCGTATGGTAGCCTTGCTCGGAAAGTAGCACTGTACGTGTTTTATCTTCATAAAGGAATTGAGGTTGGCGTAGGTAAGCGTCGAGGACTTCGATGTTTTTCGGTGTGACATATAGCGTGTCAAAACTTGCTGTCGCATCATTATCTTCCCAAGTGCGCGGCTGACGAAGGCTTTGTGGATAAGGATGGTAGGCGACGCTCCAGAAGTAATCTCCAGTCCTTTGTGAGTAAAGTGCGAGGCGGTCAAGTAGGTCGCGAGCGGGATAGGCGCGTAATTCATCAGCTGGACTAAATGTCCAATGATTCGTTAGAGATATAAAGACTTCTGCAGTCGGATTGTAGCGACGGGTTTCGAGCCAAACTAAACGCATGGCCTTTTCGTAGGCATTCATGTAAAGGGGCATTGGTTGCTCGCCCATATTTGTCCAAATCCAGCCATAATCGACTTCATTAAAAACGATCCAATGGGAAATCCAACCATACTTGCGATCCGGGCGGCTGTAGCGTTCGGCGAGGAAGGCGACGACGGCGCGGAAGGCGTCGCTGGCGTCTTGTTCGGACATGTTAGCCATTGAGTAGATTCCTGCACTATTGTATTCTGGATGAATGAGCTGATCAGCATTGGGAGCGACTAGTAAAATTGCACTTACGACGATGTTTTGGTCGGTCATCCAGCGAATTTTTTTATCCAATTTATCGAGTGCATTGGGATTGAAGAAATGAGTCTTACCTTGGTGGATGAATTCGATAGGATTGCGCCCCGCGTTCATTATCGGTCCTAGGCTGATATTGATTGTCGAGGAGGTAATGCCTAGTTCGCTCAAGTCCTCTTCGAAGATTCCATCTTTAAAGGAGATACCTCCGAGCCCTTTCTTATTTTTAGGATAGAGGCGTGGCATACTGCGTTCGGCGACGCCAGAGACATCACTAGCCCAGACGGCATGACAGATTATGTGTGGTTTTCCATCGACGATTTTTGCTACTGCATAGCGATTGGCTAGGCGGTCGCGGTCGTTGTTAAAGCGTGGAATGCTTACCGAAAATTCATTTGCTAAGGGACCAATTTTTTCAAGCACTGTGCCGCCTTCGAAAAGCCATGGGTCTTCATGCGGTTCAAATTCGACCAGATAGACTGGGAGCTTCATCGATGGATCTTTTTTACCGATAACATGTACTGAATTGGCGTCGATAACAACTTTATCAACCACAGCATGTGTGGAAGTTGTCATTAAGTAGGTGTCTAGTTTTTTTGCCCGATTTAGTTTTGCAGCTAATTTAGCGGCGGCTTCTTCGCTACTGGCCAGCTCTTCTTGTGTGGGGGTTCTAAGTTGCAGGTTTCGAATCTGCAGTGTGACGCCTGCTCGGCGTCCGAAATCGATACGGAAGTAGCGATTGTCTCCATTCCAAGCGTTTTTTGATCCGTTCTTAAGATCGACTGCATATGGTTGCCATGCTTGGGCTACGGGTAATTTACTACCGATTATTTTGCGATCTTCACTCCAACTAAATGAATTGCCTTGCCCGTAAAAAACTTCTGTGAACGGAATTCCTTCTGGGCAGAAGTATTCGAATGAAAGAACGTATGATTCCTTGTTTGCGCTGGATGTATCGACAATACCGAAGGTTGCATTTGGGTCAACGCCGGTGGTGGTCAGTGTGAGCTCATCTGAATTTTTGGCAATGATTTCAAGATGATTGGATCTATTCGGGATTAGTTCGAGTGATTGTCCTAGTGCAGACAGTGTCAGAAAAAAAAATACGAGATAGTAGAGATGGCTTTGCATTGGCTGTATAATTTGGTTAGATTTGTAAGTGCATGAGACTCCTTATGTGAGCTATGGATATAGTGTATTAGATTTTTAGCTAAGTCGTGTCACACGAATGTGTATCTACTATTGGTGGCAGAGGTATGAATTTTTACGATCGGATTGATCGTTTCAAGTTTAGCATGAGACGATGAGAGTTTTTTCCTAAAATACATCTAGGTGTCGACTTGGTTTCTTTCGACAAGTTCGCGTGATGCCTCGCACGGCATGTCACACGAAGGTGTGACATGCCGTGCGAGGCAGTTGATGGCATAATCCTATAAAATTAATGAGTGTTAGACTTAATTAGAGGAACTCAGTCTCAAGCAAACTCAGAATCTATAAAATCTTTTATGTTATGTACTCTTAAGTCAGAAGTATGAAAAAGAAAATCCTCCTCACACTCCTTGCAGTCGAACTTTTACTAGTTCAGATACACGCACAAACATTTATTATCGATGCTAATTTCGCCAGCAATGCTGCCTCGGAGGATACTAATTTGGCATCTACTGTGGGTTCATTCTCACTTGTTGTGAATCCAGACCCCAATCCCGCTTCCGTGCAGAAGCATGGCGGCGGCATTTTGAATCCGGGCTATATGTTATGATTTCGAAATTTTCTTTAGTATATCTCCTAATTGTTACGTGCCTTCACTCATTATTCGCTAAGCCGATGAACGTGGTTTTTATTCTGGCGGATGATCTTGGCTGGGCGGACACGACGTTGAATGGACACACGCGCCTTTACGATACGCCTAATTTGGAGCGATTGGCCGAGCGAGGAATGCTCTTCAATCGTGCCTATTCGGCGAGTCCATTGTGCTCGCCGACCAGGGCGAGCATTCTGACAGGGCAAACCCCTGCCCGCCACGGATCGACAGCGCCGCAACACCACCTAGGTGTGGTGCGTTTGAATAGCTCAGAGAAGGACCAGGATGCTCCAGACCGTAAGGCGATTGGAGTCAATTCTGCCACACGGCTTGATAATAGTCTACCTACGTTGGCAAAACAATTCCAAGCGGCAGGCTATGCGACGGGACATTTCGGAAAATGGCATTTGGGCTTCGAGCCTTACACCGCACTGGAGCATGGTTTCGACGTAGATATTCCACATTTCAATGGCCCGGGCCCAGCGGGTGGTTTTGTGGCACCTTGGGCGTACGACTCAATTGACCCGGACTTCGCGGAACAACATATCGAAGATCGGATGGCTGAAGAGGCTGTTAAGTGGATGCAATCGTTGGAGAAGGATAAGCCGTTCTTTCTGAATTATTGGATGTTTTCAGTTCACGCACCATTTGATGCCAAAAATGAGTTGATCGAAAAGTATCGGCATAAAATAGATAGAAATGAACCGCAGCACTCACCGACTTATGCGGCGATGATCGAGTCGATGGATGATGCAGTGGGCACACTTATGGATGCCGTCGAAGCAGCGGGTCTTACTGATCGGACAGTGTTTATTTTTACCTCTGACAATGGTGGAAATATGTATAATGGAATCCTTGAGACGGACGCTATTGGTGAAGAGTTTATTGCTGCACCTACAAGTAACGCTCCTTTGCGAGGTGGTAAGGCCACGATATATGAAGGTGGCATTCGAGTGCCGACTGTCATTGCCTGGCCTGGTGTCACGAAGCCGGGGAGTAAGAGTGAGGTAATCATTCAAAGCACTGACTATTACCCGACTTTACTCATAAATCTAGGTATTGATCTACCTGTGAATCATATTGTGGATGGTGTGAATATTATGCCTGCTTTGGAAGGTGATCATTTAGATCGCAAAGGAATCATTACTTATTTCCCGCACTCTCCTGGAGTGCCTGAATGGTTGCCTTTTTCTGTCGCACTTCATTCCGGTGATTGGAAATTAATTCGCTTATTTCACCACGGCGAGAATGGCGCGCATGATTATCGTCTCTATAATTTGAAGGAAGATATCGGTGAAACTAATGATGTGTCAAAACTTCACCCTGAGAGAGTTAAACGGATGGATGCGTTTATTGAAGAGTATTTGTCTGATTCATCCGCAGCGTTGCCACAACGGAACCCACGATTTAATCCAAACGTCTTCAAGCCTGAAAGCATTGGTGTGCAAAATGGAGGCTTAAGGGTTGAAAAGCGTATTGTACGTTAAAGGTAGGCAAAATGATGTATCGGCGCTTAGCATATTTAGTTATTCTTTTCTGTATCGGTCCCACTGTTCATGCGCAGAACAATCCTAACATCATCTTCATTCTTGCTGATGATTTGGGGATTACTGATATCAACGCTTTTGCGACCCATTTCACGGGAGCCGATAAGGATGACTTGTTTTACGAGACACCTCATTTAGATCGGCTAGTTGCCGAAGGCATCGCTTTTTCGCAGTCGTATGCAAATCAGCTCTGTACACCTACGCGTGCTGCCATATTAACGGGGCGTATTGCTTCGCGTATGGGTGTGACCACTGCGACTGGCAGTGCGAAGACTTATTTCAATCAGGCACTGCCTGTGCCCGTGGGAAGTCAACCACACGATGCATGGGGTCACAGAGACCCGATTGATGCTCCTCAAGCTTGGGTCAACGGACACACAAATACTGCGCTCGATCCAAACGTGCCGTCCTTACCTCAAGTTCTGGCAACACACCATGCAGCCTTTTTAGGTAAATGGCATCTCGGCGGACATGGTGTGCCCTCGAGACAGCCTTCCGCCCACGGGTTTGAGGAATTGAATTTTTTTGATGCAGGTGCTTCAAAATATTTCAATTGGCATGATGATTGGAATCGAACGCAGCCCATTTACGATACAATGCCTAACGGTGAATGTCGTGTTGGCTATTCCAGTGCTCGTAGTCGCTTCAGTTACTTGACTGACGATTTAAGTTTTCGTGCTACCCAATTTATCCGCCAGAGAGCAGCTATGGGCGAATCGGCTAAGCCCTTTCTGCTTTATTATTGCCCCTTCGCGGTGCACACACCGCTGCAAGCGCCTGCTGAGACAGTCGCCGCTTTTGAAAACAAAAAGCAAAAAGGTTTTTTAGGTCACAACAACGCTACTTATGCAGCTATGCTCAAGCACCTTGATGATTCAATTGGTGAGATTCGCGCTACCTTGGAGGCGACAGGTCTGGCTGATAATACACTGATCGTGTTTAGCTCAGACAATGGTGGTGTCGAGTACACCGAGCCAGTTGCGACAGATAATCAGCCTTTTCTTGGGGGCAAGGCATGTCTGTATGAAGGCGGCATTCGTGTGCCGACCATTTTTTATTGGCCAGCGTATTTTGAGGGGGGGCAGTGGTGCGACGCGATCTTCGATGCAACAGATTTTCTGCCGACACTTGCCGAAATGACTAATAATCCATTTCCTGAAGACCTCGACGGACTTAGTGCACTTCCTCTTTTAAATGATCCAAAAATTTCAGGTCCAGATAGAACGCTTTACTGGCATTATCCGTTTAATGTCATTGTTAAGCATCCGCGTTATGGCACTCCCTTGACCCCGCATTCGGCAATTCGCCATGGTGATTACAAATTGATTTGGGACTGGCAGGGGCGGCTGGAACTTTACAATATTGCAGAAGATCCTTATGAGAAGGACGACCTCGCGCATAAGAATCCCGCGTTAGCCAAAACACTGCACGAACAATTAAAGTCATGGCTGAGATTGAATGTTGCGTCCGTTTATTGGCCAACACTCAATCCTGCGTTTGATGCGAACGCCCCCGGTACGGCATTCAAGTTTCATGATTTGCGATAGTCCGAAGCAAGTAGCAGCTGCGCATGGACATCTCGGCTCAACGATTAACTATGTCATGTCACACGATCATGCGGCGTGACAAGGTAACAGCTTGAGTGTATTAATTAGTCGTTACACTCGTCTTATTACTCAAATCTCTTAATTACACCACAATATGTCTGAGAACTCTGCCCCTACTAAAGTAGCTAATGAATACGAGCGTGAACGAATACCTGATGCAGAGTTGAAGGGCTCTGGAAAGTTCTGGGGTATGTACTCTGGCGAACATGCAGCCGGCACTGAGTTTATGATAGGGCCGCTCTTCTTATTGTCTGGTGTGAGCCTGTATAATATCTTCTTGGGTTTGTTGGTGGGGAATCTCTTGGCGGTCTTTAGCTGGCGTTTTGTTTGTGCGCCCATTGCCACTCAGGCGCGATGGACACTTTACTACCACTTAGAGAAGATTGCGGGTAAGAAGCTAGTTAAAATCTATAATTTAGCGAACGGTGTTTTATTTTGTTTTCTTGCTGGTGCGATGATTACGGTTTCAGCTACCGCGGTAGGGATTCCGTTTAACTTGGAGATGCCTGCCTTCGATGCGATTTATCCGAGTAGTGTATCATTTGTGGTGATCGTGCTCTTAGTGGGCGGAGTGATTTCAGCTGTGGCTAGTGTTGGTTATGATGCGGTGTCTAAGTTTGCTAATATTGCGGCACCCTGGATGGTTTTGGTTTTCTTTGCTTGTGGTGTCGTTGCTCTTAAGCAGCTTGGAGTGTCTTCATGGGCTGAGCTGCAAGCGATTTGGACGGACTCGATTCAATTTGCACAGGGTGGAGAAGTGACGACCTCGATGGGCTTTTTTGAAGTCATGCTTTTTGCTTGGTTTTGTAACTCGGCGATGCATGTGGGGATGTCTGATCTGTCGGTTTTTCGTTTCGCCAAAAAGGCTTCCAGTGGTTGGGCGACGATTGGCGGCATGTATGTCGGACACTATATGGCGTGGATTGCGGCGGCCTTTATGTTGGCGGCACAGATCAAGCTGACACAAAGCGCCGATCCAGTGCCAGGGCCGATGGCTTTTAATGTAGTTGGCATTGCAGGTATCATCTGCGTGGTCGTTGCGGGGTGGACGACTGCCAATCCGACGATATATCGTGCAGGTTTGGCCTTTCAGGCAATGCTGCCGAGTGCGAGCCGTTTAAGTATGACGCTGCTTGCTGGTGGGATTGCAACTGTTGCTGCAGTTTTTCCTGCTTTTGCCTTTAAGTTGCTCGGGTTCGTTGGGCTTTATGGTACCATCCTTGCCCCTATGGGGGCAGTCATTTATGTGGATTGGTATTTTAGCAAGCGTGTCGGTATTACCCCGTTTTATGCCGAAAATTCTGGTTCTAGCGTCAACAAGGCGGTACTCTTTGCTTGGGTGTTGCCAGTGGCTGTCGCGCTCTATTTTATTTTTGCTCAGGGCGCCACAACATGGTATTTCGTGCTGCCCGCTTGGCTCGCTTGTGGTGTCTTATTTCTAGTCTTTAGTCGCGCGCGCGGAGCGCAAAGAGTTTAAACTTATCTGATGTAACTATGATGAAAAAGATTTCTAAATGGCTCGGCCTTCTTTCTCTAATTTCTATAGCACTCGTGCCTATTGCGTATTTCTTCGATTTACTAGAGTTTTCTGCGATGACCAGTATACTTTTTGTAGCGACGTTGCTTTGGTATATGACTGCGTTTTTATGGATTGGAAAGCCAGACGATGCCAATCTTGAAAGCGATCCTATACTGTAGTTGAAAGCCTTCGTAGTCGGCGCTCTCACTGCATTTTCACGAGGTCGATTCGAGCAGTCGATGCTACTTTGATTTAAGCGTATACACTATTAGATGACTGCTTTAATATTCCGATTTATGTACTGTAGAGATTTGAGGCTCTTTTACTGCTCTTAGAGCTTCGTCTTAGCGTGTGGCTTGACTACTATCATGGATATGTCGCTCGAATCCCAATAGCCCATTTTCCCGATTCTAAGGTGAATTGATTGCGATTAAGTTGCTTTCCCTTTAGGTAAATGTGCTTTTTTTCGATTAGAGGTAATTGGATTTCGGCTTGTGTGCCTGTGGGGATCTCAATATTCCAGATTATGTCGTTACCCTCACGTAGCCAGTGGCTGGATATCAAACCTTGCGGTGCCTTGTAGGTCGCTTTGGCCCAATCTAAATCTGCTAGGAATGTTGGGCGCAGTATGAACTGTTCGAAACCTGGATGCTCTGCGTCGGGGCGAATACCTCCTATGCTTTCGTGGAATGTCGCAGCGAAGCCACTGTGCATGGGGTGATTGAAGGAGTTGCGGCGGTAGCGGCGTCCTTCTTGCCAGTTGTAGGGGACTTCCGGCCACGTTGTAAGTCCGTGCTTTTCAGTCATGAAACCGAGACTGGGCCAGTCGATGATGCTCCAGAGGTGACGCGTTACATGGCTATGCCCATAGTCGTTGAGAACTGTATAGAGTGGGCGGTGCCCGAAGATACCAGTGGTGTAATGACCATTTGACTCCTCCATGATGAGCGAAGCTAAGCCGTCGGCGATGAGTTGTCGTTTATCCTCGGGAACGATGCCAGTATGGAGCGCAAATGCACTGCCTGTTTGTGAGCCGTAAGTCGCTATCGTGCGATTAAAGAAATGGACATTTGAGTTCTCTGTATACACTTGATGCTTAAGCTCTCCATTAATTGTGTATTCTAATACTAGCTTCTTGACGACACCTGGTGCTGGATCGCTGCCAATGAAAGCATTGTCGACCTTAAAGCTATAAGTGCCTTCAGTGATCAGTTGCTGAATTTTCTGAGTTAGATTGACTTGTTTAGAGGATCCGTCTCCGTAGCTCGCATTATTAATAACGATTCTTGGGCTTGAACCTGTTGGAGTAGTCGCTATTTCATAGCTTGTGTAAAAACGTTGATTAAATGCGTCTTTAATGACTGTAGCCTGGTTTTTATAGTGCGCAGCTGCACTGGACTTGTTCAAGGCAGTTGCCATCGTTTCCATGTATGTTAGCGATTGATAGTATAGCGCGGTAGAAGTCAGTGCACTTGGTGTGTCCATTTTTGTATTGGATCCGGGCGGGCACCAATCCCCAAAGCCATCGTTGATGATGCCGTCCTGAACCGCAAACTCCTCTAGATAGGCCATCCAGTCTTCCATCATAGGCCAAGATTCCTCGAGCAGAGCGAGGTCTCCATAATAGAGATACGCATACCAAGGAACGAGGACGGTGGCGGCACCCCAATCAGGACGGGCTTGGCCGCAATCTCTTTTGCCTACGGCAATATTGGTTGGTGCGCGTGGGTCGAGAGGAAGTCCGCCATTTGGGCTGCCGCCGCCTGTTCCGAGCATGGTTTCGATGTCGTGGGTTGTCTTGCGCCAGAACTTGCGTAAATCAAAGTTATACGTAGCTGCTTCGGCGACGGCGTGGATGTCACCCATCCATGCACATCGTTCGCGGTGCGGGCAGTCGGATAGTAGTCCCTGCATATTATCTTCAATAGTTAACATGGAGACCTCGTAGAATTTATTAATCAATGGGTCTGAACTTTCGAAGGTACCCGCTCTGGATACGTCGGTGCGGATTAGCCAAGCTGTAAATTGATCTAGCTTGGGCTTCTTACTGAGACCTTTTATTTGTGCGTAGCGAAATCCTTGATAGCTAAAACGTGGTTCCCATGTTTCGAGACCGTCTCCGCTAAAGATGTATATGTGTTTCTGTTCGCCACCCGTCGCGTGAATACCAGTTGATGCTGAGTCAATATTCATGCGATCCGGCATTAAATGTTCGGCAAATCGAATGCTAATTACGGTGCCTTTACGCTCACTAAGACTAAATTGTAGCCAGCCAGTCATGTTGATTCCCATATCGAGAATCCAACCATCTTCTGCGGGTAGTATCGCTACTGGATTCACTTCGCGCACTTTGCGCATGGGTTCCATTGCCTGGGGTTCAAGCTGATTTGTCGGTGCTGCCATGATTTCTGCAGGAGACCATCTGGAATCGTTGAAGTCTGGCTCGGCCCATCCTTGGGGGTAGAGGCGAGCATCATAGGTCTCTCCCATGAATATGTTGTCGAAGAGCAGTGGTCCGCTACTAGCCCGCCAATTGTCATCCGAGTGCAGTTTCCATTCGCTGCCATCTGCGTATTTGACGACAAGTGTAAGAATCGCACGTGGGGCACCATAGCTGAGGTCGGGTGCGAAGGCTATGTTTTGACCGAAAAATCCGTTGCCCAGCATTAAACCGATCACATTGTCGCCATATCGAAGTTGCTGGGTCACATCGATTACATTGTAAAAGGCACGTTTATCATAAGAAGTTTGCGCAGGTTCCAAAACGTGGTCATTCGCTTTGGTGCCGTTTAGCCATAATTCATAAAGGCCTAGACCGCTCACAGTTACAGTCGCTGACTCGACGCGTCTTTTGATCGAGAACTCTTTACGTAGCAATGGAGCAACAAACGATGTACGTGGAGTCTGATGGAGCTCCTCTGGAGTCGGTAACCAGGACGAAATGTCGTGAGGAGGTTGGTTAAATGTAACATGTCTAGTCGACCATTCTTCCGCGCGCGCATCCTGTGTGAAGCCGATCCATTCGGCATTATGGAAAGGATGGGCAGCCGATTTTGAATAAATCGGTGTATGAAGTAAGTATACTCCCAAAAGAAATAGGAGAAATAGGATGGTGAACTTGTTTAAAAACATGATGAATATACAGTGATTCTGTGGAAATAGCAGCTCAAATATGATATCATGTGAAGCGGCTTTGTCTTGTCGCACGAACGTGCGACGGAATGTTTTTAAACTAGGCTGGATATATGTTTTTTATAAGTTGTATATTATTGGCATGTATCATACGTTTATAATTTCGTAGCTTATTTTTTGATTTATAGGTTAGAATCCTGATTCATGTATCGACGTAAATATATGGTCATTAAAAAGCGAGCAGTAGTTCTTGCGGTAAGGCTTTGGCTGTTACTGCACTTGTCGGTATTAGAAGGCTGGGGATTTGATGAAGTTCAAACTTGGGATCAGCGTCTGGCGGGCGTCTTTTTTGATAGTTGGGAAACGGCTCGTGAGGAACTGAAACGGATTGAAACTGCTTTGAGTTCTATTCCAGAGTTACGCTTAGAGAATACTGGTGGGACGGGAGGCATACTTCTATTTGCAGACGGTGCGACAACTGATCCAAACATTGAAGGGCGAACGATAGAGCGGGTGATTAATCTTGAATGGGAAGAGCCGAGGTTAATTGACCTAATCGCGATTGTCCCTGCGCGTAATTATGATGCAGCTGGGGTTGTTTTGGATTACGGGCTTCCTGAGAATTTTACGGTCGAACTTACGGGCGCTTCAGGATCGGTTACTATTGCCAATGAAACAGCTAAGCGATCTGAGCGCAGGCACAAAGGTTATCCTTTTGTTTATAAGTTAGAATATCCTGTTATGGCGACTGGCTTACGTATTCACGCTCTTCAATTGCAGCAACAGCAGGAAAATAGAGACGGTGTCTATCTGATGGCGTTTTCTGAAGTGCTTTGTTTTTCTAATGGTGAAAACGTAGCGCGAAATGCTCAGGTTATTACGCCGCATCAGTTAGACAAGGCACGGCATTGGCATTGGCAGCACTCATTTCTAATCGACGGACAAACATCTCTGGGTTTACCCGAAATCCCTTTATCAGGGATCATTGATATCGGCTGGTTATCGAAGGATCGTAAGAGTGCTGATGAAGAGGCATGGATTGAGTTAGATTTAGGGGAAGTGAAAACTGTCGATGCCATATGTCTTTATCCAGTCCGTCGACCTTCTTTAGGGAATATTCCAGGTTTTGCGTTTCCTCGTTCTTTCCGCGTTCAAGTCTCAAAAACTGGTGAGGTTGATTCTTTCAAGACAGTAATCGATCAGACGGATCGTGAGATTGAGAATCCAGGTTATGCAGCTTTTCAGCTGTGCTTCCACGAAGAAAAGGCACGTTTTGTGCGCATTGAGACAACTAAGCTTTGGAAGGAATTTGCCGATTATCCGGCCTTTTTAGCACTGAGCGAAATACAGGTTCTTAATGCGGATGAGAATGTTGCCTTGGGCGCAAAGGTAGTTTCCTCCGACCGCATCGGCCGAGTGGTCGCTCATAGAAACCTGTATTGGAGTGAGGCCAGCTTAACAGATGGTTTTGGGCCTAGGGGCTTATTGATCGGTGTAGCCGACTGGATGCTAGGCTTAGATGAGCGTTTAAAGTTGCTTAATCAAAGAGATTCGTTGCTGGCAGAAGTTGATTCGATGCGTTCGTCGGTGCGGAGGGGAGTGATTAGTTTTTTCGTCCTTGTAGGACTTGGGGGGGTCTTTGTTTCTATTATCTTACCAGTTCGTTATCGTTGGGTGCGTAAGCGTGATATCGAACGGGTTCGAGAGCGTATTGCGGGTGATCTACATGATGAAGTTGGTAGTAATTTAGGGAGTATTCAGATATTATCTGATATTTCGGGAGATCAACCGCCGGAACCTGAGGATTTGAAAATGATTCAAATGATTGCTGCCGATACGGTGACGGCGGTTCGGGATATCGTTTGGCTTTTGCGCCCCAAAAAAGCGAAACGTCGCAATGTTGCCGAGCACCTGAGAGAGACGGGGAGTATTATGTTGAGATCATTACAGTGGACGTATCATCCAGAGGAGCCAGCGAGTCGTGTAGAACTGACGGATGAGCAGTTGCGTGATCTTATGCTCTTTTATCGTGAGGCGCTTTTGAATATTGTGCGTCATGCTGAAGCCACAAAGGTTAGTACTTCGTTGGTGCAGGTTAATACAGACTTAATCCTGACAATAAAGGACAACGGCCGTGGTATGAGCAAATCGAAAGTAGCGCATCCATCCACCTTGCTTGCATTAAAGCAGCGCGCTCAACGTTTGAATGGGAGTTTTTCTGTGGTCTCTGGCTTAAATGAAGGGACACTGTTGACTCTTACTGTTCCAATCAAATAAACCTTCAAAGCTATGGAAAAAATCCCTGTAACTGCGAGTCCCGAAACTTGGCGCATATTAATTATTGAAGATCATTCTATTTATCGTAATGCCGTAAGTCGAGTTCTTGATACGCATGAGGGGTATAAATGTGTAGGTGCATTCTCGAATATGGAGGCAGCTCTCGATGCGGTAGAATCGGGGTTGGAAGCTGATATAATCTTAACGGATTTAGGTCTTCCAGGTATGAATGGCGTGAGCGGCATTCCGAAACTACGTGAAAAGCTACCGCTTGCGCGTTTGATTGTGGTTACGGCATTCACTGATCGTGAAAAGGTATTTGGTGCGCTCAAAGCGGGTGCACATGGTTATTTGATTAAATCGGGAGACACGAATCGTTTGGTACAAACGATCAATGAGGCTGCGAATTATGGTACGCCGCTTGATCCTCAGATCGCAGGGATGGTATTGCGTATGTTTCAGAAGTTGAAGCCCGTCGTCAGTGATGATGGGCTTTCGTCGCGAGAGCACCAGATTTTGGATCTGATCTCTCAAGGGCATACTAAGAGCGCTGTGGCGGATGAGTTGGGCATTAGTCAGCATAGTGTTTCGACCTATCTTCGACGAATTTTTGATAAGCTGCATGTTCACAGTTTACCAGCAGCTGTTAGAGAAGCAATCCGTCGTGGATGGCTTGATTTGTCCTAATCACACGTTATCTACCGCACGAAATTTGCAAGTAACAGCCTGTCTTTCGTTTTGCGGGCAGCAATTCGCCGTAAATATCTCTTAATGAAGCGATTGGCAGGGATTCGGGATCTTGTCGCATGATCGTGTGACATGACCTAATGCTAAGTTAGAGGTAAATTATACACAGTATAAATCACAACTACCTTATCAATACTACTGATTCAGGGAAATTCAGTGAAGAATTACTGTCTAACGATCGAACCCATTAACTGCTAAAGTAAACCTAATGAATATGAAAATATATCCCACATCTCTTATCCTCTGTTCCTTTGTGAGTTCTTTACAAGCTCAAAGCCTTGTGAATACTGGCTTTGAAGAAGAGACTTTCGGCACCGCCCCAGGCTACATTTCTTCAGGGGCCAACGGTTCGATTACTGGTTGGACAGCAAATGACAACTCTAGAGTCGGGCTGAATTCAACCGGCCCATTTTCTAACAATGGCGCAGTGCCTGAGGGGAGCCAAGTTGCATTTGTCCAAGCAGTTACAGGTAGCTCTAACACGTTAACGAGTGCGAGTGGAATTACGGGGCTTACTGCGGGCAAAACTTATCGAATTACCTATCGCGTTAATTCAAGAATATCTGCTGGTAATAATTCACCGGAAATGCGTCTTGTTGTTGGAGGCTCAACGGCCATTCGTGGCGACGTGACTTCAGTTGGTGGGGCGAATCCATACAAAACGGTGAGTTATGATTTTGTGGCGACTGCTTCTACCGCTTCGCTCGCAATCGATGCTGCTGTGTCTGGTGGTGGTACGGATGAGACCTTACTGCTGGATGATTTTACGGTTTCTGAAGTCACCCCACGTATTTCGGTAAACGCTTGGAACGGCGATGCGACTTCAGGCATTACGACTGCAGGCGGACGCACATACTCGCATGCCTATAATTTTGGTGGCGGAGCTTCTAATGTGGATATAAATGGTGTGACATTTACCGGTGTCGCAGGTGGTAACCCCAGTGTCGCAGGACAGTTCTCTTATAACATGGGTTCTGCTTTCGGCGCTGACGTGAATAATGTGACGGGATCTAGCGCCGACTTGGCTGAAGGCTTTGTTTTTGGGAATGAAAATGCGACTTTGACCTTAGAAGGACTTACGGACGGCCAAACTTATATTCTATCAATTTTTACGGTAGGATTTGATGCTGATGGTTTTGGCCGTATTTCGACAATTACCGCTTCTGATGGAGAGTTGCTTACTGTCGATGTTAACCAGTTTGGCAATAATAACGGCTTGCGAGTGGACTACGAATATGTGGCTAATGGAACATCTGAGACTATTTCATTAAACGCTCTGAATACTGATGCATTTCATACCTACGGTTTTGCCAATGCGGCCATTCCTGAGCCGAGTTCTTTTGCGCTGTTCGTGGGGATGTTGGTGCTTAGCTCAGTTTTGATACGTCGTCGTGCATAGCAGCTGATTAGGCCTTATCTATCGTAAGCATCCTATTCAACGCCCGATTGGATAGGTGGCACTTGAAATTCGTTTTCGCACCATGTCGCATGCACATGTGACAAGATGCGAAAACAACTGTGTTCATAAATCAAGATGTAAGAGTGTTCATCGGAGGTGATTTTACTTATGAAGAATCGCCTTTGTTCTTAAAAATACTTCAGCTCAATGAATTTCCTTCATATTTTTTTATCCGTCGCTGCCTTCTTATCAGTCAATTTGTCTGTGTTTGCTGTGATAACAGTCTCGGAGCAAACTGTTGAGTATTTAATCAATCCAGAGGGCATTGACGTTATTGAACCACGGCTGAGCTGGAAGCTTTGCGCAGAGCGCAGAGGGGTTATTCAGAGCGCGTATCGGATACTTGTTGCAAGTTCTGAAGAGAAATTGCGTCGTAATCAAGGCGATCTATGGGACAGTGGAAGAGTCGAGTCAGGCAATAGTATACATATTGTTTATGCCGGTAAGCCGCTCTCATCCAGGCAGCTTTGTCATTGGAAGGTCATGACCTGGGATCGCGAGGGCAATGTATCACCGTGGAGTGAACCAGCTCAGTGGTCGATGGGGTTATTGAGACCAAGTGATTGGAGGGCAGAGTGGATTGGCTATGATGCCATTCCCGAACTTCCATCTAAAGCTTCTCCGCAAGTAAGCCGTGATATTTTCATAGTCAAAGCGATGTATGGCTTACCGGCGCAAGCGAACCGTCAAGTTGATTTGAGTGCGAAGCTTCAGGAACAGATCGATAATGGTGTCTATCAATTCTCGGTTTCAAATGATTTTGTTGGAGCTGACCCTGCACCAGGTCGAGTAAAGAAACTCGAGCTCGCTTATACGATAGATGGTAAATCACGTGAATATCAGTTAAACGAGAATACGGAATTTGATTTAGTGACGGGACTTACGCGTAATTTAGGAAATAAGCGCTATTTGCCATCGCCACATTTACGAAAAGAATTTAGGGTAGACGCTCGTGTCGAACGCGCGGTTATTTATGTGAGCGCAGAGGGTGTTTTTGAAATGCATCTGAATGGTCAGCGCATCGGTGACGAATACTTTATGCCGGGTTGGACCGACTACCATAAACGCATTTACTACCGGGCCTATGATGTTACTGATCTTATCCAGACTGGCGATAATGCTTTGGGAGGTATCCTCGGTGATGGATGGTTTCGTGGAAATATTAGTCTTTTGGGACAAAACCAATATGGTAATAAACTTCGTTTATTGGCTCAATTACATATCGATTATACGAATGGTAGGAGTCAAGTGGTTGCAACAGATTCATCATGGAAAGCTTCATTCGGGCCGATCCTCGAATCTGATATGCAGGCAGGTGAAACCTATGATGCACGTCTGGAAATGCCCGGGTGGACTCAAGCGGGTTTCAATGACAGGAGATGGACGACGGTGGATGTCGGGGCTCAGCTTTCGCCGGTCATCCAAGCTTATCCAGGTGTGCCGGTTCGCGCAACCCGTGAGTTGCCTACAATTGGAATTACCGAGCCGTTGGAAGGGCGATATATTTTCGACCTAGGGCAGAACTTTGCGGGTTGGGCCCGACTAAAAGTTAGAGGTCAAGCCGGTGATGAAATAGTCATGCGTTTCGGTGAAATGCTCAATCAGGATGGTACGCTCCACACTCAAAACTTACGTTCAGCCAGAGCAACTGATACTTATATTCTCAAAGGGCAGGGCGTTGAAACGTACGAGCCGCATTTTACTTTTCATGGTTTTCGTTACGTGGAAGTGAGTGGGCTTCGCTCGAGACCGGAGCCTGCTATGATTACAGGAATCGTCGTGCATTCGGATGCTCCGCTAACGAGTTCTTTTGAATCATCCAATTCAATGCTTAATCAATTACATAGTAATATTTTGTGGGGGCAGTTATCGAATTACTTTGAAGTACCGACTGATTGCCCGCAGCGTGATGAACGTCTAGCATGGACGGGTGACACACAGGTGTTTATTCGTTCAGGGACTTACAATCAGGATGTTGGAGCTTTTTTTACCAAATGGATGGTAGACTTAGTTGATAGCGTAAACAATGAAGGGCTCTTCGGGCAGCAGGCACCCGTATTTCACGGACATGGTAGCCCGGGGTGGGCGGACGCTGGTATTATTTGTCCGTGGACGATTTATACGGTTTACGGCGATACCCGTATGCTTGAAACGCACTATGAAGTCATGGCGCGCTTCATTGAAGCGTGTGGGCGGAATGGGTATGGCGGACTTTCCGGGAAATTTGGCGATTGGCTTGCCGTTGGGGCAAATACACCACAGGATGTTATATCCGTAGCTTATTATGCATATAGTACGAGTCTGATGGCAGAAATGGCTACTGCGCTTGGAAAGGACGCGGATGCGCGAAAATACCAAAATCTCTTTGAGCGTATCTGTAAGTATTTTCAGGATACCTTTGTTGATGCCACGGGGAAGGTTAAAGGTGACACGCAGACAGCTTATTGTATGGCGCTTCAATATAATTTACTTACCGATAAACAGCGCGAGCAAGCGGCGAATCATCTTGTTCGACGCATCGAGGCCAATAACTACCATTTGTCAGTAGGCTTTCTTGGAGTGCAGATTTTGCTGCCCACACTTACTGATATTGGTCGCAGCGATCTCGCGTATCGTTTACTGCAAAATACAACGTATCCTTCGTGGGGCTACTCGGTCGATCAGGGTGCAACCACCATCTGGGAGCGTTGGAATAGCTACACCATTGAAGGCGGCATCAATGGAGAGCGAATGAATTCCTTTAACCACTATGCCTACGGGGCCTGTAGTGAGTGGATGTTTTACGATATGCTGGGTATTGACACTGCTGGCATCGCTTACCAAGAGATTAGAATGAAGCCTCAATTTGGGCATGGTGTTGATTGGGCAAGAGGGCATTACGATTCGATTCGGGGACGTATCGCGAGCACATGGAAATACGATGCTGCTACATTTCGCTGGCGTATCGAGGTGCCAGCCAATACGAAGGCGACTGTCTATGTTCCTGCTCAGTCGGTTTATGATGTTACCGAAGGTGGCCTTCCTATTACACAGGCAGAAGGTATTCGTCTCATCGGTAGCGAGGATAATCGCATACTGCTAGAGGTTGGTTCCGGTCATTACGAATTTTTTTCAAGATCAGCAAAACCATAGATGGTCGCCCCATTGCTTATATGATTCTAAACCAATACCATATGCGAATATGTTTATCATGAGAGCACGTTTAAAAGATGTCGCAGCAAAAGCAGGAGTCGCCCCCAACACAGCGTCTACTATCTTAAATCGCAAGCCGAATTCATGGGCATCAGAAGAAACACGAGAACGTGTTTTCAAGGTGGCAGAGGAGTTGAATTACCGTCCGAGCCGTACTGCGCTGGGGTTGCGAACTGGGAGTTTTAAAGCGATAGGCTTAGTGGTTCCGGATTTACATAATCCATTCTATACTGCTTTTAGTGACTGCTTAGAGAGAGCTTTGCGTAAATTTGGCTATGATTTGATTTTGGAGCACTCTCGTGAAGATATGGATTACCAGTCTAAGTGCTTGCTCTCACTATTAGATCGTCAGATCGATGCGGTTGCTTATTTTGTTAACGATTTAGACAAACATTTGGATTTCCTAGCCAAGGCTAAAGAAGCAGATAAGACTGTAGTTGCGCTTACTGGACCGCCGCCTAAAGGAGCGCCGCACCTACCTTTCGATTCTATTCAAATCGATTTTACGAGTGGATTCATCGAGGCAGTTGATCATTTAATTGAACTCGGGCACCAACGCTTTGCGTTTCTGAGTGCTTTATCCAAAGGGCAGAGCGCGGATGGCCGCCCGGAAATGTTTAATCAATTGCTGCAAGCGCGTGGAGTGACCGAAGAGAACAATATTTACCTGACGTGTTCGCATGAGTTGGAAGATATGCATCGAGTATTTAAGGAATATTTAGAAAGCCAACCACCTCAGAGACACCCGACTGCGTTGATTGCACTGAATGATCTTGCCGCGATCGGTGCGATGCGTGCTGCCGCTGATTGTGGTTTTTCGGTGCCAGGGGATATTTCAGTTGTCGGTGTAGACGACATACCACTTGGATGTTTTTTGCCGCAACGACTTAGCACCATTCGTCAGCCGATTAAGGATATGGCTGAAGCGACCGCAATGATGTTGCTGAACCGTCTTCGGTCTTCGTCAGAAAGCTCAACTGCGGTCCAATCCAAGTGTTTTAATACTCAGTTTGTTTGCCGCGAAACGACTTCCGCAGTTTCGTCTGGATAATTTATCTAAGTTAATTATCCCTAATCTTATCTTTATATTATGAAACATAAACCAGTCTGTAGTGCCAGCCACCGAGGATTTGCGCTAGTAATTGCACTGTCGTTAATGGCTTTTGTTTTGCTTCTTCTTTTATCGATAACCACTCTTGTGCGAGTCGAGACAAGTGCTGCAGATAGTGCCATCGTGCGAATTGAAGCTCAACAAAATGCTTATCTAGCCGCAACAATTGCACTTGGGGAGTTACAACGCTATTTAGGGCCCGATCAACGCATCACTGCACGTGCAGAAATCATGTCATCTTCAGATGAGTCGAAGAAGAACTATACGGGTGTATGGGGTTCTGGGCCAGATAATCTTGGTATGCAACTCGCTTGGTTGGCATCGGATTGGGATATTTCTCAAACAAATTATGAGACTCAAGCCGCACCTGTCTCGGGAAATGTAGATGTAGTGACTCTAGTTGGTGATGGTTCTGTAGACTCCACTGTGGATGCTCATGCGGTCGTGAGTGTCTCGACCGCAGATACTAAAATAGCGGGCACGCATGGTCAGGATTCAGGCAGTTACGCATGGTGGGTCGCGGATGAAAATATGAAGGCTGATGTTCGACCAAGCAACACCTCTGTAGCTGCAGATGCTGCTGAAATTCGCTATCATTCAGTGCTGTCGATTGGAACTAAAGGAGAAGCGGATCTTAGCATACTATCGGATTTTAGCGGGGACAGTATAGGTGAGGAGGCCAGTCACCGATTGAGCGATATTAGCCAGCTTGAGCTAGCTGGTTACAATCAAGCAGGGCTCAAACGACAGTTTCATAATTTTACTGTGGGTAGCTATGGTGTCTTATCTAACGTGCGCGACGGAGGCCTTAAACAGGATTTGTCTCTCGCATTTGAGTTGGATGAAACAGCTTTTGAAAATTCGCAGTTTGCAGGAGCTGGCTCAGACACAGTGCCCGTGCTCGGCACTTCAATTCGCGCGCAACCAGTGTTCTATGATTCTAATGGTGGGCGTGGCCCTTCATGGCATCTGTTGCGTGATTACTACACCATCTATCAGCGGATGCAAAACCCGCTAACAAATCCGGTATTTCCTGCGCAATACTTCTTGCCTAATCATGATGAGTTTGGGGCGCCCTCTGGCATCGGTAATCCTAGGCAACTCGCATCTTTACGTTTTGATAATATCAATGTGTGGAGACAGGCCGCATCCGGTGATCCTCTGCTTTCAGATAGCTTGCCCTATTTAATACGTAGCCAGTATGCGCCATATATGCATCGTTGGATACAAACCATAGGATATTTATTTGAACCGACTACAGTTTCTGGATCCACAGATCCCTACGTCAAGCCGAAGCCCTACATTAACCCAGCCGGTGTGTATCACAACCCTTACAACGTCGCGGTTGAACACTATGGCTTAATGTCACTCATCGATCATACGCGCTTTAATACATTGTTGAAAGCTGTTGGGGGGGATTTAGTGGTACGCGATTCGAGTGGGAATTACAGTTCCGTTCGTTCGATTAATGTCGGGACTAGTAATAATGAATTTATTATTAAGATAGCACCGGGAACGATGTCACCTGGTCTTTCGGAAGTGTACTTTGGAATTGCTCCTAACTCGACAAATTTTTCGAGAAACGGTACTCCTCGCGCAGAGGACTTTATATCAACTCTGGGCTATAATTCGACTGTATTTCAGATAGGTATTAGTGACGTATTCATTCCTGTTGAAAATGGACCTAATGTTCAGTTGGATTTTGCCCCCTTTGCTTCTGGTAACCCAGCTGCAGTTCAGCGTTGGCCTGTTTATGAATACCACAGTATGGGGTCTGCTGAGAATCCAGTGACAAGCGGATTGACCAGAGACAATGGCTTTGTGTCTTTATATAATTACTCGGCGTATTTTGAGGATCATACGATCCGTCAAGATAATCCGTTTCATCGTATTTTTTTGGATAATCCTGAACCATTTTTGGCTCAAAATTACATTCCCGCTAGAGACGGTTTCTTCGTCGACACTGATTTGCATATTGAAGGCTCTGGTAGTGCGCCAAGGCCAGTTGTTACGATTGATAACTATCTAAAAACAACAGAAGATAGTCAGTCTTTTCCAGTTTATGCGCTCTCCAATCCGCACTCGCCAATAAAGGGAGCAACTAACTTGATCGCGGATGAAGATGGATTTCCTATTTTTGCACCCTCATGGAGAATGAATACTAAGCTGTCGCCTTTAGCCGTTGGTGATGCATTATTGCAATCTGCTAATTTTGGCGTGGATGGAGGGCGAAATGCTTATTGGGGGAGTTCTAATGATGCTACTGGAGCCTTGCGAACGGCTCCGTTGGAATTACCTGTGACGCCTCCGCTTTCTCTCGGGCAACTTCAGAGTGCTAATGTTGCTATATTGGGAACGATGCCCGCATTGGCTATCGGCAATTCTTTTGCGACTCCATATTTAGATAGAGACCGTATTGACGGTGTATTTACAAGTTTTGCTGGTGTTGCTAGCGGGAGTGCATTTGGTGGCCAACCTCGTCTCTATCATGATCTGTCTTTTTACCTGAATGATACACTTTTTGATCAGTATTTTTTCTCCTCGTATTCGGTTCCTTATAATCTTATTGCAGATGATTTTGATCCTTCCTCTACGCCTGTTGGGGTGTCTTTCGATGCCGCCTTCGATCCGAGTTTTTCAAATGCATCCTTGCTGACTGGAACTCTTCCCAATCCACGTATGCAATTATTACGTCACGTCAATGAAGTTTTGGAAGATGTTAAGAACAAACTTTTTGATGAGAGCAATCACGCCCGGGTGACGGGTGTGGATCGTTCTTCCGAAAATTTGTTGGTTGCGGGCGCATTTAATGTAAACAGCACTTCAGTCGATGCGTGGGCAGCTGTGCTTGCTGCAGGACGAGGTGGATCCGTATATCAAAGTCAGAATTCGACTGTAGATACGCTTGCCAATGATCACACTGCAGTATCCCGTTCGATGCTTCCCTCGCAAGGGCAATTCAATGGTGATACGGCATCTGATGAAGCTTGGAGTGGCTATCGAGCACTCGGGGATGCCGACATTCGTAAGCTCGCTGAAAACATAGTACTTGAATTGCGAGATAGAGTGAATGCACATGGTTTTCCTTACACTAGTATGAGTGCTTTTGTTAATCGTGATTTGAGTAACGATGCTTTTGGACTCGCCGGTTTACTACAAGCTGCGATCGACCGTAGCAATTTAAACGACAGTTTTGAGCTTCGTTCAGCAGATCTGAATACTTTTCCGCAGCCGACGAATGTCTCTAAAGCTAGTGGTAGTCGAGCTGTTGCCATGGGGGCCGCGAGTCACATCAATCAAGCAGATGTTTTGCAAGGTATCGGATCATTCATTCAGGTGCGCTCGGATACCTTTCGCGTGCGAGCATATGGTGATTCGCGTGATCCTCTCACGGGGCAGGTCCATGCGCAGGCCTGGTGTGAAATGCTCGTGCAACGTGTTCCTGAACCAGTTTATCCGAATGGAAACGATCCTGTGTTGGATTCCGAATATTGGGAGCCGGATCCGACCAAACCAAACTTTGGACGACGCTTCAAAGTGCTCTCGATTCGCTTTCTCGACGAAGAAAGTGTATAATAATCAAAGTTATAGTGATGAATAGTATACGGCAGTCTATTATATATTTATTGGCAATGCTCCTAGCTTTGTGTGTGAAGGGGCAGGAAGCTTCGGACGAGCCAGTTATTCAGGCCACACTCACTGGAATCGCATTAGAGCGACGGGTATCCGATCTCTACCTTCGGAACGGTAAAGAATACCAGCAGATTAATTTTTATCCCGGCGTACGTTCAGCGAGTGTGGCTTATGAAGGACCGCGAGAAATTAGTCTTTTTACAAAAGGAAAGAATGTCGAAGGTGAGACTACCTGGGTTCCCGTGGCTAGTACCCTTTTGCAAGGATTCGCGAGCGATTACTTATTATTTGTATCTAGAAACTCTACTAGCTCGCCAGTTAAGATGTTGGCACTGCCCGAGGACCTTGCTGACTTTAAAACTGGCAGTTACCGCTTTGTAAATCTAACAGAAAAAAATATTGCGCTAAAGCTTGGAGAGGAGCGTGCTTCTATCCGCCCTTTAAACTTTGCGGATGTGAGTTCGAGCTTCAAACATGGCACTAGCTATGAGTCACTGCTTGTGGAGTTGCCGGAAGGTGATGCATCGCCACAATTGATTTATAGCACTTCGCTTTATTATAATGAAAGAGTACGCATGCTGTATCTCATCTCACCTGTAGAAGGTACATCTAAGGTTAAGCTGACTGGTATTCCTCAGCAATAGAATTAATTATATTGCGGACTAGATTGCCTCTATCTGCGCGATGTCTTCTCATCTTGATTAAGATGAGAAGCGACGTCTTATTTAATCGTGTCTTTCGAGACTTGCACTTCGGTCCAATCATCAATGCCTATTACGGATTTGAAGGGGGCGGTGGTGCTGGCTTCTGCGGGTGTTTCGAG
>NZ_JARXIC010000045.1 GCF_031127905.1 Thalassobacterium sedimentorum | reverse complement strand
GTCAAAGTCAGTTCCGCAAAATCGACCTCAGTCACCTATATCCACGCATTACCAAACTCCTTGCATCACCACTCGGATCGTAGACAACTTGGACAGCGTTCATAGGGGTTGGGAAGTATTGAGTGGAGGCTTTTGGCTGGGTGTTTAGGCGCTTTGTGCTTCGACGCCTTCGAGGACTAGCTCGCCGAAGAGGGTGCTGGCGGTGGCGCGTTCGAATTTTACGGGGGCGAATTGCCCGACTAGTCGGGGGCTGGCTTTGACTAATACGACGCGGTTGCCGCGGGTGCGCCCTAGGAACATGTTTTCGCCTTTTTTGGCGGGGCCTTCAAAGAGGACTTCTTCGACGGTGCCGACTAGGGCTTGGTTGCGCTCTAGGGAGCGTTTACCGAGGATCTCCAGGAGGATCTGATTGCGCTCTTCTTTTTGCTCTTTGGTGACGGGGTCGCCGAGGGGCTCGGCGGTGGTGTCGGGGCGCACGCTGTATTTAAACAAATAAGCCATGTCGAAGCCGATTTCTTCGAAGTGCTTGCGGGTGAGCTCGAAGTCTTCTTCGGTCTCGCCGGGGAAGCCGACGATGACATCTGTGGAAATGTACATGTCGGGGCGCACGGCGCGCATCTTTTTGATGATGCTGCGAAATTTTTCGATGCTGTAGGGACGCCGCATGGCTTTGAGTATGCGGTCGCTGCCACTTTGCATGGGGAAGTGTAAATACTCGCAAAGCTTGGGCAGACGGCCGTAGCACTCGATGAGGTCGTCTTTGAAGCCGACTGGGTGCGGGCTGGTGAAACGGATGCGCTCGATGCCTTCGATCTCGTGCACTTTCTCTAGGAGTTGCACGAAGGGGCTCTTTTTGTCGACGAAGGGAAATTCGCGGATGCCGTATTGATTGACGATTTGCCCGAGTAGGGTGACCTCACGGGTGCCTTTGGCTGCGAGTTCTTTGATTTCTTTGACGATTTCGTCCATGGGGCGGGCGCGCTCGGCACCGCGGGTCTTGGGCACGATGCAGTAGGAGCACTTCATGTTGCAGCCTTGCATGATGCTGACGAAGGCGGTGACTTGCAGCTTGTCATCAACGTGTGACTTAATGGTGTTCTGCGAGTCGAGCTCTTCGGCGAGGTCGACAATGGTGTCGGGGCGCGGGCCTTGGCCTTGGAGCGTGGCGATCATGGAATCGAGGTGCTCGGGTACGCGGTGAAATTTTTGTGTGCCGACGACGAGGTCGAGGTCGGGCAGTTTGTCGACGAGTTCGTCGCCGCGGTTTTGAGCCATGCAGCCCATGATGCCTAGGATAAAGTTGGGGTCTTTGCGTTTTCGCTTGGCCAGGTGCCCAGCCTTGCCGATGGCTTTTTGCTCGGCCTGGTCGCGTACACTGCAGGTGTTGAGGAGCACGACGTCGGCATCGAATTCGTTATCGACGAGTGAATATCCTTTGCCACGAAGCATCGCTGCGACCGCATCGGAGTCGCGTTCGTTCATTTGGCAGCCGTAGGTTTTGATATAGACTCGGTTCATAAGAAGGGCGGAGCATGCTGAGATGTGCTGTGTTGTAAATATTGAAAGCTGATCAGTTGGCGGCTGTTTATGGAGTGGATTGCTGTGTGTGGGATTCGAGCTTTGGGACAGGATGAATGCTTGTTAATTTAATGTAAGGAATTTTTAAAAGAAATGGTTCCTTAGCTGTCGTCTTGACCGCTTTGGACTGTGTCTGTGTGTTGGTGCGATGTCAGAGATTCCTCCACGCGAAATTATATTAGCGAAAGCTAGCGAACTTTTTCATCGTAAGGGCTACAGTGCGGTGAGTGTGGAGGAGGTGATCGCCGCAAGTGGATTGCCGAAGTCAGAGTTTTATCGCGCTTTTAGTGATAAATCAGCTTTGGGTAAAGCTTGGTTGGAACGTTTAACGAAGCGCATGCGGATTATGCATGAGACTTTTATGGAGCGCCCTGGTGAGCGTGAGCGGCGGTTAAAAAAGTATTTTTTCTCTATGCGCAGCTGGGTGGAGGCGAACGGTTGGCGTGCGTGTCAGTTTGCGAATACGGCGGCTTGTATTGATGCGGATGCCGAGCCGGAAATGGCTTATTTGATTGATCAATATAAGCGTGCTCAGCGTAAGTTTTTCATTGAATTGGTGGGCACTCTGGTGGATGCAAAGGATGCTCAACGCCTTGGAACGGCGGTGTTTTTAGTGTATTCGGGCGCGATGACTGAAGCGCAGAATCTTAAAGCGACTTGGCCGTTTGAAGATGGCTTGGCTGTGGCGGAGCAGTTGTGCGGAATTCGCGAATGATCAGGCGTGACTGCTGGGAGCGATGGTGATGATGACGGATTTCGAGATCGGTGTTTGGCTGGTCTCTGCGCGTGCGCCGAGGGGGACGAGTACGTTGGCTTCGGGGTAGTACGCGGCGGCGCAGCCTTTGGGAGTATCGTAGGGGATGGCTAGAAAGAGCTTTGCGGTGCGGGTCTCGCCTTTGAAGTGGCTGGTGATATCGACTGGTTGTTCGGGGGTGATGTTGCGTTCGGCCATGTCTTCTTTGTTTAAGAAGATGACACGGCGTTCGTTTTTGATGCCGCGGTAGCGGTCGTTGTTGCCGTAGATTGTGGTATTGAACTGGTCGTGGCTGCGGAAGGTTTGTAACAGCAGTTGGCCGGACTCGAGGCTGATGGGGCTGAGTGGGTTGATTGTGAAATTAGCTTTGCCTGTTGCGGTTTGAAAGCTGCGTTCCTTTACCCCATTGGGTAGATAGAAACCTCCTGGCTTGCGAACGCGTGCGTTAAAATCTTGAAAGCCTGGTATCACACGTTGGATGCGTTCGCGGATTAAGTCATAGTTTTCGGAGAAAGCCAACCAGGGCACACGTGTCTCTGTGAGTGTGGCGCGTGCGATGCCACAAACGATGGCTGTTTCACTTTTTAATTGATGCGAGGCGGGCTCGAGGCGCCCTTCTGATTTATGTACGACTCCCATTGAGTCTTCCACGGTGACGAATTGTGGGCCGCTTTTTTGAAGGTCTGCTTCGGTACGACCGAGGCAAGGTAGGATGAGTCCTCGTTTGCCAGTGATGAGGTGACCGCGATTTAATTTGGTGGCGATATGTGCGGTTAATTCGCACTGGCGCATGGCGGCGGCTGTGGCATGTGTGTCGGGGGAGGCGGACAGAAAGTTACCGCCTAGCCCAATGAATACGCGTGCTTTGCCCGCGAGCATGGCTTCGATTGAATCGACGGCGTCGTAGCCGTGTTTGCGGGGAGATGTGAATTCGAATTCTTTATCGAGGGCGGCTAGGAATGACTCGGGCATTTTTTCCCACACTCCCATGCTGCGATCGCCTTGCACGTTACTGTGTCCGCGAACGGGACAGAGTCCACTTTTAGGGCGGCCTATTTTTCCAGTGATGAGGTGGAGGTTGACCACTTCCCGGATGGTGGCGACAGCGTTATGATGCTGAGTCAGCCCCATCGCCCAGCAGGTAATGGCGTCCTTTGCTTGCATAAAGGTATTTGCTGCTGCGCGTATTTCTTTTTCGCTAACGCCGGATTGTTGGCTGATTTCCTTCCATGTGACGGCGTTGATTTTAGCCAGGAAACTTTCATAACCATGTGTGTAGGTTTCGATGAATGCTGGATCTATTGCGTCTGCTTCAATCACAGATTTCAGCATGCCCTTTAGGAAAGGGAGATCACCATTGAGGCGAACTGATACGTGTTGCGAAGCCAGTGGTGTTGCTTTGCCAAGCACGCCTTTCAGTTTTTGCGGATGTGAAAACGCACGCAGTCCTGTTTCAAAGAGCGGGTTGACGGAAATAATTTTGCCTCCGTTCTCCACGGTCTTCTCCAATGAGGTCAACATGCGTGGATGATTGGTGCCGGGATTCTGTCCCATGATCAGTAGGCAGTCGGTGGTTTCGATATCTTCCAGTGTGACTGTCCCTTTACCGATGCCGACGGTTTCGTTGAGAGCGGCACCACTGGATTCGTGGCACATGTTGGAGCAATCGGGCAGATTGTTGGTGCCGTATTGGCGCACGAATAACTGGTAGAGAAAGGCGGCTTCATTACTGGCACGACCGGAGGTGTAAAAGATACTTTCGTCGGGGGAGGCCGCGGCGTTGAGCTCTTCGGCGATGAGATCGAAGGCGTCGTCCCATGAAATCGGGCGATAGTGGGAGGCTGCTGTATCGAGTAGTAGGGGCTCGGTTAGGCGCCCCGCGTCGTTGAGCCAAAAGTCACTTTTTTGAGCGAGCTCTGCGACTGAATACTGGGCAAAGAACGCGGCATCGACACGTTTTTTAGTTGTTTCAGTCGCGACGGCTTTGGCACCGTTCTCGCAGAATTCAAAACTTGAACGTTCGCCGTCCGGGTCTGGCCATGCGCAGCTGGGGCAATCGAAGCCATGTTTTTGGTTGAGCCGGTAGAGTGCTTTAGCGCCACGGTTGGCACCGGCCTGTTGGTTGACATGCTTGAGTGAGTTGGTGACTGCCTTGGTGCCGACTGCTTTGTCCTTGGGAGCGGAGCGCTTTAGGTCGAGTAATTGGCGTGGTGGTTCTGGATCGGCTTGCATGGTGCAGAAAATGTAATCGTATGAGCTTCGAGTGAGAAGGTGTTGGGGCTAGCTAGAAGCTTGCCACTCTATAAGCTTTTTATGCGTTCCGGGCAGCTGTAGATGTTGTAGCTGTCGTTTCTGACAAATCCGATGAGCGTTATATTGAAGTCGTTGGCGAGGGCGACTGCCATGCTGGAAGGTGCGCCGACTCCTGTGATAATGGGAATGCGGGCGATCAGGGCCTTTTGAATGATTTCGTAGCTCATGCGTCCGCTGACGCAGAGCACCTGTCCTTTTGCGGGGGTGCGTGCGGCGATGAGGTTGGCGCCGATGGCTTTATCCAGCGCGTTGTGACGGCCAATGTCTTCGCGCGAAACTTGTAATGAGCCATCAGTGGAAAAAATTGCAGACGCATGTAGGCCACCTGTTTGACGGAAGGTGGCCTGGCGGTCGTGCATCTGTGCTGGGAGTGAATGTATCCAATCTGCAGCTACGGCTGAATCATCATCAATGTTCAGAGCTTTAGGTATCTCAAGGTGTCCGATGCTGGTGGTACCGCAGACGCCGCAACTGGAATGGACGGCGAAGTTGCGCTCGCAGGTTTTGGCGGAGGCGTCGAGGCCAGGGCGCAGTTGTACGCGTGCGCGGGTGGGCGCGGCGTGTGCGTTATTACCACTGAGTTGAATTGCGACGATGTCGGCAGCGGAGCCGATGATACCTTCGCAGTAAAGAAAGCCATGGATGAGATCTTCGTCGTGGCCGGGCGTGCGCATGGTCACTATGAGTTTCTTTTCGACCGTTCCGAAGTGGCGTTCGTAGGCGAGGACGATTTCTAATGGATCTTCGATCGCAAGGTAGTCTTCCTCGGGGGGCAGGGCATGCTGCCCCTGCACGTGTTGCTTGATGACCTTCACGCTGGTGCGTGTGGTGCGTGGTAGTCGGCGAGATGAAGGTAGCATTGGGCGATATAGGACTGAGTGCGCATGGGAGTGCTGCAAACTAAATGGAGGGTGGGCTCTGCCCCTGCGTGTTTATGAAGCTTGCTGGGAAAGCCAGTCGACGACGGCTTGAGTCATTTGAATTTTATGTTCTGCTTGGTTGAAACTGTGGTCGGCTCCGTCGATGCGTATGACTTTGACGCTGTCGCCTTTTAAGCTTTGGACGAGGTCGGTATCTTGGGGGCGTACGACATCGTCGCTGGTGCCGTGTAGGAGTAGCCAAGGGGCACGAATCATTTCGGCCAGTGGGGCGACGTTGTCGATGGTATGGCAGAGGTCGTGCATAAACTTTGCGGAGAGTGGGCAGCTTGCTTCGTCCCACATCAGACCTTGGTCCGGTGTTTCTTGGCCGAACTCGGTTTGCGCAAAAGTTTTAGTATCGACCATGCCAGCGAGTGACACGAGTGCGTTGATGCGTGCATCACGCGAGGCTTGGATGACGCCGACAGCGCCGCCCATGCTATGACCGATGTAGGCGATTTTTGAATACGAGCTGGTGACGGCGTCGAGGATTGATGCGAGGTCGCCGACTTCTTTGGAGATGGTGGCGTCGCGGAAGTCACCTTGTGAGTCGCCATTGCCGGCGAAGGAGAAGCGTAGGGTGTCAAAACCTGCGGCATTGAGTGCCTTGGCGGTATCGACCATGACGGGGCGATCTTTATTGCCGGTGACGCCGTGGCCGAGAATGACCAGCCAGTCGTTTTTTGCGGTGTCGGCGTTGCCGGGGGCGAAGCTGTAGTCGAGCGTTTCGCCGAGGGAATTTTGGATTGTTTGATTCATTGGCAGGCTAAATGCGGCCTTTTTGGGCAGGCTTAATTTTGGGCTTAGCTTCGGCGGGCGTCATAAATGGCGCCCCTACGTTTTTTAGATGCGGCCTTTGAAGGTGAGTTCGGCGATGCCGGACTTGTCGAGTTCGCCTTTGCCCATTTCGGTGAGCTTGGTGTATTGCTTGAAGGTGGCTTGCGCGAGGGGGGCGTTGATGCCGGCATTGGCGGCGAGGCCGACTGCGATGCCGGAGTCTTTGGCGGCGTGTGCGGCGGAGAAGTAGCAGTCGTGATCGCGGAGAATCATGTCTTCGGCATCGGTTTCGAGCACGCGTGAGTTGGCGCCGGTCTGGCTAAAGATATCGCAGAGCATTTTGAGGTCGAGGCCGAGGGCGTCACCGATGCCGAGGCCTTCGGCGAGGGCGGCGGTGTTGATGTTCATAACCATGTTGACGAGTGCTTTGACCTCGGAGGCTTTACCGGCGGGGCCGACGTAGTGGAGCGCTTTGCTGAGGTCGTCGAGCAGTGTTTTGTTGGCTTTGAATTCGGCTTCATCACCACCGACCATGAGGAAGAGTTCGCCCTTGCGTGCCTGTGGGATGCTGGAGGCCATGCAGGCTTCGAGGCATTTGGCACCGACTTGTGCGGCGTTGGCTTCGAGCTTGCCATGCAGGGCGGGGGTGAGGGTGGCGCAGTTGATGAAGGTGCGTCCTTCGGCGCCGGTGAGGAGGTTGTCTTCGCCGAAGAATATGGCGTCCATTGCGGCATCGTTGGTGACGACGGTCAGAATGATGTCCGCATGGGCGGTGACTTCGGCGAGTGTTTGATACGCGGTCGCGTCGATTTCTTGGGCGAGCTCGGTGGCGACATTTTCGTTGATGTCGTAGAGCGCGGTGACTTTGTAGCCTTTGTCATTGAGGCAGCGAGCCATGTTGCCGCCCATGCGGCCTAGGCCGACGAATCCGATTTTTTGATTTTTCATGACGCGCAAGGTAGCTAGGGTCTGCGTCAGATCAAATGCTTTGTGCGATTGGTGTACTATGTTTCAGGGCTGAGAGTGTCTGATGGCGTCGTGCGGTGCTAGAGTTGGCGTTTAGCGGCAACGGCGAGGCCCATCAGTGTGAGGTCGCCGACGAAAAGGCTTTTGTGGGCCCAGTCTTTGGTTAAGTTGGCGATGCTGCCACCTGTGGAGAGGACGACCGGTTTGGGCTCACCGCGCTTTTGCAGTTCATTGGTCACTTTAAGTAGCAATGCATCGATCATGCCAGAAAAGCCGACGGCGACGCCGAGTTTCATGGCGTGGACGGTGGACTTACCGATGGCGCCTTCGACGTTGAGCAGGTCTTCGGCACTGAGTTCGGGGAGCAGTGCGGTTTGTTCGTGTAGGTAGCGTGTCATTACAGCGAGGCCGGGGGCGATGATGCCTCCTTCGTAGCCTTGGCTGCTGACGATGTCGAAGGTGACGGCGGTGCCCATATCGATGACGATGGCGGGGATGCCGTAAAATTCCTGAGCGGCGATGGCGTTGGCGATGCGGTCTTGACCGATTTCGTGTGGTTTGGGGTAGACCAGTTCCAGGCCCGCGCAGCTGTCACAGGTGAGGTGGAAGATCGGTTGTTGGCATGCGGCCAGGCTGGCGCGGAGGTTGTCGTTGATGTCGGGCACTACGGAGCAGAAGGAGATGCTGTCTGCTTCTGCGAGCAGTGGAGCCAGTTTTTGCGCGAAGGCCGGAGAGGGCGCGTGGCGGAATTCTGCGGTGGGAAAGTGACCGGTGAGTTGAACAAATTGGCCTGCGACCAGCCCGTAGTGGGTGCTGGTGTTACCGACGTCGATGCTGAGGGTTTTCATGGTGGAGTGTTTTAAAGTCAGAAGGTAGGAGTGGCCATCACAACGCGGGCGTGACGAGTCGCGCCCCTACTTTTTTAAAGTGACGTCTCCGGCGCGAACTTTTTGCACGCTGCCGTCGGCGGCGATGAGGATGAGGGCGCCCGTTTCGTCGATGCCGCTGGCGGTGCCGGTGATCTCTTGGTTATTCATGATCGCGGTAACGGTTTTTCCTGAGAGTGAGCTGAGTGGTGCCCAGGCTTCGACTAAGCTCTCGGAGCCGTTGTCGAGGATGCAGGTGTCGTAGGCAGTCTGTATGGCGATGATCACCTTGGCTGCGACTTGATTCATCGAAAGCTCTTTGCCTCCGACGGCGTAGAGACTGGTGGCCGATTTACGCAGTTCGCTGGGGTATTTTGTCGGATTACTATTCACGTTGAGGCCGATGCCGAAGATAATGCTACGGAGGCTGTCGGCGTCCATTTTAGCTTCGGTGAGCATGCCCGCGAACTTGCGACCATCGCAGTGCAGATCGTTGGGCCATTTGATTTTTAGGGCCGCATTTGGTGTGAGGCTTTGCAGGGCGCGGCAGATGTGGATGCCGGCCCAGAGGGTGAAGTGTTGTAGTGCTTGTGGTGGAATGTTGGGTTCAAACCCGACCGAGAGGTAGAGGTTGTCGGCGGTGGCGCTGTGCCACTCGCGCCCGAGGCGTCCACGGCCTTTGGTTTGGCAACTGGAAGCGATGGCGAAGGGGCTTTTGCGACGATGCGAGAGTTGGCGTTCTGCTTCGCTGTTGGTGCTGTCGATGACGGGGAAATAGAGCACTTCGAGCTTAGACCCGTTGAGTTGGGTGTAGTAGCGCAGCAGATCTGGGTGCAGGACTTCGGGCTCTTTGACCAGGCGGTAGCCCTTGTTGCGGATGGCTTCAAACTCGAAGCCTTGTTCGCGTAGCTTGTCTAATTTACCATGAATGGCGGGGCGTGACATGCCGAGTTGCTCTGCGAGCAGGCTGCCGGAGACGAAGGTATCCGGGGTGGCAAGCAGGGCCTTCAGGATAGTCTGGGCATCTTTATTGGATTCGATTTGGCGATATTCGGTGTCGAGCATTGTCTATGGTTCTGAGTGTTTTCTTCGACTCTGTTAAGCTCATTTTATCTGTCATATTATCGTAACGAACCGCGTTCGACCAAGCTGCCTTGTAAGCGTAGAATGCTGGATGTCCGTTCGGGATCTTTGATGCGCTTCATCAACAGCTCTGCAGCCGCTTCACCCAAAAGTGCAGCTGGCTGACGAATTACCGTAAGGCCTGGATTCACAAAGGTCGCCCAAGGGGGATCGTCGAAACAGGCAAAACCTATATGATTTGGTATCAATATCTTCTGCTTGTGAATTGCCCGATATGCACCGGTGGCAATGAGTGCACTGCTACAAATGACGGCGTCTGGCGCTGGATTGTCTTGCAGAATTTGCTCCATCGCAGCACGTCCTTCATTCTCAAATGCTGGGATACGTCTGATCGGAAAGGCAGTCTGTCCTGCTTCAGCCAATGCGGATAGAAAACCGGCCAGCCGTTCTTCCGCGGTAAAACTGTTGGCCCCGAAAATTCCGGCGATGCGTCGATAGCCGCCTTGTAAAATCCGCTGAGTCAATCGGTAGGCCGCTTCTTTATTATCAGAGAGGACGGCGTCAAAATCTGTGCCCACCTGCCGGTCAACCAAAACAGCAGGGATTCCCTGTTTTTGAAGCGCTTTCAACGGCTTCAAGCCTTGCGTTGAAGGAGAGATAATCACTCCAGCCACTTGTTCCTGGGCGACGAGCTCCAAGTAGTGAATCTCCTTTTGAGGGTCTTCATCGGTATTACAGACGAAAACACAAAACCCACGCTTCTGGGCGAAGGTTTCGACGGATCGGCAAAGCTCTCCGAAAAACGGATTCTGTATGTCGGAGACAATAAGAGCGATAATTCGCGACCCGGGATCCCGTAATTGTTGAGCCGCACGATTGGGGCGATAGCCGAGCTTTTTAACGGCAGCCTCCACTTTGGCTCGTGCTTTGTCACTGATGTAACCCTTATTGGCCATCATGCGGGATACGGTTGCTGTCGAAACACCTGCTTCGCGGGCGACATCTTTAATACTAGCCATGGTCGGAATCTAAAAAGGGAGAGAGGGGGCGCAATACTGATAAAGACTGCGCGTCTTCGGAGGAGTTTCTCATGAGTTATCTATGATTATGACATAATGTATGTAAACGATACCAGAAAAATATGAAAATAATTTAAGTCTTAAGTATCTAATTATTAACAATATCTGTGTAGTTATGTTCTGCGTTCCTTTTGCTGGGCCGCCTTTTTGTTTGACAATTATATGTAAACGATTACATATTGTAACCATCTTCTTTTTCTAACCTCAAAATCAAATACCCCTCATGTTGAATCTAACCCCATCTGATATTCGTCTTGGTCAAAAGTTTTCCAGCAAGGAAGAGGCCATTCAAGGCATCGCGAAGCTTCTCGCAGAGCTCGGAGCTGTAGAGGCAGGATATGTAGATAGTATGCTCGGCCGCGAACGAACAGCGAACACTTACCTAGGCAATGGAGTTGTCATTCCTCATGGTCAACCGCAACAATCTAACCTGATCCGCGAAACGCGGGTTGTGTTGATTCAGGTCCCCCAAGGTGTGGCTTGGAAAGGCGAGGAGCGGGCCCATCTGATCTTCGGCATCGCCGCAAAAAGTGATGAGCATATCGGCCTTCTCGCTCGGCTGACTTCCATCACTGCTGATGCCGATTTGGCCAAAGACTTGGCGAGCACGACAGACCCGGAAGTAATCATCGCAGCTGTCTTTGGAGAAGAAACAGGAGCCGGCGATGACATTGATGATGACTATGCAGGCGAACGTGTCTTCGTGAAATTTACCAACCCACGTGGTTTTCACCTTCGCCCAGCCAGTCAGTTGGCTGAATTGACCGAACAGATGGACGGTAATATTAGTCTCGTGGTCAACGGCCGCGAAGCCGATGCCCGCAGCGCACTGAAGATCGTCAGTTTAGGGATCACCGCAGAAAGTCACATCGAGATTCGATCCGATTCTCCGTATGCCACGGATCACCTGGATCGGATCAGTCGCTTGCTCGAATTGATCAACGACGAGCCTCAGGAGGTTATAGATGAGGTCGACAGCGCGATCCATTGGGAGCCTGTTCAAAGTGAATCCACATCTTCCATTTCGGGGACAATGGCCGCTCCTGGGATTGCGGTGGGTCCAGTCTTTCATTGGAACCTCGGTAGCCATGATGCAGCAGACCGTAAGCGTGGCGATGAAGCCTCCGAATGCTCCGCCCTCGAAGTCGCCATTGAAACCGCGGTAAGCGGTTTGACCGAACTCGCCGATGACGAGAACATGAACAAAGTGCAGCGCAACTTGTTCACTGCACATGTTGCTCTGGTCGACGATCTGGAATTAAAAGAAGCTGCCCTGAATAAAATTAAAGAGGGAGAAGATGCCCTGAGCGCTTGGAACGCTGTAGTCACCGATAAGGCCGCAAAGTTGGAGGCATTGACTGATGCCAACCTCGCTCAACGAGCCGTCGATTTGAAAGACGCGGGGCATCGTGTAAGCCGTGTCCTGCTCGGCGAGGTGCAGGATCCACTCGCTGAAATTACCGCCCCCGTGGTTTTGATTGCTGAAGATTTGGAACCCTCCGAGGCCGCTCAGTTGAGCTCAGAGAAAGTCTCAGGAATTTGCCTGCGCGCAGGCAGTCCGAATGCGCACTCGGCCATTGTCGCGCGTTCACTTGGTATTCCAATGGTTGTGGCAATGGGAGATGCTCTCGCGGATGCCGTTCGAGATGCGACTGTGTTACTCGATGCGTCCGGTGCTCGACTTTTCCTTGAGCCATCCGAGGCAGATCTTGAATCTGCCTGTAAAGCACTCAAGGCGATTGATGCACGTCGTGAGCAAGCATGGTCGCAACGTTTCAGTCCTGCTTTGTTGACTGATGGGCATCGCGTGGAAGTGGTCGCAAACATTGCCCGGGTCGAAGAAGCAGAAAATGCACTCAAGGCTGGCGCGGAAGGGGTGGGACTGGTTCGCACGGAATTCCTGTTTCTTGATCGCGAGCACGCGCCGACCGAAGACGAACAATACGAATGCTATAAAGCGATGGTCGAAGCTTTGGGTGGGCTGCCCATGGTCCTGCGTACAGTGGATATCGGTGGTGACAAGCCAGTCGATTATCTCGGCCTGAGCGAACACGATCTTTCCTTCCTTGGGCTGCGCGGTATTCGTCTTGGTCTGGCTCGTCCTGATATTATTAAGACTCAGCTGCGGGCGGTTTTTCGTGCCGCGAAGCATGGCCCGATCAAGTTGCTCTTTCCTATGATTGCGACGCCGAACGACTTTCGTCGTATCCGTCAAATTGCGGAAACCGTACGTAGAGAAGTCGATGGCCCGCAGATTGATCTTGGGGTTATGATTGAAGTGCCTGCTGCGGTGACGATGGCACCTGAGCTCGCGAAGGTGGTCGACTTCTTTTCGGTAGGCACAAACGACCTTACGCAATACGGCCTCGCCGTTGACCGGACGCATCCGCTTCTCGCTAAACGGGCGGACAGCCTGCATCCGGTCGTGCTGCGCATGATTGATACTGCAACCAAGGCAGCGCATGCCGAAGGCAAGTGGGTGGGCGTATGTGGCGGGCTCGCGGCCGATCCGCTCGGCGCACAAATTCTCACTGGCATCGGTGTGGATGAATTGAGTATGCCAGCCGCGTTGATCCCTGCCGTAAAAGAAAAACTTCGAAAAGCGAATTTGGCCGACCTGCAAGCGCTGGCTAAACGCGCTCTCGCGCAGGACGACGCCGTCGCCGTGCGGTTGATCCCACCTGCCGTTTAACCCCTACCAGAGACTTATTACCATGACTACGAAACCCTCCATTATTACCGTCACGCTCAATCCGGCGATCGATCATACCGTTTTTCTCGACGAACTTGTGCCTGGTACCGTTCATCGCGCGACCGGATCACACCGCCAAGCCGGCGGCAAAGGAATCAACGTCGGCACCATGCTTGCTATTGGTGGAACCAACGTCGCGGTCTCCGGTTTCCTCGGTGAAGCCAATCCCTCGATTTTTGAAAAGCATTTTAAAGATCACGGATTGATGGACGCCTTTGTTCGTGTCCCCGGTGAAACTCGAACAGGTATTAAGATTGTGGATACAAAATCCAACGATACCACTGATCTAAATCTGCCTGGCCCGGCACCTACAAAGGCTCAGTGTGAGAAGCTCTTTTCCAGATTGCTGAAATTGGTTCAACCCGGCACTTGGGTTGTCATCGCAGGAAGTTTACCCACAGGCGTCGAGCCGGATTTCCTTGTCGAGCTGATACATAAACTACGTGACGCCGATGCCAAAATTGCGGTGGATTCAAGTGGGGCCGCCCTTGCGGCCGCGGTCGAAGCCGGGATTGATTTGGCGAAGCCAAACAACCATGAACTGGCCGAACTCCTCGGTGCCGATCTGAGCGACTTTCAGTCGATCTTGTCGGCGGCCCGGGAACTCAACCGCGAACGCGTGCCCAATCTGATTGTCTCTCTTGGGGATGAGGGTGCTCTTTTTCTTTCCAATAAGGCGGAGCTCATGGCGAGCGCGCCACCTGTCAAAGTTATCAGCACGGTTGGTGCAGGCGATTCATTGCTCGCCGGGTATTTACAGGGCCGCCTCCTCGGGGAAACCGCACCTGACTGCGCACGCCGTGCCACCGTTTACGCCTGGAGCCGATTGGAATCCCTCGTCTCCGCGCTTCCTGAACCTGAAATCCTCTTAAAACGTTTGGCCCGCGTCACCGTACAGCCAATCGCCCCCTATCAACCCAAGTCCTAAATCCCATGTCAAATCTACTTGTTATCATTCAAGCCCCCAGCAATGCGCCCATGTTGCGTTTGGCTAAGGGCGCCCTCGAAGCAGAGGCTGCACGTCGTGGACTCTCGCTTATAATCAAAGCCGATGCGGATGCAGATCCTGCAGCGGTCTGGAAGTCTTCTTCCGAGTCGGTCAATGCCGTGCTTCTTTCCGCAATCAAAGCACCCGCGCAGCCAGTGTCCACATCAGTGCCAGTCATTGCGACCGAGCTTGCTCGCGTGGCCCGCGAAACCGGACATGTCCTGGATCAACTCTTCCCGGATAATGTGCCCGCACCAGCGGCTAGCCAGAGCGCATCACCGAAGGAAGCGGCCGAATCCACAGAGAGCAAATTCCTTGTGGGAGTGACCTCCTGCCCGACCGGGATCGCTCATACTTTTATGGCTGCGGAATCATTGCTCCGCGGTGCCAAAGCGCTGGGTTACACCATGAAGGTGGAAACCCGCGGCTCGGTTGGCGCGAAAAACGAACTCACGGAAGAAGAGATCGCTAAAGCCGATGCGGTGGTGGTGGCCGCTGATGCCAGCGTGGAAACCGCCCGCTTCGCAGGTAAGCGTTTGCTTGAAACAGGGACCAAGGCCGCTATTAATGATGCGTCCGGGCTGATTAAAGAAGCACTCGCATTGGAACCTTCAGCCGCGCAATCCGGTGGCATGAAAATGCCTCCCAAGAAAGCACGCACCGGCGTCTACAAGCATTTAATGACGGGGGTCTCCCAAATGTTGCCACTCGTGACTGCGGGTGGACTTTTGATCGCTTTGGCTTTCGCCATCGGAGGGATCTACGCGGGCGATAACGAGGGTACGCTCGGTTGGGCACTTATGCAGATTGGTGGAGCTTCTGCCTTTGCACTCTTCATTCCCGTACTTGCCGGCTTCATCGCATTTTCCATAGCCGACCGTCCCGGTCTGGCTCCTGGATTGATCGGTGGTATGTTGGCTTCACAAATCGGCGCGGGTTTCCTCGGTGGTTTGGCTGCTGGTTTCTTTGCCGGTTATCTCACTAGTTTACTGAATCGTAAGATCAATCTTCCGGATACCTTACAGGGCCTTAAGCCGGTGCTCATTCTGCCTTTGCTCAGTTCGTTGATCGTCGGCCTTTCTATGATCTATGTGATTGGGCCTCCGGTGAAGTTCATTCTTGATGGCTTGTCCACATGGTTGAACGGTATGCAAGAGGGCAGTGCCCTGATCCTTGGTTTGCTCCTCGGTGGGATGATGGCTTTCGATATGGGTGGTCCCGTGAACAAGTCAGCTTACACCTTTTCGGTCGGTCTCTTGGCCAGCCAGATCTACGTGCCGATGGCTGCAGTGATGGCTGCCGGTATGGTGCCACCGCTGGCATGTGCGCTGGCAGCAAATATTTTCCGTAATAAATTCACTGACGATGAGCGTCAGGCTTCCAAAGCCACTGCGATCCTTGGAATCTCATTCATCACGGAAGGTGCAATTCCCTATGCGGCCGCCGATCCGATTCGGGTCATTCCTTGCACCATTCTTGGTTCTGCGGTGACTGGTGGAATCTCCATGGTGATGGGCTGCAAGCTCATGGTTCCTCATGGAGGTGTATTCGTTTTGGCGATACCAAATGCCATCACTCAAGGCCTTGCCTACATCGCTGCGATCATAATCGGAACTCTTGTTGCTACCGCTGCGCTCTACTTTGCGAAGCGTCCGCTAAATCAAATGAACAAAGCCGTCGCTGCTTAATTTTACCTCAACTCAACATATATTATGAAAAACAAAATCCTACCTCTATCATTAATTATTGGACTCAATTCTGGTGTATTTGCGGATACAGAATCCGTAGAGAATCCATACGCGGATCGTTTGACCGGCGATTGGGGGGGCGCGCGCACGGAGCTCTCCGAAGCGGGCATCGAGTTCTTCGCCTACTACAACACGATCACCTCATCAATTGCCTCAGGTGGTATTAGCAAAGATACAAACTTTGCTGGTGACTTGTTTACCGGATTTAATTTCGATCTTGAAAAAATACTGGGATGGGACGACACCATTTTTACTCTTACAGGAATTGATCGCCATGGGAGTGACATTACTCCAAATATCGGCAGCCAATACAGTGCAATGCAGCTGGTTGGCGGACAAAATACCTTCCTCTATAATGTAACCCTGGAAAAGCTGTTTGCGGATGGTGACCTCTCCTTGAAGCTGGGCCGCATGACCGCGACCGATGACTTCGTTGGATCTCCATTTTACAGTTACTCTTTGAGTAATGCGGTCAACGGGCAGATTCGGGCTGTACTCTTTGATGGAGTGATGACATCCTATCCGTTTGCCGTTTGGGGGGGGCGGATGAAAGCCAAGCTCTCTGAAGAGAGCACGCTGCAAGTAGGAGTCTTTCAGCTGACTCAGGAAATGTGGGATCGAGAAAAACAAGGGCTCGATTTCAGTATCGATTCCGACGATGGGGTATCGGTTTTTGTCCAATACGACTGGACGCCTGAAATTAATGGGAAGCCCGCTCGTTTCTACGCCGGTGTCAATCAAACCTTCTCGTTTGAAATGAACGATTTCAATAGCATGGATACGACGGATAGTTTGACCCGCTTTTATGCGCATGCGGATTATCAATTTTACCGGGAGTCGGCTGATTCCGATGAAGGGCTGACTCTTTTTATGACCTTTGCGTACACCTCGCAGGATGAAGTCGCCATTGTTCCGGTCCAATCGACAATCGGCGCGCACTACAAGGGCCTGCTTCCCGGACGTCCCGATGACCGGACCGTTTTCTTTGCGACTTATGGAGGCTTCAGTGATGAATACTCAGATGGCTTGGAAGCTGGTGGAGGGAGTCCGGTTGACTATGAGATGGTCTTCGAGTTGGGGCATCGTATCCAGTTGACCGAATACGCGTACATTCAGCCGGACATTCAATTTATCAAGAATCCAGGTGGAAGTGGCGATATTGATGACGCCATCGTTGTCGGAGCGCAAATAGGCTTTAGCTTCTAGAGCCAGTCCAGCCCGATGTCTTTCCAAGTGCTTTGATGAATGGGGGCGCCCGTCGAGATGAAATCGAGGCCGAGGTCATTGAGCGCGGGGAGTGAGTTTAGGGTAATGCCGCCGCTGGCTTCGGTGCAGGCGCGGCCATCGATGATCTCGACGGCTTGCTTCAGTTCCTCGGGGGAGAAATTATCCAGTAGAATGATATCGGCGCCCGCTTCGACGACTGGGGGGATTTGCTCCAGTGAGTCCACTTCCACTTCGATGGCGATTTCTTGGCAGGTGTTGACTGCAAGCGCGACGGTTTCGGTCAGGCGGTTGCCACCGGTAGCGCCGGCGACGGCGAGGTGGTTATCTTTGAGCATGACGCGATCGAAGAGGCCGATGCGGTGGTTATAGCCGCCGCCGCAAGCGAAGGCGTATTTTTGCAGCACCCGATAGCCGGGCAAGGTCTTGCGCGTGTCGAGCAGCGCAGTCTCACTGGGGCCGAGTGCATCGACATAGAGGCGGGCCTCGGTGGCGATGCCGCTGAGGTGCTGTAGGAAATTGAGAATGACGCGTTCTGCCTGGAGCAATGCGCTGGAACTGCCGCTCAGGATGCCGATAATTTGGCCTTGGTCCAGAAAGTCGCCATCCTGCGATTGTGCTTCGAAGCTGCAGTCCTGACCATAGCTATCGAGCACTGCTTGAATAAGGCCGAGACCGCAGACTACCAGCGGTTCGCGTGCCGTCAGTTGCGCGCGTCCACTGGCACCTTCCGGCATGAGTGCGGTGGTGACATCGCCGAGGCGTTCCGGGCGGTGTGCCAGCCCGGCGCCGGCGAGGTCTTCGATCTTGGCGAGGCCGACCAGTTGTCGCAGGTAGTCGGGGTCCAGATCCTGCCATGTAAGGCGGGTCTTAAAGGTTTCTTTTGAGTAGCGGGCGTTATGGCTCATGCAGTGTGTGCTAAATTAGTTGTAAGATTCGAAGGTGCTGACTTTTCCAGTCTGGCGGTCGAAGACGACGCGCTTGAGAAGCTTGGTATTGTTTGGGTTTACATTCACGCCAGTGCCGATGCCCACGCCGCTGCCGCGGGAGCCGACGCCACCGCCGAGGCTAATGCCCATGCTCGGTTTGATTTGACGGTATTCCCACACGATCTGTTTGCCCGCGGCTGAGTCGACTGTGGTTTCATGGCTGGGATCACCCAAGGCCATACGTACCATGTCTTGGTCAAAGCCGACGGCGATTTGTTGCGTGCGAATCATTTGCCGTTCTGCGGGTGTGTAGGTATTGAATGCCGCTTGGTTTTGCGAGATACGTTGGTTCTGTGGGGTGCTGCAGGCCGTAAACAAGACTGCAAAAAGTGCGAGGGTCCAAAATGTTAGAGTTTTCATATTATAATTCCTTCATTCAAAAACAGAGGTGATGTGCGGACTCTAGCGAATCGTCGGGTTCGCTCCAGTCAAATATGGCTTGGATCGGGAGAGGGCTTCAGAGTAAACGAGCAAATCTGATTCGCTGACGACTTTGAGCTACCATGGGCTTACCTTGGTTCACAAGATTTGGAGATCCAGTCGGCAAGTTCTTGATCGTTAAGTCGGCAATCGGCGAGGGCGATAATTTGCAAAGCTGCGACTTCTTCTGACGCAATCAGGCGGAGTCCATTGATGCCTAAGAAGGTGTAAAGCGCTAGAAAACCAGTGCGTTTATTCCCATCCAAGAAAGGGTGGCTTTTAACAATACCAGAGGCATAGATGGCTGCGAGTTCGAACAAATCGGGATTTTCATAATGAAAAAGTTGTAGGGGGCGGTTTAATGCCGAATCCACCAATGCTTCATCACGAATTCCATCTGAGCCACCAAATCGAGCGATTGCGGCGGAGTGGATCGCCAGAATCGTATCCTTACTTAGCCAATTGGGCTCCTTCATTTAGCTAGCTCGCGAAGGGTGTTTCGGTATGTGGACATTCCTTCTTCAGCAATGCGCATGATTTCCTCAAAGCCGGGCCGTTCAGGATTGATGTTGAGGGAACAATTGGGGGCTTCAGTTAAATACACCGTCGCACCTTCTTCCACTTTGAGTGTCTGTAGCGCTTCCTTGGGCAGAACGATGCCGAGAGAGTTGCCGATTTTGCGAACTTTTGTTTCGATAGCCATGTGTAATAACAAATGTTATTACTGGCAGAAGTCAAGGTTGGGGGGCGCGACGTGGCTTGGGCTGACGCGGTCTTCACAAGTGAAGCCCCTACGTTTTTTTGTGACTTATTCTTGTTCAAACACCACGCGGAAGGCGCCTCGGAGCTCGCCTACGGCGAAGCCGGTGGCGGTGTCGGCGGGGTAGAGTTGGGCGATTTTCTGGGTAACTTCAGGTGCAATGCTGGCGGGGTCGCCGTGGCAGGCGAGGCAGCCTGTTTGCAGGAGGATGGGGTGGTGCACGATGGTCAGGCCGTCTTCGTGACTGACGGCGGGTTCGGGCGCGGTTCCGTCCGTCGTCATCGCGGTTTGCCAGTCTTGTAGAATGCTCTCGGAGAGGCCGTCAGCCCGAGTAGGGCGACGACTGCAAGGGAACGGGCGAGGCGTTGTTTGGCTGTGCGCTGCATTAGATAAACAGGTTTGCATTGGTTTCGGAGGCGGCGCCCAGGTATTCGGCGACGCCGCCGAGCTCGACTCCGTCGATCAGCTCCTCTTCGCGGATGCCCATGGCTTCCATTGACATGGTGCAGGCAACCAGGCGGATGCCGGCTTTGCGGGCGTCTTCCATGAGTCCCGGGAGATTGGGCAAGTTTTTGCCGGCCATGCGGTCTTTCATCATCCAAGTGCCGAGGCCGCCCATGTGCATTTTGGACAGCGGGAGTTTGTTGGCACCGCGCGGCAGCATCCAGCCGAACATTTTATCCATGAAACTCTTGTTGGCAATTTGAGGCGCGGGGTCTTTACGCAAGACATTGAGTCCCCAGAAAGTGAAGAAGAGGGTGGCCTTGCCGCCCATGGCTACGGCTCCGTTGGCGATGACGTAGGCGGCCATGGCTTTGTCCAATTCGCCGGAAAAGACCACAATCGTCGCGCCATTAGCCGCTTTGGCCGGTGCGGCGCTGGCGACCGGGCATGCCGCTCCGCGTGCAAGGCGGCCGGTGACGATGCCTTTGTCTTTGGCAACACTCAGGCATTCGTAACCGTTGGCTTTGCAGAAGGCGGGTAAATCGTTCTTGAAGCCCGCATCGGAGGCGCGCACTTCCAGCACTTGACCGACCTCTAGCAGTGCAGCCGCTTCTTTGACGCGCAGGATCGGACCGGGGCAAGCCATGCCGGTGCAGTCCAGTTGGATGACTTCCTGCGCGGCTGCTTCGGAGGCGGGCCTTGCGGCTTGCTCATTGCTAGCGGAGTTCGTGTCCGGGGAATTGTCTGAGTCGGCTTGGGGGGCTTGTGGCTGCTGCTCGACTTTCCAGCCGCCGACATGTGCCTGCACGTCGAAGCCGTGTTGCGCGAGTATGCGTGCTGCGAAGTAACTCATCTTGCCGAGTGCGCAGATGGTGGTGACTGGTTTTTTTGTATCTAGTTCTTCAATACGATTGCGTAATTCCGGGAAAGGGATGTTGCGGGCACCGGGGATCGGTTTGAGCTGCGCCATTGCAGCCGGGCGCGTATCGATGAGCTGGGTACCTTCGGCTTCGCGCAGGCTGAAGATCGGCTTTACGCGACCGCTGCGGATGTTGTTGGCGGAAAATCCAGCTGTGTTGAGCGGGTCTTTGGCTGCGCCGAAAGGAGGCGCGTAGGCCAGTTCCAGGTGTTCCAATTCGTCGACGGTGAGTTGCCCCTTGATGGCAGTGGCCAATACATCCAGACGCTTGTCCACCCCTTCGAAGCCATTGGCCTGACCGCCGAGAATGCGGCCGGTCGACTTTTCCCAGAGTAATTTCACAGTGAGGTGGGTCGCGCCCGGGAAGTAGCTGGCGTGGTTGAAGTCGGTGACGATGGTCTTTTGGTAATCGACCTCCATTTGCTGGAGGCGCTTTTCGCTGTGACCAGTCACGCCGGCTGCGACATCGAACACCCGCACGATTGAGGTGCCGATCGAGCCGGGGTAGGGTTTGGCCTGGTCGCCGAGGATGATGTGGTCGGCTGCGGTGCGACCTTGTCGATTGGCCAGTCCACCCAGAGCGATGGCGGTTGGGGCGCCGAGAATCGGGTCGATGGTTTCACTGGCATCGCCGACTGCGTAGATGTCGGGGTCGGAAGTCTGCATGCATGGGTTGGCCTTGATGTGGCCGCGCGCGCCCAGTTCCAGTCCGGCGTCTTTCGCCAGTTGATTTTCGGGGCGGACACCGATGGAAAGGATGACGAGGTCGGCTGCGATGCTTTGTCCTGAGTTTAGTTGAGCGATCAGCCCGCCTCCTTCGGCAGCTTTGAAGCCGGAGATGCCGTCGCCCAGGCGAAGTTTGACTCCGTGATCCATTAGTTCCTGCTCAACAGGGCGAACCATTTCGGGATCCATTTGTGGGAGCACCTGTTCGACCAGTTCGACCAGGGTGACGTCCTTTTGTAGGTTAATCAATTGTTCCGCCATTTCCAGCCCGATAAAGCCTGCGCCGATGACCAGCGCACTTTGAGCGGATGCGGCCGCCGCTTTGATGCGATCCATGTCTTGCAAATTGCGCAGGGTGTAGATTCCCGGTAGGTCGATGCCTTCCAGTGGTGGTCTTAGCGGAGCTGCGCCGGGGGAGAGGATCAATTTGTCATAGGCGAGCGTTTCTTCGGCCTGCGTATCCAGATTTCGGACACGCACTGTTTTGGCTGCGCGGTCGATGGAGACCGCTTCGGTGCGGGCTTGCACATCGATCGCGAGTTGCGCTTTCAAGGTCTCCGGTGTTTGCAGCGAGAGCTTTTCGCGTTCTTCGATTTCGCCGCCGATATGATAGGGCAGTCCACAGTTGGCAAAAGAGACGTCCGGGCCGCGCTCAATCATCGTGATAGAAGCCTGCTCGTCCAGACGGCGGAGGCGTGCCGCTGCGGAGGCGCCGCCTGCGACACCGCCAATGATGAGCACGCGGGGAGAGTTGGTGTTGGTTTGTGGAGTCGATTGCGTATTCATGATATAGACTGTCTTTGTTTGTTTTTTGGGGAAAGGTATTAGCTGCGGCGGTTCGCGCAGTCCGCGGCAGGCTCAAGTTCTGCACTGTGGTCCGCTTGATCGGTGCCGAGTGTGCATTGAAAACTGTGGCAGAAGCTGCGAATCGCCTCGCAATTGAGGGAGTAGCAGACCTTGGGGCCGCATTCGCGGAGGTGGAGCAGTCCCGCCTTGTCCAGAGCTTTCAAATGTTGTGAGACCGTGGCTTGTGCCAGTGGGAGCTCCTTCACGATGTCGCCACAGCAGACCTCTTTGCGCTCCTGTAGCAGGCTGATAATGGCAATGCGCGCCGGATGTGCCAGCGCACCCGCAAAGGCCGCCAGCGAGACTTGTTCTTCAGGGAAAAGAGCGTGTTTGGTAGTTGCCATATGACTTATCGCTTATCGTAGATATACGATAAGTCAAGGCAGATGTGATGATTTTTGAGATGTGTCAGTCTTAATCGTAGCTTAGGTCGCTGGCTTTGCCTTTGAAGATCCAGTAGGCGAGGGCGGTGTAGCCGATGAGGAAGGGTAAGACCACGGCGGTGCCGATTAGGATGATTTTGAGCGATTCCGGCGCCGCGGCGGCATCGGTGATGAGGAGCTGGCCGGGGATGATGTAAGGGTAAAAGCTGTAGACCAGTCCGAGGAAGCCGAGCACGAAGATGGCGATGGAAATGGCGAGCGGCATCCAGGCTAGCCGGTCGTTTTCCATGGGCAGAATCCCTAGGATGAAATGCATGAGTAGTGTCAGCATGATCGAGATCAGCGGCATCGCGAGTAACAGGGTGACTTCCGGAAAGGCAAACATGCGGTCGTAGATGCGGGTATCCACGAAGGGGGCGGTCAGGCTACTGAGGATGGCGCCCAGCACCATGGTCCAAATCGCACGTCGCGCCCAGCCCACGGCGCGTTCTTGCAGTTCGCCTTCGGCTTTTAGAATCAGCCAGCAAGCCCCCATCAGCACATAACCGGCCACCACCAGCAGCCCGAAGAAACAGGCAAACAGTTGAGCGGTGAGCCCTTCTTGGAAGCCGATGATGAAGCGTCCGACCATGTAGCCCTGGCTGAGAGCGACCAGGAGTGAGCCGATAAAGAAGTTACGATTCCAGGCGGCTTGTTTTTTCTTGGCCACTTTGCGCCGGAAGTCGAAGGAGACCCCGCGGAAGATTAAGGCCAGCAGCATCACTGCGACTGGCAGATACAGGGTGGTCAGCACGACGCCGTGCGCGGCCGGAAACGCGACCAACAGCAGGCCCACGCCGAGCACCAGCCAGGTTTCGTTGGCATCCCAGAAGGGGCCGATGGAGGCGATCATGCGGTCGCGATGCGCTTCATCGACGATGGAAGAGAGGATGCCCACGCCCAAATCGTAGCCATCCAGGATCGCGTAGAGCAGCATCGAGAGGCCGATTAAAAATGCGAAGATGAAAGCGAGCGGCTCGCCCTGAGTGAGTTGTTCCATGTTCATGCCGGAATTTGTTGAGGTTCTTCTTTCATGGCCTTGCGTGCGAGGTAGAAGAGCGAGCCCACGTAGGCGAGTCCCAGCACTAGATAGGTGACCAAGTAGGCCGTCAGCGTCAGGCCCACGTGCGCGGGCGGCAGGTCGGCCACCGCATCTTCGGTCTTCAGGATGCCGTAGACCAACCAAGGCTGGCGTCCGATCTCTGTGACATACCAGCCGGACAAAGTGCCGACCCAGCCGGCGAAGGTCATGCCTAGTAAAACCCGTAAGAGCCACTTAGGCAGCTCCTGTTTGCGAATCAGGAAATAGCTGCCGAGACTCGCGACCGCAATCATCAGCAGGCCGACCCCGACCATGATACGAAAGCTCCAAAAGACTGGACTGACCGGTGGGTGCAGCCCCTCAAATTCATTCAGCCCCAGAATCTTTCCATTGGGATCATGGGTAATGATCAGGCTGCCGAGTTTGGGGATGGCCAGTTCCATGTGATTTTCGCGCGCATCTTCATCGGGCAGGGCGAACAGCGCCAGCGGGGCGCCTTCGGTGGTTTCCCACAGCGCTTCCATGGCGGCCAGTTTGGCAGGTTGATAGTCGCGGGTGTTGAGCCCGTGTTGATCACCGACGATTCCTTGCAGCGGCCCCAGCACCACAGCCAGAAAGAGCGCGCAACGCAGCCCCGTGCGAACGGCGGGCCGATCGTCGCCTTTGAGTCGCCGGTAGGCTAGCAGACCTGCGGCGAGGAAGGCGACTGTCAGCCCCGAGCCCAGTAGCGTATGGACCAGACGGTAGGGCATAGACGGGTTCATCACGATATGCCACCAGCTTTCGGCATGGGCGACGCCGTCGATCATGATATGGCCGGCCGGCGTTTGCATCCAGCTATCCAGCGCCAGAATCCAAAAGGCCGAGAGCGTCGTGCCGCCCGCGACCAGAAAAGTCGCCAAGGTATGAAACCAGCCCGGCACGCGGCGAAAGCCGTAGAGCATGATGCCCAGAAAAGTCGCTTCCAGGAAGAAAGCCGTCAGCACCTCGTAAGCCAGCAAAGGGCCCGCGATATTGCCGACCGTATTCATATAGCCCGGCCAGTTGGTGCCAAATTGGAAGGACATGGTCACCCCCGTGACCACCCCGATGCTAAAGCTCAGGGCAAAGACCTTGGTGAAATAGAAATACAACTCCATCCACTTCGGATCACGCGTGCGGGCGAAGCGCAGCTTGAAGAATAAGAGCAACCAACCCAGCGTAATCGTAATGGTGGGAAAGAGGATATGAAAACTGATATTCGCAGCAAACTGCAGGCGTGATAGAAGAAAGGCATCCATGATAAAGGCGCGGTTAAGCTGCCTGAATCTTATGCTTGTTTGAAGCGTAGATCGACCTAGTTGGCCAATGATTACGCCTGCTTATTGGCTGGGGTGGCTGTTGCTAATTGGAATTGGGATTGGAGGGGGCGTGGGTTTTAGGGTACGAGTGAGCGCTTCAGCGCTTGTCGGATTGGGCTCGGCGGGCTTCATAAATGAAGCCCCTGCTATGTTAGTTTGTGTCAAGAACGTAGAAGCTGTTAGTTGGTTTTTACATATAAAAGTTTGGTTTCTCTTAGTCT
>NZ_JARXIC010000044.1 GCF_031127905.1 Thalassobacterium sedimentorum | reverse complement strand
CGAAAAAAGTTTGGTCCTAATAGATATATCTTTTGTAACCTCGGTTCTAGGAACCGGGGCGATGCCGATCGCTCCCCGAAACAAAGTTTCGAGGCCACGCAAAGGCCAAGCTTATAGATCATATATTCTTAGAAGTGGTATAAGCGAAGAGGAAACGGAGTTTCAGATACTGGACCGTTTCAGCTTCCAGCGCTTTCTAGGTTTGAGTGTCAAGAACCATCTCTTCGGACGGCTCGCTTTATGCTGATAGCGCCTATCATAGTTGGCTCATGCTCGACTGGCTACGCGGCAAGGGCATCGACCCTCGGATCAACGAGCGTGCCTATCGAGGCCGCCCGCTAACTCAGGAGCAGAAAGACAGCAATCGCTGTTTTTAGATGCCCCCGTATAATAAATGACCTCAAAAAAAGCCGCTTATCCGAGCGGCTTTTCTATAACTGATCTAGGTCAGTATGGTGGTCGAGGAGGGACTTGAACCCTCACGCCTCGCGGCACATGACCCTTAATCATGCGTGTCTGCCAATTCCACCACTCGACCGATGGACTACGTTTTTCAGTAGCGAAGTCGAAGGTGATACGTAGCTTTTTTTATAGATCAACAACAAATTTAAAAAAACTTAAATTTTCTTATAAAAAGACAGTTCACATGCTTGTATCTTTAAATATTTTCCCCTATGAACTCAATCTTCATCAATTATAAATCACGTGTCCATGCTCCTATTGGTCGCGTTTATCCCACACTGCCATGGCTGAAAAACCAGCAAAAAATCAAACCGAAGCTTCTAAACAAGCACTCGACCTTAACTCACTTTCCGGCCTGGACTTCGGTCCTAATTGGGCGGACGAGAACGCAAAGCCCGCCCGTCTGAAGAATTACGATTCGCACGGTAAGGGTGGGAAAGGTGGTCGACGTGGCGGTGGTGCGCCTCGCGATCGTCGCTCTAGCTCTAGTGGTTCCGGTGGCCGGGATGGCCAATCAGATCGTCGCGGACCGAGCAGTCCAAACGCGACTCGTGGTCGTCGCGATGATCGTTCTGATCTAGATACTCGCCATCGTGGTCGTGGGCGTGGGCGCCCCGCAGCGCCTGCTCATTTTGAACCGACGGTTAAAGTGGATCTCTATCCTCAGGATGAGGCTTTCGAAGCATTAATCAATCGCTTACGTTCAAGTGCACGTACCTACCAACTCTTTGATATCGCGCATCTACTGTTAGAGAAACCTGACCGTTATATCGTGGTGGTCTCGCCTAAGCCTGTAAAAGGCGGGGAAACGAAGCAGCTCTATTTTTCGGTTCCAGGTCATCTTCCATTTGAAACAGAGGAAGATGCGATTAATTATGTGATCACAAATCACTTGGATTTGTTTTTCGATATTGAAGAGATCGAAATTGACCCGCCCAAGGGGAATTTTCAAATGGTGAATCGCTGCAGCATTACCGGAGAGCTTTTGGGACCGCCTAACTATCATCGGTATCAGGAATTTCTCCAGCGTCATTATGCGGCTCGTATTACAGGCATGTCTTTTGAGCGTTTCACGTCAAAGGTTGAAGGTGTTAAAGATCAGGAGCAGATTGATGCGTGGCTTGAATCGATGAAGAAAGGTGCGCGTTACACAGTAAAAGAGCGGCAAGAGGGCGAAACGGAATCTTTTGAAAGTCTGGAAGCGGCGCGTCACTTCTTGTTGCAGCATCGCAAGGATCAGGTGGTCGGCTCTGGCGCGACCATTCGCTTTGCTGGCCGCGATATTGAGCGTTTGCCAGCAGGAGATATTCGTCGTTCTGTTGAGGCTTACGTCGAAAATCAAAAGCATTTCCCCCTGGATTCGGCTAATAACATTCGTGGGCGCCTGCGTCGTCATAAATTCGCAGTGTATAAAAAAGGCTCCAAAGGTGTTTCTTATGTTTGCGCTGTGAAGCGTAAATTCCGCGATAGTCAAACTAGCTTTACAGATTCGATTCGGGATTTGATTGAATTCATTGAAAAACACCCGGACATGCCAGCTTCGAAATTGCCTAAGGAATATATCGGCATCGATACGGAGAAGCAAAAGCCAGAGGCACTTAAAATGACAGAAGCTGAAGTCGAAGCGGCTGCGAAGGCAAAGGCTGAAGCGGCTGCGAAGGCAAAGGCTGAAGCGGCTGCTGAGTCGCCGACTGCGGACGCAGATGAAAGTGAGCGTGCTAGCGACGTCGTGATTGAGAATCAGGACCAGCAAGTGGCTCCGGCATTAGCTGAGGATGCGAAGGCTTCGACCGAAGCGACGCCTAAGGCTGAGCTTAGCCAGGAAGAGCAAAAAAAGCTAGGTCAGTTGATGTTGGATTTGCGCTGGTTGATTACTGAAGGCTATGTGACTGAATATGGTGATGGGCGGCTTTTTGCTGCGCCGCCCATGCCAGAAGCCAAACCGAAGGAGTCTAAGCTGCGTGCACCCAAAGCACCCACAGTAGCGTCTGTGGTGCCTGCTGAAGCATCTCAGGTTGTAGAGCCCGTTGCGGAAGCTACTGAAGCGACTGCGGACGTGCCAGTATTGCCAGTATCTGATGATAAATCTGACGACACTAAGGATTAACTCGATTCATTTTGCCTCTTTTTTGCCTCTGCTTGTGCGCCGCTCTGTGGTGATAAGCAGAGGCTTGATGTGTGAAGGGCTGTGCTCACTCGTTTGATTCTTTATTTTATTGCACTACAATAAGTTACCAGTCCACTGAGTGTTGGATAGTCTGAGCTGCTAGGGCATCCTGCACATCCGAGTCTTAATATCAATTCTCAGAATGCATGATTTCGTAGACAGTCGGAAAGGTAGCCTAGAAACTAAGTTTTGGGGGCGATCGATTTTTCCCCGGTTCTAAGAAGCGAAGCTACGAAAAATACCTCGATTAGCTTCAAACTTTTTGCGAGGCACTGTATAATACAGTGGCTTCAGCCGAATGACGTTTTATGGGGAGGAGCCGAGACACTTGTCCCTATTTACCGACGCCTTATTTACGACGGTTGGGCTTCGCTTTGGTTATAGGTGGTCCATGCACCTGTCCTGCCTACGAAGTGATTGAATCGGTGGTGCGACCTATTTTAAATTGAGCGCAAATCGATAAAAGTGGCGAGTGTTCTACTTTTTGTATTCGCTCTTTAAATAGGTCATTAGCGAAGGAATCGCTTCAGCCATCGAGTCAAAACAGGCGGCATAGGCTGCGAAGTTTTGCCCGTAAGGATCGGGGATTTCGGGATCTTCGTTCGCTCCCATGAATTCGCGGAAGAGGTGGACGCGCTCTGGTAGATCGTTGTGGTAGTGTCGTAGGATGTCGATGTGTGACTGAGTCATTCCTAGAATCAGAAAGGCGCGGTCGATTAGGTCCTGTGTAACGGGCTGACTTTTGTGGTGAGTCAGGTCTAGTTTAACTTTTTTTAGGGCACTTATCGAGTTTGTCGATGCAGGGTCTCCATAGCCAGCTGCCACGCCTGCCGATGCCACCTCTAACTGGTTTAATGGCGCCCCCTCAACCGCGAGCGCATGTTGCAGAAGCTTTTCTGCCATAGGACTACGACATATGTTGCCGGTGCAGATGGTCAGAATGAGTTTGCGTTTGGTAGTCATGACTATGGACAGGTTGTGTGCTTGGGACGTTTTGTAAAGGCAGTGATTTGTAGATTGAGCCCATGAACGCTTCGTGATTTCCTCTTTGGCGCTTCATTTTACCGATTCAATTCACGGTGTCCGATATCCCGGCGGAGGTACTTGTCTTCAAATTCAATCTGATCGCAGACGGAGTAGGCTAGATCGACGGCCGCTTGCAGCGTAGGTGCTTGTCCGCTGACGCCCAAGACGCGTCCTCCAGCCGTGCGGATGCTGCCTTTGGCGTCGCGAGTCGTTCCTGCATGCACGATGGCACTGCTGGCGGGTAAGGTGTCGGGGAAGTGGATGGCTTTGCCCTTGGCATAACTTCCTGGGTAGCCACCTGCGGCTAATACGATCACGATGGCTGCACCCTCGTGGAATTTCAATTTTGCGGGGAGCGCTTCGCCTTTGGCAGAGGCCAAGAGTACGGGAACTAGGTCGTCGGCCACCATTGGCAGTAATACCTGTGTTTCAGGGTCACCGAATCGGACGTTATATTCGAGCACTTTGACACCTTTCTCCGTGAGCATCAGGCCGGCATAGAGTGTGCCACGATAATCGATGCCGTCTGCCTTGAGCCCTGCAAGGGTGGGTTTAATGACTTGCTCTTCGATTTCCGCCTGCATTGCAGGCGTGACCTTGCTGGTTGGGGTATAGGCACCCATACCACCTGTGTTGAGACCTGTATCGCCTTCGCCGGCGCGTTTGTGATCTTGGCTAGGCGGTAAGCAAACAAAGTGCTCACCCGAGGCGATCACGTGGATCGAGGCCTCTTCGCCGTACAGAGTTTCTTCGATCACAATTTCTTTGCCACTGCTGCCAAATGCGTCGCCTTCCAGCATGTCTTTGACCGCCGCAATGGCTTCTTCCTGAGTCTCTGCCATGATGACACCCTTGCCAGCCGCGAGGCCACTGGCCTTGATCACGATGGGGGCGGGGTGTTCTTCTAGATAGGCGAGAGCGGGGGCGACTTCTGTAAATGTACCGTAGGCGGCCGTGGGAATCTGATGTCGGGCGAAAAAGTCTTTGCAAAAAGCCTTACTTGATTCTAGTTGGGCTCCTGCCTGATTGGGACCGTAGGCGGGAATACCAACTTCGGCGAGCGCGTCGACCAAGCCGAGACTGAGTGGCACTTCAGGGCCGACCACGACAAGGCCGATCTTTTGATCCTGTGCCAGTTTAACAAGAGCAGGGATGTCTTCGACGGTGACATTGAAACATTCGACCTCTGAGGCCATACCGCCGTTTCCCGGGGCAGCGATGACTTTACCTGCTAAAGGGCTTTGCAGACATTTTTGGACAAGGGCGTGCTCGCGTCCACCGGAGCCGACTACGAGGATATTAAGCTGAGATGTTTCTGACATATGATGCGACGTTTCCAGAATCATTCGCCTAGGTAAAGTTTGTTTTCGAGAAAGAAGGTTGAACTTTTCTCCAAGAACGTGATTTTAGCCCGTTCCCTCATTTATGACTGATCTCAACCATACTCGCAACTTCTGCATTATCGCTCACGTAGACCACGGCAAGACGACACTGTCTGATCGTATTCTCGAAATGACGCGCACGGTCGAAATGCGCGATATGAAAGCGCAACTCCTCGACTCGATGGATCTTGAGCGTGAGCGCGGCATTACTATCAAGAGCCACCCCGTATCGATGGTATATCGTGCGAAGGATGGTAAGGACTACGCATTCAACCTGATTGATACGCCCGGCCACGTGGATTTTTCATACGAAGTATCTCGAAGTTTGGCCGCATGTGAAGGTGCGATGCTCTTGATTGATGCGGCGCAGGGAATTGAGGCGCAAACTGTGGCGAATGCGCATCTCGCTCTGGAGCAAGGCTTGGAAATTATTCCAGTAATCAATAAGGTGGACCTGCCGAGTGCCGATGTGCCATCGATTATGGTGCAACTGGAAGATGTGCTTGCGATCCCTGCTGATGAGGCGGTTTTGACCAGTGGTAAGACTGGGATCGGAATTGAGGATCTCTTGGAAGCGGCGGTGACGCGAGTGCCCAAGCCACGCTGGGCTGAGGTGGATGGTTTACGTATGTTGATCTTTGACTGCATTTATGATGCGTACAAGGGGGTCATTTGCTACGTCCGTGTTTTCTCCGGTGAGGTTAAAATGAATGATCAGATCATCACCATGAGTGACGAACGAAAGATGCTGGTCAAAGAAGTTGGTAAATTTTCGCCAGCGATGACAAAGCAAGCCACACTAGTCGCGGGAGATGTGGGGTATGTGGTGACCAATTTACGCGATGTCGCTGATCTAAAGCTAGGGGACACAATTACACATAGCGCGAATCCAACCAAGGAAATGCTGCCTGGCTACAAGGAAGTTAGCCCAATGGTTTTTAGTGGCATTTATCCGATTGATACCAGCGACTATAATAAACTTAAAGCAGGCATGGGTAAATTACGTCTGAATGACGCCGCCTTTGTCTATCAGTCAGAAAATTCTGTCGCTCTAGGGTTTGGCTTTCGTTGCGGTTTCCTCGGCTTGCTGCATATGGAGATCATTCAGGAGCGTATACGGCGCGAATATGATCTCGATGTCATTTCCACTTATCCGAGTGTGGTCTATCTGGTCACGAAGACGGATGGGGTTCAAATTGATGTGCACAATCCAGTGAATCTACCAGATCCAGCTGAGATCGATTTTATTGAGGAGCCGATGATTAGTGCCTCGATTCATATTCCGTCTGAATCCATTGGTGATGTACTCGCGCTTGTCTCGGAAAAACGTGGAATCTGTGAGCATACGGAGACGATTGATGGACAGCGTGTGATGTTGGTCTGTCGTCTGCCGCTGAATGAAATTTTAGTGGATTTTAATGATCGTTTGAAGAGTATTACACACGGTTACGGATCGATGGATTACGAAATGGCAGGCTATGAGCAAGCGAAGCTGTGTCGCCTGGATATTCGGGTGAATGGTGAAGCGGTGGATGCATTCTCTTCTATTGTTCATGCTGATAAGGCCGAAGGGCGAGGACGCGCACTCTGTAAGCGACTCAAAGAGATTCTGCCCAAGCAAATGTTCAAGATTGCGATTCAAGCAGGTGTTGGGAGTAATATCGTGGCCCGTGAGACGATCAGCGCGTATCGTAAGGACGTGACGGCGAAGTGTTATGGTGGTGATATCTCTCGAAAGCGCAAACTCCTTGAAAAGCAAAAAGAGGGTAAGAAACGCATGAAAAATATTGGGAGTGTATCCATTCCTCAAGATGCGTTCATTAAGATTTTGAAGACATCGGATGGCGGTTGATTGTTGTGGACTGATCAGCGAGTGACCTGCCTCTTGCATCTGTTCTGCCGAACATAAAAAAGGTGCCCCGTCAAAACGGGGCACCTGAAAGAAGAATAAATCTTATACCAATTCTAACAATACATGATCCATTAGATATTCGGAAGAGTCGCCTCGAAACTAAGTTTCGGGGGCGATGGGCGCCTCCCTGGTTTTGAAAACCGGGGCTACGAGAAACATCTCTATTAGGTTCAAACTTTTTGCGAAGAGGTATTACTTGCTGCTATGGTTCTATGCTTGGAACTTCTTGCCTTTGGCATCGGTGCCACAGAGGAAGACCTCCATGCCCATGTTCTTAGCCAATTCAGCTTTCGCATACATGCAATTATCAGCAGACTTCGCTGAGTCTGCGTAGGCGACATTAATGTGGTTAGCCTTGTGACGAGCCATCATTTGATCACGGCCGACACCATAGGTGACGGCGTGCATAATGGGCCACTGCGGCGTAGTCTCTTCGAGACGCCGCTTTGTTTCCTCTTCGGGAAGTGTGATGACCTTTGCGCGCCCCAAGTCCATCTTGAGTTTGCCGTCTTCGATAAAGATGCGGCTCCATACGATTTCGCCGGGCTTCGCAACGCCGTGTAAGGTGCTGCCCCCCTTGGGGAAATACATCGCAGGCTGACGGTAGCCGTGGCTTCCCTTCCATCCATCAATATGGTGTTCGATGGGCGCAGAACCCGAGATGAGGAATACCCAAACATACTCATCGGTAGTGCCGGATTGATCCCAGTCGCCCCAGCGCAGGTCATGGAGGGTGGTTTCGGGTGGTTGTTTGAGCGCAGTGTGCACGCGCTTTGTCATCAGTGCATCCAAGCCACAGCATTGGTCCACTTCGTTGAAGTGGGGATAGGTTTCACCCTTTAGGATAATATCTCCCTTTGCATTCTTGACTGGAGGACGGTCGGTGCTGTTCAACATACCTTCTACCAGGTCGGATGCGGGACACAGATCTTTGAGGCCTTGTTGGTACTGGATGCCAAGTGCATCACAACCAAAGGTGTCGCCAATACGGCAGGCTGCGATATACATCTTACACTGATCGATGACTTGAGCTTTGGTGAGCTCTTGTTCTTCATTCTTACCAAAATGGAAGTTAAATCCCTTTTTCTCAATGAACTTGAAGACCTCTTCGGCTTCGGAATCAGAAACAGTTAGCATTTCAGCATACAGGGCGCTTTGGCTGAGTTGCTCTTTGAAAACTCCGGTTTGAAAGAGCAGTTCATCCGGGATGGTTGCATTGTACATCCCCATGCAGAATTCGTCGAATACCCCCATGATTGCTTTGTTGCGATCCAGGTCGGTAGAAATTTTTTCTGCAATCTTCTTTAGACGAGCAGGTGTTTGACGAGTCTTGTATTTCTTTACGTGCGCGGTCTGATGTTTGACTTCGCCAGTATCGAGCCATTTTTGTAATTTCTTTTGAAAGGCTTTATCATTGCTGAAATCTTCACTCCACAGTGTGGAGTATTCAACTCCTGCTTTAGTCAAAGAGCCATTTAGATTGAGCATACCGACCAGACCGGGCCATGTGCCACTCCAGTTTGCTACTGTGAGAATGGGGCCCTCATGTGCAATTAGTCCGTGTAGCAAGTGGTGTGAGTATTGCCAAACAGCTTCGGCAACAATAAGGGGCGCCTTGCGGTCGATTGTAGCAAAAACATCCATACCTTGGCGTTGGCTGGAAATGAAGCCATGCTTTAGTTCGGGATCATATTGGTGGGCACGCTTTAGGTCTGCTCCCAAGCGATTGACCACCTCCGTGAGTTCTTGCTCCATCTCTTCCTGCTTTGCCCAGCAGTTTTGATTGGCTGTGATACGTAAGTCGCCATTGGCGACGAGGAGTACTGTTTTGTTTTTAGGCATATTATTTATGAGTGGTAACAAGTTTTAAACTTGTTGGGGTTATATGAATATCAGAGCTTAATAGGGGCTTAACGTTAAATACATCTGTGGGCTACAGGCTTAAATATTAGCGAGGCCCTTTTTTAGAATCAGATTGCCATATTTGGCCATTTCACCGGTCATTACGACTGCGTAGTTTGTCTTTGCGCGTTCGTAGAAAGCAAAGCGTTCGACACGCTCAATTAAGATGTTCCTATCCACACCTGCGTTGACCATCGCATTGCGATACGCTTGCTCAACAGTAGAATCGAGTGTGTCACCTGGTACTGGAGCCATCATGGCTAGCGATGCTTCAGCATAGGGATCCAGAGGGAATAGGGGGAGGATTGCCTCGAGTAGTTCCGGAATGTTAAGCCCGTCGGCTCGGATGACGCGTTGTCCAAAGCTATCGCCTGGGAAGTGTGCATCCGCGAGTATGATTTCGTCGCCGTGCCCCATCCTGTATAAGGCATTTAACAGTTCGGGGCTGATGAGAGGGGAAATTCCGTTTAGCATAATAATTTGAGTATTCTATAGAGTAACACAATATCGAATGTTTGTCGTTCGCCTCTGTTCAGCGGTAAATTTTATACATTGACTGCTGAATTCGAGAGCGTTGAATCGTCTAAGTAAATGGATGACATTATCAGTTGTGGGCATTTGAAGATTGGCGACCTTGGTTTGCATAAAAATCGGGGTATGGAGTTGACCTATGTGAGTCGCGGACGCATGGAATGGGTGGTTGATGGACGTATCGAAGTGGTGCAGCAGGGTGACATCTTTTTTACGCTTCCCTGGCAATTACATGGCAGTCCAGTGCTGGAGCAACCCGTCAACGAAGCATGGCACTTGTTGTTTACTATTCCCGGCGATTACACTAAGCCACGCAGGTCGATCAACTTTCCAAAGTCCTTGGGGTTGACGCGTGAGGAGAGTGTGCAGATGAGCCGAGTATTTTGCAATGCGACACGAAATGCTTGGCGTGCGAGCCCACATATAAAAAAACTCTTTCCGTGGATGGTAGAAGAACTAGAGAGTCGACGGGCTTTAAGCCGAGCCAATGGTTTCAGTCTGCTGCGGGTGATTTTAGTTGAGTTGAGCCGTCTAATTGTCAGTGAGCCTGAAACTGTTATGGAAGCCTTGGATAGTGAACGGCGCGTGCGAGCGTTTCTGGACGTTTTGTATGAACGTTGCGATGAAGAGTGGACATTACAGCAGATGAGTGAATGTTGTCAGGTGCAGCGTACGCGTTTGAGCGAGCTAGTGAGGCAATTTACTGCTTACAGTCCGATGACTTATCTCACGCGCTTGCGCGTGGCGCGTGCGCGTAACTTACTGCGCAATAGCGAGAATACTATTACAGAGATTGCTTTGAGCTGTGGTTTTAGCTCCAGTCAATATTTCGCTAACGTATTTAGGCGTTGTGTGGGACAAACCCCTTCGGCTTATCGCGAGGGCTACGAGGATCTATATCAACTTGAAGTGGACTCCCGCAGTATTCCATGGAGGACGCTAAAGCAAGAACGTGAACGGGTTGCTGAGTTTCGTATACGCTGATTGTGTGCGGCTACATATTGCCGCGCATAGAAAGGTCTTGTTGGTCTCGAATCATACCAATCAGTCAGTAAGGCTTGAGCTTTTACCCTATGAATCGCTGGATGCGATTTATTACACGTTCGCGGCCCATTACTGCCAGCATGGGGAGCAGGTCGGGCCCACCGCCTTGGCCGCTGGTGGCGTAACGAAGAGCAGGGAAGTAAGCGAATACTTTTTGATTGTTGTCTTCTGCGTGTGTTTCCAGTGCAGTTTTAAGGCTCTCGGCATCAAATTTTTCGATTGATTGTAGAATCGGCAGTACCTCGGACAGCAACTCTTTTGGATCCGTTTTCTTGGCGATTTTCCCTCCCGTTTTTTCATCCATGCTGTAGTCCTCCAAAAAGAAGTAGCCGCAGAGTTCGGAGAGTGTATCCAGTGAACGTGCCTTGGGTTGGCAGAGTGTCAGCACTGCTTGTAGGTAATCTTCATCCACTTCTTCGTTCACGACACCAGCCTCATTCAGTAGTGGTCGTGCGAGAAAGCTGAAACTTTCAATATTCAGCTCGCGTAAATATTCGGCGTTGAGTGCTGAAAGTTTCTTTTCGTCGAAACGTGAGTTGCCTTTGTTTATCCCGGGGAAGTCGAAGAGTTCGATGATTTCACCGATGTCCATTTTTTCCCGTTCATCTTTCGGGTTCCAGCCCAGTAAAGAGATATAGTTGCGTACTGCAGCCGCCAGGAAACCACGTGATTCGTATTCTTCGATGAGTGCCCCCTTGTCACGTTTACTCATTTTGCCCGATCCTTCTTCTTTAAGAATGAGTGGGATGTGGGCAAATTTAGGTGGTTCGACACCGAAGGCTTTGAAGAGTTCAACGTGTTTGCTAGTGTTGGACAGGTGGTCTTCACCACGGATGACGTGGGTAATGCCCATCGCGATGTCATCGACCACATTTACGAAGTGGAAGACGGGACTTCCATCTTTGCGTACCAGCACAAAGTCTTTTTCCTCTGCGCGCTCGACGCGACCACGCACGGCATCGTCGATGATAACTGGTTCGGCTTTCACCTTCTCGATTTCGGCTTTTAGATAGTCGTCGTATGCGGTGTAGCGTTCGCCTTCGAGTTTAAACCAAATAGCACCATCTTTCTCATAGGTGCGACCCGCATCTTCTAGTTTCTTTAGATACTCGTCATAGATCGGCTGGCGTTGGCTTTGGAAATAGGGGCCGTAGGGACCACCGACATCGGGGCCTTCGTCCCAGTCCATTCCCATCCACTTCATGCCATCGAGTAGCACCTTCAGTGCTTCGTCCGTATTGCGCTCTTTATCGGTATCTTCGATGCGCAGTACAAATGTGCCACCCGTATGGCGTGCGTAGAGCCAGTTGAAAAGCGCAGTACGAGCACTGCCGATGTGAAAGAATCCAGTAGGACTGGGAGCGAAACGAACGCGGACGTTGGACATAATTGAAATCAGATTAAATTTTGAAAGTGGGACTGACTAGTAACTCTTGGCGAAGATAACTCGTTTGCCTGGCTTGCCTGTAAAGACACAGGGAACAACTTCGTCGACTGTGGCATTCGGGATACAGCGGACGGTGACCTTGTATTGCTTGGCAATCTTATCTTCCAGTGCTGAATCACAACAGAATCCCATAGAGGCGAAGCCCCCGTGAATTTCGGGTTGTTCACTATTTTTCGGAGTGAAGAAGTCGATAAAATCAGCCTCCGTAGTGATCTCGCGGGTGTGTTCTTTGCGGAAGGCTTTAGCTTTGGCCAGCATCCCTGCTTGCATTTCGTCCAGTAGGTCGCCGATGCCGGCTACAAATTGCTCTCGTGGAATGCTTTGCTTGTCTTTGGGCGCACGGTCACGGCGACCGACAAAGACATTGCCTGCTTCCATATCACGAGGGCCGACTTCGACGCGTAGAGGGATGCCCTTTTTGATCCAGCCCCAAGCTTTCTCTCCACCGCGGATGTCGCGGTCGTCATATTCGACACGCACGCGCCCGTCCATATAGTATTGCGCTTGGAGTTGTTCTTTCAGTTCAAGGCAGTAGTCGAGCACCTGTTGACGAGTGGCTTCCTTGGGGGTGACGGGGATGATGACTACGTGAGAGGGCGCGATGCGTGGTGGTAAGACCAGACCGTCGTCGTCGGAGTGAGTCATGATCAGGCCACCGACCAGACGAGTGGACACGCCCCATGAAGTCGTCCAAGCGAATTCCTCCTTACCTTCTGCGCTGAGATATTTTATGTTGCTGGACTTGGCAAAGTTTTGCCCCAGAAAGTGTGAGGTGCCTGCTTGCAGTGCCTTGCGGTCTTGCATCATCGCTTCGATCGCAAAAGTGGCATCCGCCCCTGGGAAGCGCTCTGCTTCTGTTTTTTCACCTGTGATGACGGGCATTGCCATGTAGTTTTCAGCAAAATCGGCGTAGACTTCCAGCATCTGGCGAGTTTCGGCCATCGCCTCCTCTGAGGTGGCGTGCACCGTATGGCCTTCCTGCCATAGGAATTCCGCGGTGCGAAGAAATAGGCGAGTGCGCATTTCCCAGCGCACAACGTTGGCCCACTGATTAATCAACAAGGGGAGGTCGCGGTAGGATTGCACCCATTTGGAAAACAGTTCACCGATAATTGTTTCAGATGTGGGGCGTACGATTAATGGCTCTTCCAGTGGGCCAGCTGGCTGCAGTTTTCCATCTTCGTCTGCTTCGAGTCGCGAATGCGTCACAACTGCACATTCCTTGGCAAAACCTTCTACGTGATCAGCTTCCTTTTGTAAAAAGCTCATCGGGATGAAGAGCGGGAAGTATGCGTTTTTGTGGCCGGTCTCCTTGAAGCGTCGGTCAAGATCGCGTTGAATGTTCTCCCATATTGCGTAGCCCCAGGGTTTGATGACCATACATCCGCGAACAGGAGAGGTTTCCGCTAGGTCGGCAGCCTTGACGACCTGTTGGTACCATTCGGGATAGTCTTCGTTACGAGTAGGAGTGATTGCGGTTTGTGCCTGCTTAGCCATAAGGGGAGCTAGCAAATGCCCCTTGCTCTCGCCTGCAATGCCAAATTCGCAAGAAGATCAAGTCTGTGACTCTATTTTAATTAATTGAGCCCTTGGAGGCCAGTGATTGGGCTGCGTTACCAAGGTTGACTTGGGCGGCTATCACCCAGCCAGCCGCCGCGTACGAAGTCCACCAAAGGATCCAGCAAGCCCGGGAATATTTTCGCGAACATGAATACCAGACCTAGGCAAATGAGTAGTATGACTAAGCCTTTACCGGCACTTTTCAGGATTTTAATGAAGAGGATCAGCAGAACCAGGAGTATGATCCAGACCACGACATTGCGCGATGCAATTGCTTCTTGTAGAATTTCCATTGACCGTGGAGGCTGTTGATTCTTGGCGCTAAGGCAAGCTTTCCAGCGTACGCATTGCCTGGCTTGTTATGCGACTTGGAACGCTATTAGCTATTAGCAGAATTACTTTGCTTCGCCAATATACTCTTGCTGCATCCAGTGTTGCAGACAAGCAGGCACTTTGACGCGACCGTCGGCTTGTAGATGGTTTTCCAAAATAGCTGCAAGCACACGCGGTACCGCAAGACCTGATCCGTTGAGAGTATGAGCGGTTATCGGCTTGCCATCAGGGCCACGATAGCGAATGCCGGCGCGACGCGCTTGGAAGTCGGTGAAATTGGAACAGCTCGACACTTCCAGCCAGCGTTTTTGTCCAGCAGCGAAAACCTCCAGATCGTATTGCTTGGCATGTGGGAAACCAATATCGCCTGTGCACATACGGAGTACGCGATAGGGGAGTTCCAGCTTCTGCAGTGTGGCTTCGACATTTTCGCGAAGTTTTTCCAGCTCTTGCATTGAGCTGTCGGCATCGGTCCATTTGACCAGTTCGACTTTATCAAACTGGTGCAGGCGGTTTAGCCCGCGCACATGTGCGCCCCAGCTGCCTGCTTCACGTCGGAAGCAGGGGGTGTAGGCGCAGCGCATAATTGGTAACTGGTCACTGTCGAGGATTTCGTCGCGATAGAAATTGGTTACTGGCACCTCTGCGGTGGGGATTAGGTAAAGGCCCTCTTTTTCATCAACATACATTTGGCCTTCTTTGTCAGGTAATTGGCCTGTCGCCGTTGCACTTTCCGCATTCACTACGATAGGAGGTAGCACTTCCTCGTAGCCGTTTAAGCGTGCCTCTTCCAGAAAAAAGTTGACCAGAGCTCGGACCAGTCGCGCCATTTCTCCCACATAGAACGGGAAACCTGCGCCTGCTGTTTTGACTCCGCGCGCAAAATCAATACGGGATTCAAACCATGGAATATCAAAGTGAGGTAGGGCGTATGGGTAATCGGCATCGGCATCACCCCACGTCGAAGCGACTACATTCTCATCTTCTCCCTTGCCTACCGGCACCGAAGGATCCGGTAGATTTGGAATGGAGAGAAAGGCCTCTTGAAAAGCTTCGTCAGCAGTTTTGGCTTCGGCTTCGAGTTCTTTGGCACGATTCGCCATCGCCTTCATTCCTTTGACAGCTGTGAGAAACTCTGGAGAGCCCTTGGGCAGAGCTGCCATTTCCTTATTGGCGGCCTTTTGTGCGGCACGAGCTTGCTCCGCCTCGGTTATCTTAGTGCGGCGGGCAGCATCCAGTTCAAGCACCGAGTCGATGTCGGTCTTGAATTTCTTGTTGGCAATGGCAGCGCGGACGAAATCCGGTTGCTCGCGAAGTAGCTTAATGTCGATCATGTGAAAAGTAGTCTTGAAAAAAGCAGACAGGACTGGGCGCACAGTCAAGCCAGCAAAGTAGTGTTTGCGTTACTTTGGCTCCACACGACTTGATTCCATTTCGTTTGCTGTCTAATTGCCGGGGCAGTTTGCGCTTTCTGATCTTTTTGTCTCTTTGTTGGTTTTATAGCAATGAACGCTATTTAGTTGTTTCTAGAGTCAACCTCACACATTTTTATGGACGATATTTATCAACGGCGTGCCGGGCTGCTTTTCGGCAGTTTTGCAGCGGATGCGCTTTCACTGGGAGTGCACTGGATCTATGACTGCTCAGAGTTGGCGCAGAAATTTGGTTATGTCACGGAGTATCAAGCTCCCGGTGTGGATTCATATCATCCTACAAAGGGAGCAGGGGAGCAAAGCCACGTCGGTGATCAGGCTCTGTGTCTGCTGGATGACTTACTGCAGAATCAAGGATGGGATGCTGGCAGCTTTATGCAAAATTGGGTCCGTATGTGGCCTGGGTATCGCGATTATTTGGATCATGCGACTAAAGCTACCTTGCAGAACTTAGAGCAGGGAGCGTCGGCGCTTCGGGCGGGAAGTGATTCGAAGGAACTGGCCGGGGCGGTGCGTATTGCACCAATGCTTGCTTACATGGCGAAGGCACCGGAAGCAGAGGTTGTTACTGCTTGTGTTGAGCAAACGTTGCTGACTCATGCTAGCGAAGCTTCGCATCAGGCAGCCACTTTTTTAGCGACTGCGGGGTATCGTATTTTACATGGTATGGATTTTGTTAGCACTGTAAGAGCGACCGCTCCCGCCTGGGCTTTGGGAGAAGCTGAGCAGGTGCTCGGGCTGGATTCGGTCGAGGCGATTGCTCAACTGGGTCAATCCTGCCCCATTGCATCGGCTCTGCCAGCGGTGATCTATCTCGCACTCAAGCATGGGGATGACTTGCCGAAGGCATTCTCCGAGAATGCGATGGCTGGAGGCGATAATTGTGCCCGTGGGTTGGCCTTGGGGCTTCTGTTGGGAGCTAGTCAAGGCGCCGAAGCGATTCCACTGTCATGGAGGACGGCACTGGTGAATGTTGAGCGTTTGCATCAATTGCTTGAACTTACCTGAGTATATACAGCAAAGGTAAGAGTGAGCGCTTCACCGCTTTGGGGCATGAGGCGGTTCATTTAGATTTCTTCATTTCATTATACGATGTATGTCATTACTATTGAGAAACGTTCTAGCCCGCATGCCTGCGTTTACGTTGGGCGCAGACGTGCGGCCACGTGTTCAAAGAGTTCTTTGAAGGGGCCTGCTGCGCTCAGAGGTATGACGTAGCGGGCACTCTTGCGCTGGAACAGGCAACCAATCTTGACCAGCTTCAGGCGTATTGTATGAACCGTTGCTTTTTCCAGCTCGGTGCCTTTGAGGGCAAGCCTGCGGATGGTGTCCATCAGCAGGTAAGCGAGCGATGAGAGTAACACGCGCCACTGGTCCGCCCACCACTGATGGCGCTGGTGCGATCACTGTAGAGCATCATCTGCTTCTTGATGTTGTTCTCCATCTCGCCGCGTTTGCAGTATTGGCGGTAGACTGACTCAGGCTCTGCACGCAGACTCGTCACGACGAAGCGTGGGTTGGCCCCCTTGTCGGTGTGCTCGGCCTTGTGGATTACGCGGCGCTTGCGCTTCCAACTGCCTGCCGCGTAACTGAGTTGCCCAAAGAGCTTCTGCTTACACCCCTGAGCCTCCAAAGCTTCGGCGGCCTGCATTTGTAGACTCTGGCCGAATCGTTGCAGACTGAATTACGAGCAAGCCCTACGATGTAATCCACCCCATGACGTTCACACCACCCCAGTGTGCGGTGACGGCAAAAGCCGCTGTCGGCACGAAAGAGGATCTTTGTATTGGGAAAGCGCCCGCGTCGAAACGCGCAGTCACACGACGTGCTTTACTGCTTGTGAATCGAAGTTCTTTTTGTTTCTTTTCTGACATCGAAGGTTTTTTGGTATTTTCGCAACTAACTGCATAGCAGTTGCTTGAAACCCTTCGATGCTTTTTTTTACGCAACATGCGGCTTAACTCCGTGCCATTCTGAAGTGACTTTATTTTAGAAAAGAGAGAGACTCTCGTAAAATTGGTCTTTGACGTCTTTCTGGTGCGCATGTCATCCTGGGAGAAATCAAGTTACGGATTAAATTCATTAGACAAAAAGTCTCAAAGTATGCTTTCACTTCTCATTTCAGCGCTGGTCGCTATCGCATTGGCGAGTGTCTTGATCACTTCGCAGTTTAGTTCGGGGACGACAGTCTTCTTAAGTCTGGCTGGATTTACTGGCACGTTTTTCCTGATCGGATTCTTGGTTCGGAAAAAGATGTCTAAGCCTCAAGGCGCGCTTCAGGAAAGCATGCAAGCCGCTCAGAGACGGATACAGCGGAAGGTGCAGCAGTTTCAGAACAAGCCCGGTGGAAATGTTAAGCAGATACAACGCGCGATCGAAATGGATCAAAAGGCCATGTTAAAACAGGGCTTAGAGCTCACTCAGGGACTCGAACCCTTTCGGAAGTGGTCCTTACTCACTGGGCGCCAGATTGCTACTATGCGACTGCAGTTCTACTATCAGCTGAAGGAATTCGACAAGGTTGACGAGATCCTAGCCACATGCGGTTTCTTGAGAGGCCCGATGATGATGGATCCCATGGCGGTGGCCATGAGAATGGCGCGCTGCTATAAGAATGATGATTTGGAGGGCGCGAAAAAGGTCTTCAAGCGCCAGATTATGTGGTTTCGGGGCGACCGTGGCACTTTGCTTTACGGCTTGATGTCTTGGATCTATGTTCAAGTTGGCGAGCCCAATGAAGCCCGTCGAGTGCTGTTGAAGGCCAAAGAAGCCACTGGAGCCGATACTTTCAGTCGGAACTGGGAACACCTGTCCAATGATCGTGCTAAGAGTTTTTCTAATGCAGGCTTGGGGGACCAATGGTACGGCCTCTACCTGGAGAATCCGCCAGCGGTGAAGCAGCAGCGTATGCGTGGCAGTGGACGCAATCCGCATGGCTTCTAAACACGCTTTGTTCTCAAATATGCTTTGCGAAACACTGCGAAGTAATCGGCGTTTGATGTCCTACGACCTCAATCCTTGAGTGACGGGGCCCGCGCCACCTAAGCGGAATTAGGATGGGCAGCAGCTTATTTTCGATAGTCGAGGGGAGGTTCGCGCTCTCCCAAGAGCGGATAGTATTCGAAATCTTCGCCTCTTGATGCTTCCCATTCTTCTCGGGCTGCTGCGATGAGAGTGGGATCCTGAAGCAGGTCTGCCGCTGTCATTGCCAGAACTTTTGCGGCATTAAGCATGCCCTTATGAGCGATGCTAGATCCACCTGCAGCGACAGCTTGCCAGGTGTGGAGGTAGGAACCGGGAATTAAGCAAGCAGTGGTGAGACCAGTGGTTGGGACCAACCATGAGACGTCGCCAACATCGCTGGATGCCCGACCAGCGGAAGGTATAAAGGGCTCAACGTTCTCTTGTGAGCCTAGTGGTTTATTTGGCTTGTATAGAGTTGCATATAAGTTTTCAGCAAATTTCTGCTCTTCAGCATTGTAGCTAACGCCGCCCACTTTGATTAAATTATTATAGGTTATACGAGATAGTGCTTCGTTTGGGAGTATGTTATATGAGCCATTGATCACTTCGTACTCCATCGTAGTCTCGGTGCCCATGGCAGCGGCTTCAGCTGTCAACACTAGGCGGTCAAAGAGTTCGCGTACAGTTTGGAAGTCTGGGTGGCGAATGTAGTAAAATACTTCGGCGAACTCTGGCACAACATTGGGAGCTTCTCCACCGTTTGTAATGACGTAGTGGATACGAGTTGCCTCTGGTACGTGCTCGCGCATTAGATTGGCCATGAAATTCATGGCTTCGACTGCATCTAATGCAGAGCGACCTTTTTCGGGCGACAATGCCGCGTGTGCCGGGATTCCATGAAAGCGAAATTTGGCGCCTTTATTGGCGTTGGTTGAGCGGGGTGATGCATCGTTGAACCCCGCCGGATGCCAGTGAAGCATAACGTCCACATCTTCGAAGAGTCCGGCGCGTGCCATGTAAACCTTGCCAGCTCCTCCTTCCTCGGCGGGGGTTCCGTAGAAACGGATCGTACCAGAGAGAGTGCCACCTTCGATTTGCTCTTTAATGGCTTTCGCGGCCGCCCAGGACCCCGCGGCAAAAAGGTTGTGGCCACAGGCATGTCCCGCGCCCCCTTCGACATGTTCTTCACGCTCGTGTGTGACGGTCTGAGAGAGGCCTGGTAGTGCATCGAATTCGCCCATGATACCAATGACTGGTGAGCCAGAACCATAACTGGCGACAAATGCGGTGGGAATGTCAGCGACTCCTGATTTTACTGAGAAACCTGCCATTTGAGCATTTTGCTGTAGTAACTCTGAGCTCTTAAACTCTTGGTAACCTAATTCAGCATAATCCCATATTCTCTGTGAGATCTCTATGGTTTCGTTTGCATCACGGTCAATGGCCGTTTGCAGCGTGTCTTTGATATTATCGGCTTGGGATGTACTGAGCACACTCATGCATAATGTCGCGATTAAGCAGTTTAATTTTGGTGAAAAACTGGAAGTAAATGTCATTTGATATGCAGCTCTAAATTTGTGCGAAGGTGGAACGTATAGCATGAGCCATGCCGATAATGATGTGCACTGGTATATGATTCCCAATTCTTGTCGCCGATTTTTTCAGTAGCTGCGTCTTATCCATTGTGCCGTATTCAGTGATTGTGGGCATAAGAGGATATGATAGCTGATGGCTTGCGATTTTTAGCATACGTTTTTCGGAGTTAAACCTTGTGCTGATTTTTTACGGGTATTCTATAATCAACTTTTTCTTTTTCCCGCTACCATTATTAATTATGAAGTTGTATAAAAAGATTCTCTTTTTTTTATTAATATCCCTTAGTGCAGGTACTTTATCTGCAGGAGAGGCTCCTTTGCGAATACTAGGCGTGGGGAATAGTTTTACTCGAAATTCGATGCGCTACCTGCCTCAGATCATCAAATCCAATCCGGATTTGTCTGCAGATGTTGCGTATGCCTATATCGGGGGCTGCCCATTGGATAAGCATGTGAGTCTTGCGGAGGCGCATGAGTTGGATGCGACTAAAGGAAAGGCCTATCTATACAATATGAATGGAGAGGATATTCGTAAGCAGGTTCCACTCAAAGAAATGTTGGAGGATGGGGAGTGGGATTATATCACCATCCAACAGGTTAGTTCGAAGAGTTTTAAAATTGATACCTTTTATCCTTATACTGAACGTCTGATTGCATACATAAAGCAATATGCTCCAGACGCAGAGATTGTTATCCATGAGACATGGGCGCACAGTATTGATAGTTATCGTGTTAAGAGTTGGGGGTTAAAGCCGGATGCAATGTATGCTGATTTGCATGCTGCATATGCTCAAGTCGCTGAGGAGTTCGGCCTGCGAGTCATACCTGTGGGGACCGCATTTCAGAATGCTAAAAAAGAAGCACTTTGGGATTATCAACCCACGACAATTGATACTAAGACTTTAGTATATCCCGCAGATCAGTATAATTTGCCGGATCAAAGTAAGAGCCTGCATAAAATTTTTTATTGGAGAAAGAATAATGAGGGGAACATGTATGTTGCCAACGACGGTTATCATGCTGGCAAATATGGTGAGTACCTGGGGGCTTTAGTCTGGTATGAATTCTTTTTCAATGCAGATGCACGTGAAGTTTCTTACAAACCAAATGATTTTAGTGATGAACAAGCGGTCTCTTTGCGTCAGGTGGCTCATGAGACGATGCATGCACAGTGATCGGTGTTGTTCTCATGCGTTTGTGAATTGGGTATTTACCCATCGGTAGAATGCATTCAACTCGGGTGGGAGCTCTCCGTTGGGAATGACCCAGCTAAACGTGCGCTGGATTGAAAGGTTGAGCGAATCAATTTCGCAAAGTCTTTTTAGAGCAAGCTCTTGTTGTAGTACACGCCGAGGCATGAAGGCGATGCCCATGCCTTCAAGGGTGGCATGTTTGAGTGCCATTGTACTACCAAATACCAGATTGGGCTTCAGTGTGCTTAAGCGTACGCCGTGCTGAGTGAAATATTCTTCAATCACTCGGCGCGTGCCAGACCCATATTCTCTCCACAGAATCGGTAGAGTGGTCAGCATTTCGATGCTGAGCGGTTTGGACAGTTGTTGCTTGAGTTTTTGACTTACCTGATCGGGCGCGTAAATGGGAATAATCTCATCTATTGCGAAGGGTTCCAAGTGCAAACCTGCCGCGCGGGTGAGTCCTTCGACGGCTCCGAGCCAGACACGTCCGCTCCGCACGGATGAGAGTACTTCGTCCGTGTTTTCTGAACGCAGTTCGATGCCTGAACTGGAATGAATTTTGCGAAATTGAGCCAATAATTGGGGGAATACAAAATCAGAGAGCGTCGAGCTAGCAGACAGTCGAATCGGACTAGTGAGTGCTTGCACGCTGTGAGGATTTACTGATGTAAGTGCTTCATTGAGTAGATTGGGCAGCTTTTTCGCCACCGGTAGTAAGCGTTTACCTGCGTCATTGAGTTGCATTCCTTGACTGGAACGGTCGAATAGGCTCTGTCCTACGGCGTCTTCCAGACGTTGTATGCGTGCTGAGAGTGTGGGTTGAGAAACATGGAGTGCGCGTGCGGCCGCGAGCATTCCACCATGTTGGGTAATTGCTAGAAAGGTTGAGAGCCATTCCGGGTCGAGACGTGGCAGCGAAGGTTTCATGTATGTATTTTGTTATAGAATAATCTGATAGTAAATAGAAAATATCAATTACCTATTGCGAGTGATCTGCGTTATACTTGCAGCATGAAAATTAATCAGCCAAAGTTATTAAACTACCGGGAGTGGATGATTCCAGCGGGCATTCTATTGGTTATTTGCACGCCAGTGAGTGGGGCATTGGCACTTGGTCTTGGAGTGGGGATCGCTCAGTTCGGCTGCAATCGAAGTCCCCGGCGCTGGAGTGACTGTGCGCACCGCTTATTGCAGTTCTCGATTATGGGACTGGGCGCTGGAATTCATTTACCCATGGTAGTGCAGGCTGGATTGAATGGCTTGGCGATGACATTTGTGAGTATCAGTTTGATACTGTTGGGTGGGACGTTGTGCGCGCGTTTATTACATGTTCAGCGGGAGACCGGGTTCCTCATTTGTGTGGGGACTGCAATATGTGGCGGAAGTGCCATTGCCGCGGTGTCAGCGGTCATGCGTCCACGGTCACTGCATAGCGCTACGGCGTTAGCTGTGGTGTTTACTTTAAATTCGGTAGCACTTATGGTTTTTCCGTGGGTGGGGCACATGCTTGATTTAAGTGATCAACTGTTTGCTTGGTGGGCTGCCTTGGCGATACATGACACCAGTTCGGTGGTCGGAGCAGGCTTGGCTTATAGTCCAGAAGCGTTGATGCTTGCAACTACAGTAAAGTTAGCGCGTTCCTTGTGGATCATTCCAATTGCTTGCGTCGTCAGTTATATGTATCGTGAAGATGCTATGGAGAAGGAAGCGCATTGTGGTCAACAGAGTGTTCGGTTCCCGTTACCATGGTTTATTCTCGGCTTCATATTTGTGGCGGCTGTTGTTTGGATATTACCTGAGTTGCAGGCAGTGGGGCAGATCGTGTTTCAAGCGAGTCAACGCATTCTAACTGCTGCACTCTTCTTGATTGGTGCGGGAATGGTACCCACCCTGTGTCGTCAGGTCGGATGCCGACCTCTGTTATTGGGGGTCTTGCTGTGGATACCTACATCCGTGATCTCTTTGTTAGTGTTGCAGTTTCTCTCGTAGTGAGTATTTTTGATTATCAGGCCTTATCTCAATGTCACAAAAATCGGATGGAATAAATTATCGTGCGTTGTGCTCAAAGCCGGATGCCGATCATGACTACAGCTTCTTTTCAGGACACACTTGCAGCTCATCAGTGTAAATTATCTCGGAAAGCACCTCGGGTGTTGCAGGTAAACACTGGCAAAATGTGTAATTTGACATGTGTACACTGCCATGTGAATGCAGGGCCGCATCGAAAAGAAATAATGACATTGGAGACCGTGGATCGTATTCTGGATTGGCTGCGTCATACTGAAATTGAGATCGTTGATTTGACCGGTGGCACTCCTGAAATGATGCCGCATTTTCGTTATTTAGTACAAGCGGTGCGCGAAATGGGACGTTCGGTGATGGATCGCTGTAACTTAACGATTTTGAATGAGCCAGGCTATGAATGGGTGGCTGATTTTCATGCAAAGCATGGGGTGCATATTGTTGCTTCAATGCCGTGCTATTCTCCAGAAAATGTGAACGCACAACGGGGGAGTGGCGTCTTTGATTCGAGCATACAAGCACTGCAAACATTAAATGCGCTCGGTTATGGCTCAGATCCTGCATTAAAGCTGGATCTAGTATTCAACCCGATTGGAGCTCAGTTACCTCCTGATCAGTTGGAATTGGAAGTTGATTATAAGCGTGAATTAAAGGCTCACTTTAATGTCGTTTTTAATGACTTGTATGCGATTACAAATATGCCCGTTGCTAGATTTACTTCGTATTTAAAGCGTCAAGATAGTTATCAGTCCTACATGCAATTATTATTGGAGAATTTTAACCCTGCATCCATCGATGGTTTAATGTGTCGTGACACGATCAGTGTCGGATGGGAAGGCGATCTTTTTGACTGCGATTTTAATCAACAATTAGGTTTGCAGCATGGTTCCAAGGCAGCTCCAGATCGCTTGTGGGATTTGGATTTGAGTGATTGGCAGATGCGAGCTATTCAAGTTGGGACGCACTGCTTTGGCTGTACTGCTGGACAAGGCTCGAGTTGTGGTGGGGCGACTGTATGAGATCGAATTAGGGTCGACTCACTAAATAGAGCGGATGCCTGCCACGAGCACTTCCACGGCTTGCTCGACGTCGGTACCGTTGTGAGCGGTGCAGATGAAGCAGGTCTCGTAAGCCGAGGGAGGTAGATAGACCCCGTGGTCGAGTGCATATTTAAAGAGCGTATTGAAGTGTTGTGTCTGGCTGCTGGTTGCGTCTTGGTAATTACGCACAGGCGCTTCGCTGAAGAAGAGGCCAAACATCGAGCCCACTTGGGGCACTTGTAGCGCTAAGCCCTTTTCCTTGGCCGTCGCTAGCAGCGCTTCGCGAATCTGTGCGCCCATTGTTTCGAAGAGCGGATACGGATTGCTATCTTTTAGCTTCTGAAGTGCAGCGATACCGGCGGCCATCGCGAGCGGATTGCCACTGAGGGTGCCGGCTTGGTAAACGGGACCGAGCGGTGCGAGGTGATCCATGATCTCAGCTTTGCCACCGAAGGCGCCTACTGGCAGGCCGCCACCGATGATTTTGCCCAATGCAGTGAGGTCGGGCGTGATGCCGATGCGCTCTTGCACGCCACCGAGGGCCAGGCGGAAGCCTGTCATGACTTCGTCGAAGATTAAGACCGAACCATTGCTGGTGCAGAGCTCGCGTAGTAATTCCAGATAGCCATCGTCGGGTAAGATGAGTCCACAGTTGGCCGGATATGGTTCGACAATGATCGCGGCGATCTCGTCGCCCTGTTGCGCGAAGCAGGCCTGCACCGCTTCTGGATCGTTGTAGTCCAGCACAATGGTTTCCGCCGCAAAGCTGGCTGGAATGCCGGCGCTGTCGGGGTTGCCCAGCGTCAGTGCGCCCGATCCGGCCTTGACCAAGAGCGAGTCCACATGCCCATGGTAGCAGCCCGCGAATTTTATAATCTTACTGCGGCCGGTGTAGCCACGTGCCAGGCGAATGGCCGACATGGTGGCTTCGGTGCCAGAGTTGCACATCCGCACCTTCTCGACCGAAGGCACGATGTCGACGAGCAGTTCCGCCATCGTGACCTCATACGGATTAGGCGTGCCAAAGCTGGTGCCGTTTTCCAGCGCGGTCGCGATCGCTGCGCGGATGTCTGGATCGTTGTGCCCATGGATGGCTGGGCCCCAGGTACAAACGAAGTCGATCAGTTCGGCCCCATCGGCGGTGGTCAGGTGCGCGCCCTTGGCACTTTGAGTAAAGAAAGGAGCGCCGCCCACAGAACGGAAAGCACGGACAGGCGAGTTCACGCCGCCAGGAATGAGTTCCTGCGCACGTTTAAAAAGTTGTTCAGAAGATTTCATGTCGAAGGATGGTTGAACGTTGAACGCTAAAGGTCAAACGTCCAACATCGAATCAGTCGAAGTTTGATGAAGCAAGTTTAGCTTCCGATAGATGAGCGCCAGCGAAATCTGTTGACTACCGCGACTGGTTGAACAAAGCCGCTACGCGGCGCGTGTGTATTTTAAGGTTTTCGAGAGTTAAAGGTGGGAGCCGAGCGGTCAGGCTCAGCTCCCTAT
>NZ_JARXIC010000043.1 GCF_031127905.1 Thalassobacterium sedimentorum | reverse complement strand
GTTCTTATTGATGTTCGTAGATGATGTGGGGTTTTGCATAAGTTTGTCACTGTAGCGTTTCCACGCTCCTGATAAACTCCCATGTCATCTACGTTATAATTGTAAATTAGTCATTAGGCGTGATACCAAAGAGTGATTGCCCTGGCTGAACGGCTTGGCCTTCTTTACAGAGAATAGCACATAAAGTGCCAGCAATCGGGGCTTCGAGTTTGATTTCCATCTTCATGGATTCCAGGACCGCGATGGTATCACCGACGGCGACTGTCGCTCCTTCCTCTAAGAGTATCTTCCAGACACTTCCGGCCACAGGACTTTCCACTGGCTCTGCACCTGCGGGCAAGCCAGCGGTATCGTCTTCTGCCTGCATGACTTCTTCTTCTACGAAGGAATCCAGTCCGGCAGCTTTCCAGCGGGCACGCTCATCTTCAAATGCGGCTTGTTGTTTGGTTTTGAATTCGCGAATGCTGTCATCGTTCTCAGCTAGGTAGGCCTGATAATCTGCTAGGCTGAATTCGCCTTCTTCTATCTTTGGCTCGAAACGGCCGTGCGGAAAGTCTTTCCGCATTTGATTCAGCTCATCCTCGCTGACAGGATAGTAACGGATCTGATCAAAGAAGCGTAGCAACCAAGGTTTGCCTGGTTCGAAAGAAGCAGTGCTGCGGTAGCGATTCCACATCTGCACTGTGCGGCCAACAAACTGATACCCGCCGGGGCCTTCCATGCCGTAGATGCACATGTAAGCGCCCCCGATGCCGACGGCATTTTCCGGAGTCCATGTGCGGGCAGGATTGTATTTAGTCGTGACCAAGCGATGGCGTGGGTCCAGTGGCGTCGCAACGGGTGCGCCGAGGTAGACGTCGCCGAGTCCCAGCACTACGTAGCGAGCGTTGAAGACTACATTGTAGACGTCTTCTCGTGTATCCAATCCATTGATACGACGAATGAATTCGATATTATCCGGGCACCATGGTGCGTCGGGGCGCACGGACTGCATATAGATATCGATCGCCTTTTTGGTGGAAGGTGAATCCCAGGAGAGTGGCAGATGCACCACACGCGAGGGCACTGTCACATTTTCCAGTGGTGGCAACTTTGCATTGACCAAAGCAATCCACGCGGCCACCGATTCTGCGCTGACCTTGGCAGGATCGAAATGCACCTGCAAGGAGCGGATGCCAGGAGTGATGTCTTGCACCGCCTCAAAGGTCTCTTTCTTCAAGGCCTCGTAGAGCACGTGAATGTGGAAGCGTAATTTGAAATCGAGTGCCATCGGGCCCACTTCCGCGAGGATGTAAGCATCGCCGGCCTGGCGGATGACTATGCGATCCGCACCTTCGCCCTCGTCGTGTAAAATCGCCTCTTGCGGAGCAGGGATGCGCGGGGAATCCGGCACGGAGAAGTCTGTCTCCAGCGTCAGGATGCTTTCCTCGTGCACACTGCGCAAGTGCTCCGCTTCTTCACGGGTGACGCAGCGGAAGCGCACCTTGTCGCCTGGTTTAAGCTGCCCCATTTTCCAGCGCTCGGATTGGATGATTGTAGCGGGGCACACAAAGCCACCCAGACTGGGGCCATCGGGCCCTAAGATCACGGGCATGTCGCCGGTAAAGTCGATCGCGCCGATAGCGTAAGCATTGTCGTGAATATTGGAAGGGTGCAGTCCCGCTTCGCCACCGTCGGTGCGCGCCCACTCTGGCTTGGGGCCAATCAATCGCACGCCTGTGCGCGCGGAGTTGTAGTGCACTTCCCATTCATTTTCAAAGAAGGTTTCAATATCCTTTGGCGTGAAGAACTCGGGGGCCCCATGGGGGCCATACAAGACGGCGATGTCCCAAACATTGGAGAGGCGAGGGATCGCGGCTTCGTCTGCGAAAGTTGTGATCGATGCATCTTCAGGCTCTGCTCCGATATAGAGAACATCGCCCAGTCGTAGAGCACGGCCACCATGACCACCAAATTGGCCAAGTGTAAATGTCGAGCGACTGCCCAAATACTTCGGCACATCGATCCCTCCTAGAATACTAAGATAACTGCGCACGCCTGCACCGGTTGTCTTGCCGATATCCAAGATGGAGCCGGCTGGCACTTCAAAAGGCTTATAGAAGTCGACGGATTCGCCATCCAGCTGCGTCTCCATCGCTGCACCTGTGAGCACAACTGTGCAGGTAGTGTTGAATTGGATACGTGGCCCATTGGCAGTGATCTCAAGCCCAGCGGCATCAAAATCATTGCCCAGCAAGCGATTCCCCAAGCGAAAAGCCAAACTATCCATCGGCCCCGAAGGTGGCACGCCGACTTCCCAATAGCCCACCCGACCGGGGAAATCCTGCACTGTGGTCATGGTGCCGGAGCGTAGGATTTCAAAACTGCGTGGTTGATACACATGCGAGGCCAGAGTCTTTGTCACGACTTCGCCCTTGATAAAGACCTCTGCATCCACCACCGAGCGCAAGTAGTTTAAGTTAGTTTCGATGCCGTCCAGGCGTGTTTGATCGAGCGCGTCTTTAATCGCAGCCACAGCTTGGGGACGGTCTTCCGCATACACCTGTAGCTTTGCTAAAAGGGGATCGTAATATGGGCTGACCTCCGTGCCCGAAGCGAGCCAGTGATCGCAGCGCACATCCTCGGGGAAGACCACTTGGGTGAGCAGTCCGCTCGAAGGTTGAAAATCTTTGTTTGGGTCTTCGGCATAGAGACGCGTCTGAATGGCGTGGCCCTGCTGTGGCACAATGTTCGACTCCTCGGAAAGGCTCATATCACCCGCAGCGAGTTGCACCATCCAACTAACTAAATCGACGCCCGTGACCAGTTCGGTGACACCGTGCTCTACTTGTAGCCGTGTATTGACCTCGAGGAAGTAGTATTGGTGGCTATCATTATCGTAGATAAATTCCACCGTGCCCGCAGAGCGATAGCTGGCTGCTTTTGCTAGTTGCAAGGCAGCCTGCTGCAAGCCATCGATCACCGAGTCCGGCACATTGGCTGGTGGGGTTTCTTCAATCACCTTTTGATTGCGACGCTGGGTCGAGCAATCGCGCACGCCCAGTGAGACCACGTGGCCGTGTCCGTCGCCAAAGATTTGCACTTCCAGGTGACGCGCATGCACCACGAACTTCTCAAGAAAGATGCCACCTTGCCCGAAGTGACTTTGGCTCAAACGCTCCACTCGATCGTAGGCTTCGACCAGTTCCGATTCGTCCGCGCAAATCTGCATGCCGATCCCACCACCACCGGCGGTGCTCTTTAACATGACGGGGTAGCCAATCTCCAGCGCGAGTGGTTTGGTTTCTTCCAAGCTCTTCAGCAAAGGGCTGCCCGGCAAGAGCGGCACGGCATTCTCTTGTGCCAAGCGGCGAGCCTCATGCTTGAGACCAAAAGCCAACATGCTCGCTGCAGTGGGCCCAATAAAGGCCAGCCCTGCGGCCTCGCAGGCGGCGGCGAAGTCTGCATTTTCACTCAGTAGACCATAGCCAGGGTGAATCGCCTCGGCCCCGCTTTGTTTCGCGATCTCCAGAATCTTATCCGCTTGTAGATAGCTTTCGCTCACGGCTGGTGGGCCGATGCGATAACTCTCCGTGGCCATGGATACGTGTGGCGCATCACAATCCGCGTCGGAGTAGATCGCGACGGAAGCCACTTTGAGCGCGTTGAGTGTGCGAATGATACGGCAAGCGATTTCGCCGCGGTTGGCTATCAGGACTTTTTGGAACATTTTTCTGTAGGGGCTTCACTTGTGACGCCCGCAGTGTTGTTGGTTCGGTTCAGGTTCTCGGCGGGCGTCACAAGTGGCGCCCCTACAAATACAATTTTTACTGATCCCAGATGATCACTTCGACGGGGGTCGGGTTGTATCCGTTACATGGGTTATTCAGCTGTGGGCAGTTCGAGATCAGGCACATCACATCGCGCTCGGCCTTCATTTCGACGTATCGCCCTGGAGCGGAAATGCCGTCTTCGAATGTGAGCTTTCCTTCAGGTGTGACGGGCACATTCATGAAGAAGTTAATATTACAAGTAATGTCACGCTTCCCTAGATCGGGGCCCCAATGTTGGATGCCGCAGATAAAGCTATCGCGGCAGGCGTGCATGTGCTCTTTGTCGTGCGCGTAGCGCATCGTGTTACTCTCGCGCGAGCAGGCGCCGCCGACTGTGTCGTGACGTCCGCAGGTGTCGGCGGTAATCGTTAATAGCTCATCGCCCTGACTCGAGATGAGCTTCGTGCCGGTGGTTAAATACAGTGCCGCTTGACGTTGAATGGTATCGGAGGCGCTATAGCGATTTTCCGGATCCTTGGCATCGTAGAATAAGGTGTCGGCCGCTTGATTGCCCTCCATGTCGAGGATGCGCAGCGTCTGACCTTTTTTGATTTCGTGCAACCAGTATTCGCCGGCGGGAATCACCTCGCGGTAGCTAGCTTTTTCAGGATTGAGAGTGCTTTCAGTTAAATTGGACATGATGATTAACTTGTAGGGGCTTCACTTGTGAAGACCGCAGTGGTTTGCGTGTTGGTTCGGTGCTTGGGATCGGCGGTCTTCACAAGTGAAGCCCCTACGGTTTATTAGAATCGAAGTTTATGATAGGTTTCAGTGTTTTCAAAAGCGCGGAGATTTTCCGGGCGGGATTGAAAACATGCATCGTCTGCGGTGGGCGCTTCAGATTTAAACACCTCTAACTGCACATCGCCTGGGTCGTATTCGGGATTTGGATCGAGGGGGTGCTGACAAGTGTTGAGCACCACCAGTGTATCCATCTCGAAGCGCAGGTCGATGTAGCTACCTGGCTTGGATGCACCCGGCACGTAGCTCAGTTTGCCAGCTTCGTCCGATACGACTTTGGAAAACCAGTTAAGGTTTGGCACCAAGTCGCGTTTGCCCATGTCCCACTTGGCCAGTTCAATTAGAAAGGCACGCTGCGCATCACGATAGCAAGCATTATGCGCTTCTTGATAAGGCTTGCTGCCATACTTCTTGGCCACCAGTGCGGCATCCGAACAGCCGCAAACTGTATCATGCCACCCAGCTGTGTCTGCAGTGATGGAGCAAAAGAGACGCCCCATGTCAGAGTGCACACAAAAGGGCGCGGTCAGATAGAAGATATGCTGCCCCTTCAATGTATCCGGCATGTTATACCGCTCTTCTTTTTCCAGTGCATTATACAGCAACATGCCAACATTGGCTTTGCCATCAATATCCGTGAGTCGGAGTGTTTTACCACGACCGATCACTTTGGACCACATCGTGCCACCGTGGAGTTTTTCTGAGTGTATCATAATGAATTAAGAATTAGGAATTAAGAGAGAAGAATTCTTTTAACTAAAACCGACGCGCGTAATGATCGACTTCCCAGTCTGTGACGCGTTGGTGATATTGACGCCATTCTTCACTCTTATAGCGAATGAATTCGTCGCGTAATGTGCTGCCGAGTACTTCTTCGACGAAGGGATCGGAGGCAAAGGCATGCACCGCCTCGTCGAGCGAGCGTGGCAGTTCGCTGATCCCGCGTTCGGCCAACTGCTCTGGGGTGAATTCGTAGAGGTTTTCCTCCTGAGCCTCGCCGGGATTTAATTTCTCTTGGATCCCTTGTAAGCCTGCAGCCAGCATCAAAGTGGCGGCGAGGTATGGATTACAAGACGCATCGGCATTGCGCGATTCGATGCGTCCGCCGCCCATCGGCACGCGCAGCGAATTGGTGCGATTGTTACTGCCGTATGAATTGAATACGGGAGCCCATGAATAGTAAGACATCAGGCCCTTGCGCACGAGACGCTTATAGCTGTTGACCGTTGGTGCAAATGCCGCGCACAGCGCCGGACCGTGCTTGAGGATGCCCGCGCTGAATTGATAACCGAGCTCTGATAAGCCCAGTCCGCGCGGATCGTTGGCATCCTTAAACAGGTTTTCGCCTGTTTTAGAATCGGCCAGCGATAGATTAAAGTGAGCCCCACTACCGGTCTTATCTGCGAAAGGCTTTGGCATGAAGGTGGCCAAGAGACCTTCTTCGGCGGCATACTGCTTCGCCATCATGCGGAAGAAGATGTAGCGGTCACACATAGTGAGCGCATCGGCGTATTTGAAATCGAATTCGAACTGCGAAGTCGCGTCCTCCTGGTCGAGTGAGTAAAGGTCCCAGCCGAGGTCATTGATGGTGGTGGACACCTTGTCCAGCCAGGTGAAACGATCCATGAAGCGTTTCACATCGTAGCAAACCTTGTCCAAATGATCGTTTTGGTCGGGGATTTCGATGCCGCCATTCTCCGTTTCTTTGACCACGTAGACTTCGCACTCGATGCCCAGATTTACGGTGAAGCCCATTGCTTCAGCCTGCGCCAGCACCTTCTTCAGTGCGACGCGGGTGTTGACCTCGTAGGGCTCGCCCTTGAAAGTGTTGTCCGCTGGCATCCATGCCACTTCCGGTTGCCATGGCAATTGGATGATGTGATTGGTGTCCGGTAAGGAGGCAATCTCGTCGTCATTTGGGCGCTGGCCCAAGCCGTCGAGGGCATAGCCGGTGTAGAGCTCCGATCCTTCTGCAAAATGCTCGAAATGATCGATGGGTACGAACTTACCCTTTGGCACGCCGTGAATGTCTACGTAAGCGCCGACACAATATTTAACCCCTTGGGCTTTGAGTTTGTTTTTTAGTTCTTCCATCTGGTTTGTATGTTTTGGTTTAGTGAATATTACGAATTAGTCAAAAAGTATTACTGAATAATGCAAAAAATATGCCACATGCTGTTATTGATTAAGAATAAAAGCCATCAGGTGCGCTGCCCCATTCTGATTCAGCTAAGGGCGCTTGTTCGAGTTTGGCTTGCTCTAGCTTGGCGGCGATTGCGAGGCACATTTTCTCAAAGAGCATTTGTCCATCTGCCGCCGTGCCTCGAGAGGGATAGCCAGTGCCACCGGTCAAACTGGTTTGCGATACCGGGTAGCTGAAAATCAAGTCCTCGGTGCGATCGGGATCATCGGCGCTTTCAAGCGCATCGAGGTCGACGGTATCGGGTGCGAGGTGTAGCATCAGATCACATTCGCCTTTGTTGGCGTGCAGATCCTTGGCATCTTGCGTAAAGTGCGCTTCGATTTCGGGTGTGATAAAGAAGGTGTTGAGAAAACCAATCTGCAGGCGGCCCATCAGTTCAATACGCACCTGGTCGACGGCCACCCGCAAGGGTGCGTCATTGCCGGCATGGGCATTGACGATGTAGAGTTTTTTCCAACCTGTCGCTTCCGCCCATTTTGCATATTGCACCAGTGTTTGGATAAAGCTAAGCGGTGTTTGTGAAAACGTGCCTGGCCACTTATCCGTGTGCGCCGCCGACGAAGTATAAGGGATGACCGGAGCCATCGCGACTTGTGCACGTTGACAGGCGTCGCGACACAGCGCATCGGCGATCACGGTATCGGTATTGATTGGCAGGGCCGGCCCATGCTGTTCGGTCGCTCCAAGCGGCAAGACCAGTAGCGGACACTCCGCTTGCAAAGCTTGCACCTTGGGCCAGGTCAGCGATTCGATGCAGTATCTATTCAACATTGTCATTTACACTCGTCATACGAACGATGGGTAGATCTTGCGTGCTGGTATGCTCTTTCGGGTGAATGAGCTCTTCCAGGCGTTGCTTGGTCGCGAGAAACTCCGGACTCAGCATTTGTTCCGGCGTGCGCGGACGTGGCACCGGCACTTCGATGAACTCCTGTATTTCACCAGGGTTGGCTTTCAAAACAAGAATGCGATCGGAGAGATAAATCGCCTCATCCAAATCATGTGTCACAAACATGATTGTGACATCTACGTTGTGCCAGATTTGCAACAGGTGCGACTGCATCTGTGAACGCGTGTGCGGATCCAAAGCCCCAAAGGGCTCATCCATAAACAAGATCTGTGGCTGATTTGCCAGCGCCCGCGCAATGGCCACCCGCTGCTTCATGCCACCCGAGAGTTGGCTCGGATAAGATTCAGCGGCATGCCCGAGCCCGACCAATTCGATCCATTGCATCGCTTCTTGTTCGACTGAAGTGCCAGAATGTCCATTGACTTCCAAGCCAAACATTACGTTCTTTTTAACAGTCAACCAAGGAAACAAAGTGTAGCCCTGAAAGACCATACCGCGATCTGCACCGGGGCCGGAAGCTTCTTTGCCATCCAATAAGAACTGTCCGCCGGATACAGTTTCCAAGCCGGCCAGCATGCGGATCAAAGTGGACTTGCCACAGCCCGATGGACCAATCACCGAGATAAACTCGCGACGATGCACATTGAAACTGATCGGACTCAATACATCGATTTGCCCCTTGGCAGTATTAAAGCTCTTACTGACATCCTTCACTTCGAGCTTGATGGGACGCTGATAAATATCCGCAAAACGAGCGCGAACAGAATCGCTCTGCTCTTTATAACTGGGTAGTTCTATAATATCACTCATCGTCTTTAAGCCTTTCCATTCTTAGGTGTGTCATAAACCTTGCGATCAAGCATCCAGAGCACAAAGCGACCGATAAAGCCGTGTTTCTTTTCGGATGATTCGGGAGTCCACGGGAAAAAATATTTGCGCAAGGATGCGAGAATTTGATCAGTCACGAAGCCTGTAACACCAATCATAATAATGATAGGGAAAACACTGTCAAAGTTACGCCAGCGACCCTGAGTTTCGATAAACTCCGTCAGACCACTCTTCACCCCGATCAATTCTGCGATCACCAACCAAGTCCATGACCAGCCAAGTAGAATTCGCATATCGTTATAAAGATTTGGCGTGATACCAGGAATGATAACACGGCGAATCATGGTAAAAGTTTTCGCACCCAAGGTTTGAGCCGCTTCAATCAAAGAGGCATCCAGTTGGCGCGTGGTATTTGAAACCACCAGTACCATTTGAAAAAAGGTGCCTAAGAAAACCAATGCGATCTTAGGCGCATCGTGGGCAAGGAAGACCGCCACTAATAATGTGCTAAAGGCGGGAGCCGGCATATAGCGGAAGAAATCAATAAATGGCTCAAAGAGTTTTGAAAAGAAATCAAAGGTGCCGCAAAGGATTCCAATAGGAACCCCCACCAAGGCCGACAGCATAAATCCAAAAAAGACAATGCGCAGTGAGTGCTTATAGCGCTGCCACATGCTAGGCTTATCGGGATCCGTTTCTTGAGTGAAGTCATGATAGCCCTGGATGACCACCTCATGCGGCGCGGGTAGATAGACTGGATTCGCTGGACGTCCTTGAGGCACCAATTTTTCCAGTGGCGTTTCCGGCAATGATTTCGAAACAAAGGTCGGGCTCTTGGCACTCAGTAGCTCCCAATTTCGTTTAATCAGCGCAATGTTCTGATCGCTCAACTTGACCTTGCTCCCGACTAGCGTGCCTTCGGCCACGCCTTGCCAGACCTGATACAGTTGACTGTCGTCCTCAGCTTCTTCGCGCGTCAGCCAGCCATTAGCAATCGCCACGGGCGCCATGTGTCGCAGGATTTTCAAATTTGCACGCCGCGCACGAAAGCCTGAAGTCGTCGACTCACCACTGGCACGTGCTGCCAGGATTTCACTATTCTCTGCTTCGACAGCTTCGACAAATCCTGGGAAATATTCCTTGGACAGATGATTACCGGCAGTAAAGACCGTCGTCACATTTTCCCGGTCCGCTGAAATCTCGAGCTTAATATCCGGATGCCAGATAAATGGCGTATAACTCACGATACTCCAAAGTAAGATCGGAAGGATAAAAGATGCAGCAATCAGTAGTGAACGGCGTTTGGCGCTGAGTTCTTTGCGCACGGCAAACCATGGAGTGGTGGGTGCCTTAAACTGGGAACTATTCTTCATTCAGTAAGTTTGGTTGAGGGCGTAGTGCCTGATGGAAAGCAATTAGGTAGAAAAAAGGCGGGCCGGGATCTCGGCCCGCCTTTAGAAATAGTTGGCAAAGAGCCAGTCCGCCTTACTTCACCGACTCAGCATACTCCAGAGTCAGGCTTGGGTCTAGGTATTGGACGGTGTTGAGCGGCTCATCGTAAACGCCCTGCTCGACATTGAAATCATCTGCAATCTTAGTCGATCCATAGACCGAACCCAGGCCCTCGGCTTCTTTCCAGATAGGAAGCACTTCCTCCAGGGATAGGATGTATGTGCCCTCAAGAAATGGCTCATACTCTTCCGGAGAGATGGCGACACGCTTCGAAAGAATTTCGAGCGCTTCATCGATGTTCTCTTCGTCCTTAATAAAGTCGGCGATACGATACCAAACCTTCACGACCTTAGACCAGTCATCGCGACGCGCTTCCAAGCTTTCAGGATCAACGGATAACAAATCATAAATGATACCAGGCGCATCCGCCGAAGTCAGCACCGGCTTCGAACCGGGAACCGTCTTGAGCGCTTGTCCAGAATTTGGCTGCCATGCGCCGATCGCATCGACGGCACCCGAAGCCAGCACTTGTGGTGTCTCATTGGTCGGTGTATTAACGATGGTAAATTCCGAAGGATCGATACCCGCCATCTCAGCACCCTTTAGCAATAGCAGGTGAATCACAAAGCCCTCTTCCAGGCCGATCTTTTTACCTTTCAAGTCTGCCAAAGTTTCGATTCCAGGAGCAGCCACCACCATATCGTTACCATTCGAGTAATCGCTGATAAGAATCGCAACGGAAGGTTTACCTGTGCCACCGGTGACCAGCGCATCCCCATTGGTCATCGTGACAGCATCCACCTGGCCAGCAACATAGGCATCCATCGATGCCACGTAGTCCATCCACAGGAATTCCACGTCGACACCTTCTTCTTCAAACCAGCCCTTATCGATACCGATTTGCCATGCCACCCATCCTGGCCAGTCACTGTAGCCAATTTTAAGAGGTTCCTTGGCTGAAAGCATGTTTGCACTGATCAGTGCAAGTGTGCAGAGTCCTGTCCGTGTGGCTTTTCCAGCCCAATTTTTTAGTTTCAACATAATCCTAGTGTTTTTGATGGTGAGTGTCAGTGAGAAGAACATACCGTCAACAGAAGCTGCCAACGATCCACTGCAGTCTTGCACGAAGCATGCCAATACACATAAGTGTTAAAAATAGTAATATTATTATTGCAAAAAGTATTACGATTTGAATTTTAAATATAAATCGTATGAAGACTGTACAAAAAACGAACAAAACACTCGCTCAGCGCATAAGTATCTCACTGCCAGCGAAATTGGCGACTGCGCTGGACGACATGGTGGACTCCCGTGGCTTTCAAAATCGTTCGCAAGCCATTGCTGAGATGATTGAGGAGAGCCTCATCCAACATAAACAAGAAGACAACTCGGCCATCATGGCCGGAACGATCACTCTTATTTATGACACGGGAAAGACGGGACTGCTACAGCAGCTAGCACAGATCCAACGTCAGTACGTGCAAGAGTGCATCAGCAGCCAACATGTATTACTAGAGGGCCAGTACATAATGGAAGTGGTATTAGCCCAGGGCCCGGTGCAGAACCTGCGTGAACTGACAAATCAAATGCTGGCTTGCAAAGGCGTCAGTTCCGGCGGCCTTACCTTGACCAACAAACTGATCCCGCAAGTCCATGCCCGCTGAAATTGCTATTTGCTCTCGGCGATCAACTGCTGCGCACGATTAAGCGCTTCGTCATAGTGGCCGCAGAAATTATCGATTCCCAGCGTTTTCAGCGAATCCGATTTACGTAGAAGTTCCAAGGGCTGCCGATGGATTCCACTCACAACGATCGACGTTCCTCTCTCCCGCATGCGCTCGACTAAATTGACTAAGGCATAGAGCGCAGTGGTATCCATTGCAGTCACTAAGTGCATGCGCAAGATGATCACTTTAGGATAGTCGGACAATTCCTCCAGCGCGTCTTGCATCTTATCGGCCGCGCCAAATAGGAAGGGGCCAAAAATACGATACACCAGCACGCCCTCGGGAATCTCTTTACCTTGCGCAACGTGCTCGGGCGATTCCAAGACATCATTGTGCGTCACACGGCTGACCTCCGTAGTCTCTGAAACGCGACGAATAAACAGCAAGGCTGCCAAGACCATACCGATCTCAATCGCTACCACCAAATCAAAGATCACCGTTAGCGCAAAAGTCGTCAATAGAACCAAAGCATCCCCCGTTTGCATGCGCTTGATTTCCTTTAAAGCCCGCCACTCCCCCATGTGCAAGGCCACCATCACCAGCACTGCAGCCATGGTCGGCATCGGGATATATCGCGCAAAAGAGGAAAAGAGCAGTACAATAGCCAACAATGAGAGCGCATGCACAACCCCAGCCAAAGGAGTACGGCCGCCATTACGAATATTAGCCGAAGTGCGTGCAATCGCGCCGGTCGCAGGCAAGCCGCCGAAGAAGGGACAAATCAAATTCGCGATACCTTGGCCGATCAGCTCCGAGTTACTATCATGCCGCTGATTAGTCAGACCATCGGCCACCACCGCCGAGAGCAAAGACTCAATCGAACACAAAATCGCGATCGCCGTGGCTGGCATAATCAACTCCCGTATCATTTCCACCGAAACTACAGGCATCATAAAACTGGGCAAATGCGCCGGAATTGCCGAATCCCCGAATCGCGAGCCCACAGTGGCGATCTGAACGCCCTCCAGCTGATTCAAGCCCCACACCGCCAAGGTGCCGAGCAACATGGCCACAATCGAACCCGGAATGCGCTTCCAACCTATACGCGGCCAAAAGAATATAATCGCACAGGAAAGTAGTGCGACCAGAACAGTCATCATATCTACAGTTCCCAAGTGGTGACACAGCCATTCTACTTTTTCAAAAAACTCACCCGGGATCGCAGTCTCTCCATGAATACCGCTAAAATCAACCACCTGAGTGACCATAATCGCCACCGCAATACCCGTTGTAAAGCCCGAGGTAACGGGCCAAGGAATGTATTTGATCAAAGTGCCCAGCCGCGCAAAGCCCATTAAAATCAAAATGATGCCAGCCATCATCGTCGCCAACAACAGGCCGACATAGCCATGCGCTTGCACAATGAGTAGCACAATCGGGATAAAGGCCGCGGTCGGCCCGCCGATCTGCACCCGACTACCTCCGAATACGGAAATTAAAAAACCAGCGATAATCGCCGTATAAATCCCCAATGCCGGCGCGGAGTAAGGAGTGTCCGCCCCAACTGGAATACTCGCAATGCCCAGGGCAAGTGCCAGCGGTAGAGCAATTAAACCGACCGTGAGCCCCGCGGCGGCCTCGCGTCCGATGTCGGCGCCACTAGGACGATTGCACAATAATTCAAGGAAACGTGGTTTGTAAGCGTGTGGCTTCATGAGCTGTCAGAACGGTCCAACAGAGACCGCAAAGTACAAGCCTCAGCACTCTAGCTGCAAAATGGCAAAATAAATCTATGCTAGGAGAAATTACTTTTGTATGTATTAAACGCTGTAATATAACCTATACTTAATGATAGACTCCACCGCACACCTCATCGAGTTTTTGATACAAGACTTAGCGGTCGTTTTAATTGCAGCTGGCCTTAGTGGTTGGCTATGTAAGCGACTCGGAATTTCGGTTGTTGTCGGCTACCTTGCTGCAGGAATTCTAGTGGGGACACCTCAGATCACATTTCCCTATGTCACGGATGCTGGGCGCATTCAACTACTCGCTCAGCTAGGATTGATTTTCTTGATGTTCTCCATCGGCCTGGGGCTTGGCTTACGAAAAATTAAACAAATTGGATTTGGAGTGGTATTAGCCACTGCTGCGACTGCTCTGTTGGTGCTAATGCTATCCAGGACCGCAGCGATGCTCTTGGGGGTAAACGAAGGCACGGCATTATTTCTAGGGGCCATGATAATGGGCAGTAGTTCAGCCATTGTGGGCAAGCTCATCTACGATAGTCAACTTGCTCACCAGCGCTCGGGCCAGCTGGCCCTCGCAATGAGCTTACTTGAAGATATTGTGGCAATTGTGATGCTCACTTATTTGAGCTCGTATGCGGCAATGGAGCAATCGTCAAGCGGAGGGCTGGGAGCAATCGTCACTCAAGTATCGCTACTACTAGTCTTTGTTGTCATTATTGTCTTACCAGGCATCGCCGTGCTACCTCGCTGGCTTCGTCGTTTTGAGAAGATCGGCGGCGTGGAACTGGAGACACTCATCGTGGCTGGCATACTCTTCGGGCTATCTTGGTTGACGCTAAGCGCCGGGTTTTCAATTGCTCTGGGCGCATTTCTTTTTGGCGTAATTTTGGCGGAAACGACTCGTGCTCAGGTAATCGAAAAAGCCTTCTCCGGTTTGAAAGATATATTTGTTGCCGTCTTTTTTACCGCGACCGGCATGGCAATCGACATACTGCGCCTACCTGAAGCCTTAGGTTTAATCGCCCTGGGTGTAGTTCTCGCGCTACTCGTGCGTCCGATCGCAGCTACCTTCGGCTTTCTATTAGCTTGTGAAGATGAAAAGGTGGCCGTGAAAGCAGCCTTGTGCGTAACGCCAATCGGTGAATTTGCCTTTGTGATTGCTGGGCTAGGTGTCGCCGCAGGTGTCCTTGAAGAGAAAATACAAGTCGCTGCAGTAGGAATTGCATTTGTAACTTCTCTTTGCTCGCCTCTAGTCGCCAAGCAAGGGGATCGATTGAGTCAGCTACTACGGCCTTCACGTATACGCTGGTTAGGTCGATGCTTAAGCCTCTACCAATCGTCGTGGTCGAAAGTAAGCCAACATTCAGATCGCAGTGTTTTGTGGAAAATACTGCGCCCTCGCGTATGGCAGATCAGTGCAGAGTGGTTACTAGTCACCGGGGTGTTGCTATTTGCGCATCCACTCGAGCCGAAATTTACCGAATGGATGGAGAGCAATTTAGCATGGTTACCTCTAGCGAGTCTAATCTACAGACTTGCAATCGCGCTGATCGTGCTGGCACCCGTGATCGCCCTATATCGTAATATATCTGCAGTCGCGATGATTTTAGCAGATGGCGTCCCGATCAAAGCCTGTAAAACTCCAGAAAACCGTCACCGTTTGGAACTAGTTTTTCAATTAACTGGCTTATTGCTTCTGACTGTTTGGCTGCTCTTCCTCTTCTCGTTTGGGAGTATGCGTATCGGGGATTGGTTGCTCTTTGCATTGTTACTCAGTTTGGCAGCGATTGGCGGTTGGCGCAAATGGGTGCGCTGGCATAGTCATGCGGAGTTTTCTATTAAATCCGCTCTTGCTGAAGAGGTAGAAGAAGACTCACGAGTCGATCATTTAAGCAAGAAGATGGGCAATGAACTTGGCTTGGATTTATTCGAAACCGAAGTGCCTGTCCGCTCTATCGTAGTGGGCCAATCACTTGGACAGCTAAACCTACGTCGACGTTTTGACGTCTCAGTGATCGCAATCGATCGACAAGGCTTCTTAATCTCAGATTTAGCGGCCTCAGAAAAGCTCTACGCACGGGACCATATTTATATGGTTGGCTCAACCGAGCGCTTAAAGGATGCGATAAAAATGATCCAAGAGGTGGCACCCGACAAGAACGAGCATGACTTACACCTGCAGTCAGCCATTCTAAGCAAAGTTGTCGTCTCGGAATCATCTTCTTGGACAGGGCGTACGCTTGACGAATTAGACTGGCCCAATCGTTTCGGGTTACAGATTGTTGGGATACAAAGAGCCGGTCAATTGCAGTCTAATTTTAAAGCGGATGAGCATTTACAAGTCGGTGATGAGCTCACCCTCGCAGGCTCTTCCAGTGCCGTGAAAGCCTTAAATGCTGCCGAAGAAGAGTGACCTGACTTTTAAAATGACAAATTTTACGAGCTACGCGCCTTAATCCTCTTCTCGGCTTCGAGTATGATCGCCTCACAGCCCTTAAATTTATGTTCATCGAGGCATAGCCGGCGTTGTTTTCCCCCCGCATCCTCGTAAATGGCATATGCAATACCCTTATTTTTCCATTTCTTGCGGTCCATCGCAACAATCGAATCGAGCGCAACGCGCTGCCCCGACACTCCAATGACGGTCTCCCCCTTTGCTTGCACCTGCCGGGTATGATTCCACGCGATCCATGCACCGAATAACAGCGCTCCGCCCATCATCACCCAACCAATCACGCGCTGCTCTCGAATCGCAGCATCCGTGCGCTCTTTGGGCACATTGCTACGATAACCCGATTCGCGAGCATGGCGTTGCCATGCAAGTTTCAAGGAGGAACTTTCTTCGTCTTTTGCGTCACCAGACTCAATCATGGAGTCTTTAATTTCGCTATACTCAGCATACCGCTGCGCCTCGTCTGGCCATAATATGAAACCGTCATAGAGAAACCAGCCAGCAATACCAAAGATCATAAAAAACATAAATAGCATACGCCGACGCCATTCTTTCGAGATTCGAGCCACAACTTCCATACCGCATACGTTTGAAGGCATTTCGTATGATGACAATTCAAATAGTCATTTCCCGTAATCCACCTGCCAATCTATTCAGTGGGTATACATCTCTACAGCGCTTGCGCATTTATGCAAATATTCTCAATAATATATAATTTTAATTCATTTCTACTTAAGCTATTTTAACTTGTTTCAACCGTCGGCATCATCCGTATGACTATAATTCATAAGCATTTGCCAGTCTGACCTTGCGTCGAGGCAGCGGCTGATTTTCCTCAACCCACTTTTAATCCATACACATTATGTCTGAAGCAACCTCCGAAATCGGCCTCATCGGCCTCGCAGTCATGGGCCAGAATCTGGCTCTTAACGTAGCCGACCATGGCTTTAAAATCTCCGTGTACAATCGCACCACGAGCAAGATGGAAGAATTCGTGTCTGCGAATCCCGACACGCCAGGTGGGCTTGTTGGTTGCGAAACATTGGAAGGTTTTGTCAAATCACTCAAACGCCCACGTAAGGTCATTATCCTAGTGCAAGCTGGCTGGGCGACCGATAAGGTCATCGAAGGTTTGGTTGAACTGATGGAAGAGGGCGATATCATCATCGACGGCGGCAATGCAAAGTGGGATGATACCATTCGCCGCGAAAAGGAACTCACCGCTAAGGGACTTCGTTTCATCGGTTCCGGTGTTTCAGGTGGTGAAGAAGGTGCACGTTTTGGTCCTTCCCTGATGCCTGGTGGTAGCAAAGAAGCATGGTCGCACCTCGAGCCAATTTGGAAGGCCATCGCAGCAAAGGTAGATCCTGAAACTGGCAAACCTCTCGAGGGTGCAGCGCCTGGTAAGCCAGTCGAAGGTGGTTTCAGCTGCACTGCTTACATCGGCCCGGACGGTGCAGGTCACTACGTTAAAATGGTGCACAATGGCATCGAGTACGGCGACATGCAAATGATCTGCGAAGCCTACGATCTCATGCAAAATGTGCTCGGCCTCAGTCCGGCAGAAATGGGCGACATCTTCAGCGAGTGGAACAAGGGTGATCTCGACTCTTTCTTAATCGAAATCACAGCCGACATTCTCAAGCAAACAGATCCCGTCACTGGCAAGCCATTCGTCGACATCGTGCTCGATACCGCAGGTCAAAAAGGCACAGGTAAGTGGACATCGGTCAACGCACTCGATATGGGCACACCAGCGCCTACAGTTGCCGAAGCCGTCTTTGCACGTTGCCTGTCTGCAGTCAAAGACGAGCGTGTCGCAGCTGAAAAGATCCTATCTGGCCCTGAAGCCGCCCCCTTCACTGGTGACAAAGAGGAAATGGTAGAAGCTATTCGCGAAGCACTCTACGCATCCAAGATTTGCTCCTATGCGCAAGGCTTCCAACTCATGCGTGAAGCACAAAAGGAATACAACTGGGAGCTCAACTTCGGCGAAATCGCGCAAATTTTCCGCGGCGGTTGTATCATCCGTGCTGCCTTCCTGCAAAAGATCACCGAAGCCTTCGCACGCGATCCAGAACTCGCAAACTTGCTGCTCGATCCTTATTTCACAGGTGCCATCAACAAAGCGCAAAAAAGCTGGCGTAAAGTCGTAGCCCTCGCCGCCGAGCACGGTGTCTCCATTCCCACCTTCAGCTCTGCGCTGTCATATTACGACGGCTACCGCACCGCACGCTTGCCACAGAACCTACTACAAGCACAACGTGACTTCTTTGGTGCGCATACCTACGAGCGCACTGACGAGCCACGGGGCAAGTTCTACCACATCGACTGGCCCAAGGCAGACCGCCCACAGCTCGAGCTGTAAAATTGTAAATAAAACTGTAATTTCTAAAGCCTCCCGAAAACGGGAGGCTTTTTTGCTGCATAAACTACTGTCAAAGATATATAGCATTTCTCAAAATTCTTTGCGCTTATACTACTACATAAGAATTTAGAATATGCTTAACGGCTAAAGCCGTCACTCTTACCTTTGACTGTATATCCTCAGGTAAGAGTGAGCGCTTCAGCGCTTTTGGGCACGAGGCGGTTCATTTAGATTTCTTCATTTCATAATACGATTTACGTCATTACTTTTGAGAAACGCTCTAGAAATATATTCAAATAAAAATAATTTAACTATTGGTAAAACAACAACTTACAGAAAACCATTAAGATTATCAATCCCAAGTAACCCGCGATGCATATAAAAGTGATAGGAAATGGCTAAGTCCAATTAAGCTACCCAGTCCCCAATCCAAAACTCTACAACATCTACTTTCAAGAAAGCCTCAGGAGCGGCGATTGGACTTTAATCCAAGGTGTCACTAGCCATGAAGCTTTCAATTACACTGAAAACAAAAACAGCAAAACACATGCCCTCAAGCAACTGACTTTCCTAGATAGGCCAACATCCACATTTCTTTCCAAAGTCGATAGCGCCCCTCATAAGAAATTTTACCTTCTTCTTCCTGGCGAGGACGAGGAACTAAAAAACCTGTTTCAATGTTTAAGCGTTCCAGTATACGTTGTTGCTCATTTAATTCAGTAAGAGCATCCTCTTCTACCAATACAGGTTCTAATTTGCTCGCAAGTAGTCTCCGTTGATGAAGACGTAATAAATGCCTTAGTGAGCCAATTAATGGCTTACGACAGATATTCCAACTCTCGGGGTAGTAACCGCCATAGGGAAGAAAAAGATTATCCGTAATTAAACGTTCTCCACTGCTAGCATGCGTGCTAATAGTATAGCAGGCTGTAGCACCTCCCTTCCGTTTCGGCAGAAAAAGAATTTGTATTCGAGTTAAGCCATCCTGGCTTTCATAAATTGATGCCCGTAAATAAGTACCTACAAAAAGTTCAGCCTTCAATGCCTTCAGGCGATTATACTTCTCAGCTCGCAACCAGTCCTTCAGTTCAATAAAGCGATCATCAGCAGGCCACTCATCGCCATCTATATTTTCATAAAAATCAGGAAATAAGGGCAACTCGCTGCGACTTAATGCCTTAATTGCAATCCAATTATAACCGGTCTCCAAAACAAACCAAACTGCTAGCCCAGTAATAAAATGCACCCACTCAGGTCGAAATGAAATTTCAAACGTCTTAAGGAAATACGCAAACAACGCCCCAAATAAAAACCAACGTGTCCAACGTCCAAACACCATAAAAGTAGGAATCGAAAAACGATTTCCTAATATTGGTAGTAGCACAGTAACAATCGCGACTACTAAAAGTAGCCATTGGTAGGTTTCAGAAGATTCAAAAAACATAACGTTTAAGTGTAAAACGTAGTGTGCGAGCCTGCTCGCGTCTGATTCGACTGAGATGCCACACGTTGGCGCGAACAAGCTCGCACACTACGGACTTAGAAATTGATCGCTGAAATTAATTCAGGCGTAAAGGCATGATCACGCAAATGAAGTTATCCAAGGTCTTGAATAAACCTGGGCTAAGCTCATCTTTAAACTCAAAAAAGACTTCATCCTTAGTCAATGCCTTGAGCGGCTCCATCAAAAATTGTGGGTTGAAAGCAACTTGCACCTCAGGGCCGTCGTACGCAATCGCCATCGACTCGTGAGATTCACCATATTCAGTCGATTGACCAGAAATTTCGAGAAGATTCTTACTCACCTTCAGCTTAACCGAATTGCTCTTATCTGAAGTCACCAAAGCAGCGCGGTGCACACATTCAAGCATCAATTCCCGTTCAATCTTAACCCGATGCTCAGTCTCCTTTGGGATAACTTGACGGTAATTTGGGTAGTTGCCTTCAACTATCTTGGAGACCAAATAGAGGTGATCAATGAGCCCCGTATCGCCGGATTCATCTATCGCGATTTCAAAAGCTGCCTGACGGTCATTGAACGCAACTTTTACCTTCTCGCCCTTGCCCATCAAGCGCTCGAGTTCACCCACTGTTTTGGCAGGGAGAATTAAGCTTCCTGCATTATCTTCGCTGATTTCCAACTCTAAAGCAGTTAAACCCAGACGGCGACCATCGGTAGCAACCAAGGTCAATTTTTCATCTGCAAAATTGAAATATACCCCATTGAGAATGTAACGATTCTCATCTGTCGATTGCGCGTAGGAAACACTCTTGAGCATACTCACAATTTCGCTTTGCCCCAGTTCGAATACTTTGCGGTTTTCGAAAGTAGGCAATGGAGGAAATTCCTCGGCGCTAATACCCATAATTTTGAAAAGTGAACCACCAGATGTGATTTTAGCCTGATGATTCTCTCCAGCTTCAATAAAAACCTCTGGGTTAGGAAGTTCACGCACGATCGTAGCCAATTTTCGCACAGGCAAAGTCAAACTGCCTGGATCGGATACTTCCGCTTTGATACGACAACGAATCCCTAAATCTAAATTTGTCGTCGTTAACGAAATATGACCCTCCTCGGCTTCGATCAGCACATTGCTGAGGATGGGCATGGTCGAACGAGTTGCCACAACATTGAGCACTTGTTGGAGGCCGTTGCTAAAATGATCTTGGTTGATCTTGAACTTCATGGTGGAGAATTTGGCGTTTTTTTGGACTTACTGGCAATGCTTATATAAGAGTTCTTTTTATATATTTAAATCTCTTAGTAACAGTAAGTGGGGGGATTAAGTAGAAGAACTCATCAAGTGGCTGTAGACAAGTTCTTTGCGTAATATTTTTGATGTGAAAAAGACGGTGAATTAAATATGTGGATGGTGAACAATGAGAATAAGTTTTTTTAAACACACAATGTATTCGCACTTATTCCCATGTTATTCACTGCGTGTTTTAAGGCTGTATTTTGGCTTTTCGTGCGCGATAGATTCGAATCGAATGACGTACAGGCCCGTAGGCGATGTAGGTGAAAAATAGTAGAGCGAAGAAAAATTCTTTAAAAAAGAAAGCGGTGCCAAGGCCGAGAATCAGCCCGATAAAGGATCTAAAGCGCGTTTGAGTCTGCCAATCGATGTCTTTAAAGCTTGGATAAGGTATGTTGCTGACCATTAGAAATGCGATCGCTAGCATAAAGGGAGGGATCAATAGCGCTAGACTGCTAGAGTCAAAGGTGGGAGTTTCTAAGCTTGTAATGACTAATACGATGGATGCTATCATTCCGGCTGCGGCTGGCACAGGTAGGCCTAAGAAATCTTTAGTACCCTTTAAGCGTTCAGCAGGTGGGATCATCGGGTGAGTCAGTACGTTGAAGCGTGCTAAACGTACAGCCGCACAAAGTAGATAAACAAATCCGATTAACCAACTGATTTGCAAAAAGATAGGATATTTTTCGACTGTTGGCGTCAGCACTAGAAATATCATCATTAATGCAGGTGCTACGCCAAATGAAATAATGTCGGCAATAGAGTCGAATTCCTTACCGAACAATGATTCGCGCCCTCCCAAACGCGCAACACGCCCGTCCAAGGCATCACAGATGACACCGAAAAGTATGAACCAAACTGCCTGTTTGTAATTATCCGATACAATCGCTGGGTCGGTGGCATAATTAGCCTGGATGCACCGTAGAATCGCTAAAAATCCAAAAAAAAGATTCCCAGCTGTTAAACTGTTGGGCAACAGGTAGATGTGACTTGCTTCACCAGAATCTGCGTATTGATGACGCGAGTGTTCGGGGTCTTCGATTTCTTCGTTGGTTTCGGGCAGTTCGGTCATAGAGGTTGAGGGATATTTAATCGTCGACCTCGTCTTTATGTCGGAGCGATTCGAGGTATTTCCAAAAGGAATCTTCCTGTTCGAGCATAAACTCTTCAGCGAAAGGTAGTTTAAATCGGAAGATAAAATCCGAAAGTGTGTTCTTATGCAGTATATAGTGTGCAAAGAGCGCTTCACCATCTTGTTCAAAATAGATACGAAATTCGCCTGCGCGCACGCGATAGTATGTTTTTCCATTTCGATGGAAACGCCCCAGCTCTTCGTTGGGATTGTCCAGTTGCTCTTGTTTGAGGGTGCTCACTACCTCCACGAGCAGCATCTGTGAGCGTGTGTCGAGCTGGTTGAGCTCATGCATACTTTGTTCGCTGAAATTGACTTGAAACATGATCTTGTATCGGGAGTGAGTCTCGAAATAAGCCGACACTGTAGCTGCGTATGCTCGCTGTGCAACCGCAGAATGTAACTGTGATTGAGCATACGCATTGACCCGTGCTGTTTCTTTAACAATCTTCATTCAATGGTTCAAATGACAGTTAAATATGAGGGGGCGCTGCGCTGCAAAGTTAGTCATGATCCTTCCGGTCAATCTTTCACGACGGATGCTCCAGTCGATAATAATGGTAAAGGCGAAGCTGCTTCACCAACAGATCTCTGTGCGGCTGCACTTGGCTCATGTATGGCGACCATTATTGGTATGCAAATGGAAAAAATGGGACATGACGTTGCAGGCACGCGAATTGAAGTTACCAAGGAAATGTCAAAATACAAACCGCGACGTATAATTAAACTCAGCACTGAAATATGGTTACCTGCTAAATTTGATGATAAAACTAAACGTACTATCATTACTGCGGCCAAAGGCTGCCCTGTGCATCATAGTCTTAGTTCAGAAATTGATAAGCCAGTCATTTTTCATTGGCTATAATTATGGAAGCGATTCGACTGCTTTTTGATAAGAATAATCGGCTTTGGGTTGTTAATCATTCAGAAGAAGGCTATGCATTAGCATCACTTTCAGTGAATGATTATAATTGGCACCCTTTAATTGACGCTCAACTACCGATTGGTAAGCGCAAGATTTTCTGTGCTTTAGGTGAAGAACCAAAGCAGCAAATAGGGGAATGGCAGAGTATTTTCAACTTACATTCATACTCGCAATCTTCTGATTTATCGATGGTTCTTAGTGCGATTGATAGTCAGCTATATCGCATCCCTTACCTTGGCATGGGAGAAAATGAGTATATATATCGATTTAGAACAGCAAAAGAGCGTAATCGTTCCATATATATTGATGAACAATCTGAAGGACTTTACCAAAGTGCGCTATGCCGCGCGATTAAAGAAGCGCGCCGCACGCGGGAAAAATCTTCAGGCAAACCTGCAGTGCTTGATTTTGGAGCAGTCAGTTACGTCATTCCGAGTCATTTCGGTTTTTGCCTCGGCGTTCAAAATGCCATTGAACGTGCTTATGAAACGGTAGCAATACATCCGAATCAACGGGTTTTTATGCTTAGTGAGCTCATTCATAATCCCTTTGTGAATGAAGATTTACTCGCTCGTGGGCTGCGCTATCTTCAGACTGATAAAGGACTGGCGCTTCGAGCAGATGGTTCTATTGCGAGTAATAAAGAAGATCCTGAAGCACTTTGGAATCAACTGACAGAAGATGATATTGTTATAATTCCTGCTTTTGGTGCTACCAATGAAGATAAAGCACGTTTAATTCAGCGCGGTCTTTCAATTCGAGACAATGATGCCACTTGCATGTTAGTGGAGAAAGTTTGGAAAGCAGCCCGTCGATATGCACAGGAAGGTTATACCGTACTTATACATGGTAAATCTGAGCATGAAGAAACTAAGGCAACGTTTTCTAACAGTTCAAGTCATGGGCCTGCTCTAATGATTCGTAATATGGAACATGCTCGACGCTTATCTGAAGTTATCGAGGCAGATAACTCTGAGAAAATCAAACTTTTCGAAGCTTCATTTGCAGGACTCTACTCTGAGGGATTTGATCCCTTGTGTGATCTCGAACGTATAGCAGTTGTGAATCAAACTACCCTCTTGAGGAATGAAACCCTAAAGATCATTGATTATTTACGTTCTACTATTGCAAATAAGTATGGTGAAAGCGAAGTCGCCAATCATCTTTGGTCAAAGGGAAAAGGAGACACTCTGTGTTACGCCACTCAAGTTAATCAGGATGCATTGCACAAAGCAGTTGAAGAACCCATTGATGCGGCGTTGGTTGTCGGCGGAAAAAATAGTTCAAATACCTTTCAACTGTATCGTGTCTGTGCTGAACGATTTGGTGAAGCGGCTCATTATATTCAGTCCGAAAAGAATATTACTTCACTGGAATCAGTGAGGCACTACACCTTTCCGTATAATTTAACCGCAGTACCTACAGCAGTTGAAGAAGAACGTCCTATGTTCAAAGAACTGCCGGATAAACCTCGTATCCTTTTAACTGGAGGAGCATCGTGTCCCGATGGTATTATACAGCAAGTGATACATCGAATTAATAGTTTTTTTCCTGCGGTAAAAATTCGTCCAGTTGAGGATATTTTAGAAGCTTTTGAGTTGGAAACTTGAAGATTTACTGAAGCTGAATAAACTGTTTAGCCGTGTTGATAGGACTTACAGATACAGATGGAGGGGCGTCTCCAGGGATTTATTATGAATTGGGTGTTGTAGTTATTCATCAACTCTACGGCTACCGCGGGGTCATAGTAGCAGTGGATGATTGTTGCATGGCAGGGGATACATGGTATCAATCTAATAAAACCCAGCCATCACGTGAACAGCCTTGGTACCATGTATTAGTTCATGATAGTGGTGGTTTAAGCACTTATGTAGCTCAATCTAACTTGGCAGAAGACAGCAGTGGCCACCCCATCAGTCATCCACGCCTTCAATGTTATTTTTCAGGTTTTAAAGCAGGACGTTATCAATTAAAAGCATGATGCACGTCTGAAGATGCTAAAGATCAGCTGAAGTCTGATGTTGGTAGTCTATGTAAACGCAGCGCCCCGCACGCGTTTCATCGCAACCAGATCGCTCTCCGCTTCTGCAGGAATATCCTGAGGTTTATAGCGATGTTTGCGCCCTGTGCTACGTTTCCAGTGCTCCACATGCGACTGCACAAACTCGCGCGAGCCCAGCACAGCACCTTCCGTAAAGTAACGGATACGACATCGCAGCAGCACCGCACTCGGCAAGACGCCTTGCTCCTTTTTCAATACCCGCACCGCCGCCTCGCGGTTGATATTTGCCGCATGTTCCACAGCCGCACTACCCTTACCAAAGAGCAGTTCACGGTAGGACGCAAGTGCCTCATTACTAGAAGCTTCATATGCTCCGAAAGTCAGAAACTTCAGCGCTCGCTGTGCCTTTTTTTGTCCACTGACCGCTTCTGCATAGCCGCAGAAACGATAATCTTTCGGGTCTTTCACCAATCCCGCTCGCACAGGATTCAAGTCAATATAGGCCGCCATTGTCTGCAGCGCGTTGCCCTTACCCTCGACCAAAACACTTTTAAAGCGATCCGCCCATAAGGGCCCAAAGCGCTCATGAGTCTTGTTAAACCAAGTCGAAAAGCGTTGTTTTAAAGTTTTCATGAAGGCCGAGATGTCATTCATGCGAGCCAGTAGCTTTTGTCGAATCAAGTCCGCCTCCGCTCCCCCATCTCTTAATTCCCGCTCCATCACAGAAACAGAAGCGGTTTGATACAAAGAAGGCTTCGCATAGAGCACCCGATAGCGGCGCATCAACTCCGAGTCAGAGACCTTTGCCTCCGGAGACACACGGACTAGGACATGGAAGTGATTGTTCATCAAGCAATAAGTGAGCACTTCGACGCCCGAAAAATCTGCAACCTGATGGATCATCTTTCGCAAGACCTCCATTTCTCTCAGTTTAAAAAGCGCCTGCCCATTCACAGTGCGGGACATACAATGGTAAATCCCCGTGCCTTGGGCCGTGATTCGTTTGGTTCGCATAAGAAGATAGTGCTCTTTAAATTATCTAATTACAAGCCTTAATATAAGGGACAGGTCTATATTATAGGGGTGAACGGTGTCCAAGTAATCCGGATCAAAATGCAGCGTAGATTTGCCTGAGCGACTGCAGGGCTTGGCTGATGAAGCTGCCGACTCTGAGGTGAT
>NZ_JARXIC010000042.1 GCF_031127905.1 Thalassobacterium sedimentorum | reverse complement strand
AGTGACATCGCCTCCAACGATACCAACATCGTATCGAATGCAAGTGACATCGCCTCCAACGATACCAACATCGTATCGAATGCAAGTGACATCGCTTCCAACGATACCAACATCGTATCGAATGCAAGTGACATCGCTTCCAACAATACCAACATTGTATCGAATGCGGGTGACATCGCTTCCAACAATACAAATATCGTATCCAATCAAACTGATATCGTGTCGAATGCTGCGACAATTCAGCAGGAAATCGATGATCGCACTGACCTGATCCGTCGCGAAGCTGACGGTATCCACATCGGTGATTCATCGTTCATCCTTGACGACACTGCAGGTGCGCACCGTATCACTTCAAATGACGGCTCTCTCATCCTTGGTGGTGGTGCAGTCTCTGTTGTTGATGTGGATGCTGATCTCGATGTTGCGGGTGATATCTATACTAGTGGCGATGTCTTCATCGGTGGTAGCACCGTTGGTGTTCAAACCCAGTTGAATAGTCTGGATTCGCGCATCGATGCTTACGAACAGCAAGTCAGCCAGAACAAGAAGCAAATCGAACGTAATAGCCGTGGTATTGCTATGGTGGCTGCTCTTCAGCACACCACAGTGCTTCCAGGTATGACCAATGCGCTCGACGTTGCTGCCGCTCACTTTGATGGTGAGACGGGTATGTCGTTGAACTACGCACGTCGTATCAACGAAAACTGGCAAATTAACTTCGGCGCTGCTTCGACTACTGATTTCGAAGAGTCTGTAGTTAAGGCTGGCGTTGGCTACCAGTGGTAGTCTTCTGATCGAATCGTTTTACAAGAGTCGCCATGAAAATGGCGGCTCTTTTTTTTTACTAGAACTTTAGCTATAACCAAGCAATCTACAGTCCATGAGAATTATCGCGCTAACGCTTATCAGTCTGATTTTATGTTCCGGTTGTCGTCGCTCTGAGCAGTCTCGTGTTCAGGAGGATGCATCCCCGTTAATGATTCCTAAGTGGTCTTTTCTGGCGAAAGCGCATGCAAGTGTTGCTGATGGACGAAAGGAGATTCCTTCGCAAGTATACGTGTTCCCTGCATTGCGACTCGATTCTCAGGGGCAACCAATTGATGTTTTATCTTACCGTGTCGATGATACTGGCGCGCTTAAATGGAATTCAGCTGCACCATTGGGCGCGGAGCTAAAAACTATCGTAGAGAAGCGGCTTGCTCAAATTGGCTTTCAGGTTTTGCCGTTTACTGCGCTTACCGAATCAAGCAAGGATCATTCTGTGACTGTTTTTAATCTTTACTATCGGGAGGCTAGCCCATCTTCAGACAATCCCGGTGCTGATCCTGAACTGACTTGGACAACGTTCGCGAGGGTCAGTGCGGCGACTTTTCCTCAGGATTTGGATCCTAATCGTAAGCTTGATTTAATTAATCAAGAGGTGGTGACTTTGTTTAATGGCCGGGAAAAGGAAGCGAGTGTGGTCAAGCGTAGCTCTGAGTATTTGCTTGATTTTATTGGAGCAAGTCGAGATTGGAGTGAGTCGATTAATTTGCTGCAGTAGCAGCCGAGGGGATCTGCTCGAGTGCTGGGCGGAGCCTGCGTGGGATCACTTCGAGGCCAGGTTTCTACAAAACTACTTTTTCAGTAGGATGAGGTCTGCGCGTCGATCTTGTGAAGACTGTGATTTAGATAGTCCGCTGGTGGCCTCGAGGCTGCCTTTGGATAGTTTCTCGACGCGTAGCGGTGTAATCCCCAGAGTGCCTAGGTAGTCACTGATGCTGCTGGCGCGACGATCGCCAAGGGCTAGATTATATTCGCTAGTGCCATACCAGTCACAGTGACCTTCGATCAGAATGTGATAACCGGAGTTTTGCTGTAAGTAGTCTGCGGCTTGTTGCAGTTTTGCTCGCTCGGAGGCGGCTACTGAGGAAGAATCAAAGTCGAAGTAAACGGAAGGCAGAACCCCTTCGACCATCGTGAAGCCTTCATACATGCCATTCTCGATTCCATTGCCTTCGCGCGCGATGAGGCCACCATTGGCACTGTCATCCAAGCTTAGGTCGAAGGAGCCTTCCGGGATGTAGTCGCCGCCGTAGTCGCTTGTGCCATTTAACCCGCTATTGCCGGTTCCTGTTTGGTTGCCGTATTGGGAAGGCGCTTGTTTGCGTGTGCAGGCGGGAAGAAGGCAAACAGCCAAGAGTAGGGTCAGAAAAGTGCGGGCGGTTTTGTTCATGATGCCAGAATGTGGTGGCATCATTTGTATCTCGCAAACATTTTCCTTTGTGTGTGTGTATAAATTGTTGATTCTTATGTTTTATTTATGGCGACCCCTATAGTGTTCCTGGTAGATAATGGATCGCTGCGTGCTCAAGCGGTGATTCGCCTGCGTGTACTCGCTCAGGCACTTTCTGAGCGGATTCAGTTGCCAGTTGAGCCAGTAAGCCTCTTGCATTCTTGTAAGGTGCCAATCCGAGAACTGGCTGGCGTGCCTGCCACAATTGTGAAGCGACGCTTGCGGGAATATTTGGATCTGGGGATGCGGGAATTTATATGTGTACCATTATTTTTGGGGCCGAGTTTGGCCATTTCTGAGTATCTTCCACGCTTAATTGAGGAATTTAAGCAGGAATATCCCGATCTCAATGTGAGGATTGCTCCTGTTCTTGCAGGGGTGGATTTGGAGGCGCCGGATCGACGTCTGGCCCAAATCCTCGCACAGCAAGTGCGGGCTTTGTGGGGAGAGGCTGAGTCCAGGGTCGCCTTGGTGGATCATGGTTCACCGATTGTAGAGGTGAACCGCGTGCGTAATGTAGTGGCTGGGCAGTTGGCGGAAGAGTTGGAGCTGTCTGTGGGCGCTGTGTTGCCCTGTTCCATGGAGCGCCGGCCGGGAGCTGCCTATGCTTTTAATGATCCGTTACTGCAGGATCTTGGGCAAATCAATCAGTTTGCAGGAGGGCGCTTGGTTTTGGCTATGTTCTTTCTGCTGCCTGGGCGCCATGCGGGCCTCGGGGGGGATGTTGCGGATATTTGTGATCAGCTGCTAACGACAGGAGCATTTGAGCAGATTGAAACGACTCCACTGTTGGGAGAGCATTCGCTGCTGATGGATATTCTAGAGGACCGATTTGATGCTGTGTGGTATTCAGCAGGGGCCTGAACATTGTCTGAGCGATCTGGGGGAGTTTAACTGCCGATTGAAATGAGGCCGTTGTTGATCGCATAGCGGGTGAGGCTTGCTACGTCGTGTAAATCCAGCTTTCGCATTAGGTTGGTGCGGTGATTTTCTGCTGTTTTGACGCTGATGTCGAGCTTGGTGGCAATTTCACGTGTGCTGTGACTTTCGGCGATTAGCTGGAGGATTTCGCGTTCTCGTTTGGTTAAGATGTTGATGCCGGACTCGCTTGATTTTGGGTCAGCCATGGCGTCGCGTAGCAGAAGTGCAACTTCGGGCCCGAAATAACTTCCTCCACTGGAAACGATTTCAATGCCTTTGCGCAGTTCTGCCAGTGGGGCGGACTTTTCGACGAACCCGTGAGCGCCTGCTTGTAATAGTTCACGCACTAAGCTTGGGCTTTGGTAGCCTGAGAAGATGAGTACTTGAGTGGCCGGGAGTTTTTCTCGGAATACGCGTAGTATCTCGGTGCCATTAAGGTTGGGTAGCATCACATCCAGAATGACAAACTCTGGTTTTTGCTCCAGGCAGGCATCGCAGCCTTCTTGCCCGTCCCCGCTTTCAATGATTACGTTGAAAGCGTCTTGATCGATTACCGCCTGACTGACCATTTCTCGAATGGCGGTTTGGTCTTCAATTATGGCTACTGTCTTCATGATGATGAGGTGGTTGGCTACACTATGGCATTCTAGCGGAAGTGGTGAAAAAAGGGGGGGGGCTTGTCAATTGGTGGCTGAGTTAAGCGTGAGCCTAGGTTTAACTCAGATTGGTAGTCTGCAGGAAACCTTGAACTTTACTTGCATCTAAGGGGTAAAAATAAGCGATGGCGAGCTCAATACAGACTCTGTATGTGCTCAATTGTTCGATTTTATAGCAAATTGTATAGCGTGTTTACGCTTGATGCCATCTCGGAAGTCTGAGCGCCGCTGGTTTGGGCGTGGTATCGTCTCTGCTTGTAGTAATTCCCTATGATGTTAGTTGACTGGGTATTTTACGACCATTCAGGCGGGTTTTGCAGTTCTGGGCGGAGTATGCCGATACAGGGGAGTTGGCGATAACGCTCTGCGAAATCCAAGCCATAGCCGACGACGAATTCATCTGGTATGCGAAATCCAACAAAGTCAGCTTCGAAGTCAACGCTGCGAGTAGTCTTTTTGTCGAGTAAAACGCATGTTTTGAGTGAGGCAGGTTCCATAGCACGGAACATTTCGGTGACGCGAGCCAGAGTATTTCCAGAGTCTAAGATATCATCGATGATGAGTACGTCGAGCCCCTTGAGGTCGAGTCGAATCTTATCTATGACTTCCGGTGCCTGTGTTGGCTTTGTGTCGTCGCGGTAGCTGGAAATACGTATACAATCCAGCTGTAATGGAATGCTAAGTTCGCGGATCAGGTCGGCTACAAAGATGATCGCTCCATTGATGATTGCGATGACAGCAACATCGCGGCCTTCATAAGCTTGATTAATCTCTTTCCCAAGTTCTTTTAACCGGTTTTTGATCGTGGTTTCGTCTACAAGGACTTGATCGATATCGTCGAGTGGATTATAAGCTGGGTCGTTTGTTTGCATGGAAAAGTTATTATCGAGTGCTAAGCAGATATCAAGCCGTTCTGTAGATTCTTACTTTATGCGTCTTTAAAACGTGTGTGCACGATTTCGCCACCGCGAGTGATCAGGCAGCCTTGGAGGATTTCGTCCTCCTCTCGGAATTGAAAGTTCTGGGCTTCTCTGTCCCAAAAATGCTCAATTAAATTGTAGAAATTGGAGGCGAGCATGAGTGAGGCATCTTTGGGGAAGTAACCCTCTAAGTTTTCCGGGCCGATCACGCGCACTCCATGGGGAGTGACGATTTCTTCGCCGATCTTGGAGCCTACGACGTTACCACCAGACTCGACTGCGAAGTCGATGACGATGCTACCGTTTTGCATCTGTGCCAGCACGCCTTCATCCAGAATCACTGGGGCCTTGCGACCAAAGAGTTTGGCAGTGGTGATCACGATGTCTGCGCGTGCACAGGCCTTGGCCATTTCTTGCCGCTGTTTCTCCATTTGTTCGGGGCTGAGCGCTTGGGCATAGCCCTGGTCAGTTTGTCCAGTGGTGCCGAGGTCGACTTTGATAAATTTGGCACCGAGTGATTTGACCTGATCTTCCACCACGGGGCGGGTGTCAAAGGCTTCCACGCGGGCGCCCAGGCGTTTCGCGGTGGCGATGGCCTGTAGTCCCGCGACGCCTACGCCGATGACAAAAACGCGCGCTGGGGAGATCGTGCCGGCGGGCGTCATCATCATTGGCAAGATTTTACGCATGCGGTCCGTTGCCATAATGACAGCTGCGTAGCCAGCCAGATTCGCTTGGGAGGATAGTGCATCCATTTTTTGAGCGAGTGTGCTGCGAGGGATCATTTCCATGCTGATGCTTGCCAGTTCGCGCTTGGCTAGGTCGGCGATCAGCTGCGGTTCGTTGAAGGGGTCGAGGAAGCTAATGTGCAGCGTGCCGGGGCGTAAGGCGTCCAGTTCCGCCGCCTGTGGTTTGCGCACCCGTATCACTATGTCGGCCGTGGCGTAGCCAGCGGCGCTGTTTGGGATGATTTCAGCTCCAGCTGTTTGATAGGCTTCATCATCGAAGTCGGATCGTAGGCCGATGCCTGTTTCGACACAGACGTCGAGACCCAAGTCCTTAAGCTTTTTGACAGTTGCCGGGACGATGGCGGTACGGGTTTCGGCGGGGTGCGATTCTCGGGGGGCGAATAGACGTTTCATAGTTCATTGTATATTAGAGTGCTAGTTAGGATTCTCGGCAAGTGCGAAGTCGGGGACGAAAAAGCCGGATACGTACGAGACGTATCCGGCTTTGACAAAAGTAGAGTGAGTTGGCTGACTTTACACAGTGCCGAAAATCGTCTTGCCTGTGGAGCAGAGATCGTCGGCAGCCTGCATGAGGCGATCCGCCATGTTCTTTTCAGCTTTTTTCAGGTAGCCACGTGGATCGTAGACCTTCTTGTTGCCGACTTCGCCGTCGATCTTCAGCACACCTTCGATGTTTTCGCAGATGTGTGTCACGACTGGGCGTGTGAATGCGTACTGGGTGTCGGTGTCGATGTTCATCTTGACGACGCCATACTCCAGAGTTTCTCGAATGTCGCTGAGCTCGGAGCCGGAACCGCCGTGGAAGACGAGGTCCATGAGTGCATCGGCGCCATGTTTCTCGGTGACTGCCTTTTGGCCGTCGCGCAGGATGGTTGGCTTGAGCTTTACGGAGCCGGGCTTGTAAGCGCCGTGCACGTTGCCGAAAGTTGCAGCGAAGAGGAAGCGGCCGATTGGCTGGAGGGCTTCATAAACTTCAACCATGTCTTCTGGAGTGGTGTAGAGCTTTTCAGCGGGCAGGCCAGAGGTGTCGTGGCCGTCTTCTTCGCCGCCGACGCAACCAGCTTCAACTTCAAGGATGATGTCGAGCTCAGCACACTCCTTAAGCAGTGCCTTGGAGATCTCGAGGTTTTCCTTCAGGTCGACGACAGAACCGTCAAACATGTGTGACTGGAAGAGGGGACCCTTACCTTCTGCGATACGCTTGCGAGAAGCTTCGAGGAGGGGCTTCAGGAAGCCGTCCACCTTTTCTGGGTGGCAGTGGTCGGTGTGCAGGGCAACCAACACATCATGCTTTTCAGCAAGAATATGAGTCGCTTCGGCCAATACGATGGCACCGAACGCGGCATCGCCAACATTCAGACCGGATGCAAATTGACCGCCACCTGTGGAAACCTGGATGATTCCGTCAGTTTTCGCATCGGAGAATGCTTTGAGTGCGGCATTGATTGTGGTGATCGAAGTCACGTTGACGGCCGGGTAGGCGTAGTTGCCCTTTTGGGCGGCGTCGAGCATCGCTTCGTATTGTTTTGGTGTTGCTACTGGCATCTTTCGATTAGTTTGGTTTATCTATTTTGCGAGTTAAGTAAGCAGTTCTAATGTTATGCTTGGGTGAATCGCAAGTTAAATCGCTTTTTCAAGGTATTTTCAATCATGTAATTGAGGAGGTCGGCTGTCTCTGTAGCATTTTTTTGAGTTTTTTGTCACCAAGTGGTTGCATATTTGCGACTACGAAAGGCCCGCCTTGCGCTTGCGTCTCTTGGGAACTCTGCAATCTGTATTTCTGTGGATTTTAAACTGAGCAGCGACTACTCTCCGCAAGGGGATCAACCAGAAGCGATTCGACAACTGGTCGAGTCTATCCGTGCAGGCAATCGTTATCAGACCTTGTTGGGGGTGACGGGCTCGGGAAAAACCTTCTCCATGGCCAATGTTATCCAGCAGTTGCAGCGTCCGGCGCTGATTATTTCGCACAATAAGACCTTGGCTGCGCAGCTCTACTCCGAGTTTAAGGCCTTCTTTCCGGAAAATGCGGTCGAGTATTTCGTCAGCTATTACGACTACTACCAACCGGAGGCCTACATTCCGCAGACGGATACCTACATCGAGAAAGATTCCTCGATCAACGACGATATCGAGCGCTTGCGTATCTCTGCCTCGTCGTCGCTGATCAGCCGCAAGGACGTGATTGTGATCGCCAGTGTGTCCTGCATCTACGGTCTCGGTTCGCCGGAGGACTTCAAGGCGATGATGCTGCCGCTACGTGCGGGGCTGGAGCTTTCGCGCGACGACTTTCTGGAGCAGCTGGTCGGGATTCTCTATGAGCGCAATGATGTCGACTTCAAGCGTGGCAGCTTTCGGGTGCGCGGCGACGTGGTGGATATTTACCCCGCCTATATGGAGTCGGGGATTCGTATTGAGTTCTGGGGCGACGAAATCGAGAGCATTCGCGAGCTGGATCCTGTGACTGGAGAGACCAGCGAGCAGCTGGAAATGTTTAACCTGTATCCGGCCACTCAATACGTGACTCCCAAGGATAAAGTTGATGCCGCGATCGCGGGCATCCGGCAAGAGCTGGAAGAACGCGTCGCATATTTTGAATCGAAAAACATGTTGATCGAGGCGCAGCGCATTCGCATGCGCACGGAATACGATATCGAGCTGCTGCAAGAGATGGGCTTTTGCACCGGCATTGAAAATTACTCACGCTACCTTTCCGGCCGTAAGCCCGGGGAGCGTCCCTTCTGCCTGATCGATTTCTTTCCCGAGGACGCGCTGCTCTTTGTCGATGAGAGTCACGTGACCTTGCCCCAGGTGCGCGCTATGTATAATGGCGACCGCGCGCGCAAAGAGCGTCTAGTCGACTTTGGCTTTCGTCTGCCTTCGGCCATGGATAATCGTCCGCAAAAGGAGGAGGAGTTTAATCAAATCACCGGGCAGACCATCTACGTGTCCGCGACCCCTGCGCAGCATGAGTACGACGTATCCAAGGTGATTGCCGAGCAAGTGATTCGCCCGACCGGCTTGGTGGATCCGGTGATGGAAATTCGCCCGATTCAGGGGCAGGTGGAAGACTTTATTGGCGAAGTGCGTCAGGCGGCCGACATGGGCGAGCGCACCCTCGCCACGACTTTGACCAAGCGCATGTCGGAGGACTTGAGCGATTACCTGCGCGAGGCAGGGCTGAAGGTGGAATACTTGCACTCCGACATCGACGCCATCGAACGCGTCGAGATTTTGCGCCGTCTGCGCAAGGGGGAATTTGATGTCTTGGTAGGGGTCAATCTGCTGCGGGAGGGACTGGATTTGCCCGAAGTGGCCTTGGTGGCGATTCTCGATGCCGACAAGGAGGGCTTTTTGCGTAGCGCCACCAGCTTGATTCAAACCGCCGGCCGTGCGGCGCGCCATGAGAAGGGGCGCGTCATTCTCTATGCCGATGTGATTACCAAGTCGATTCAACTCACCTTAGAAACCACCGATTACCGCCGGGAGAAGCAGCTCGCACATAATAAGCAGCACGGCATCATCCCGGTTGGGGTGAAGCGCGAGATCGATGATGGCTTGCAGGCACCCGGCAAGCGCTACGATGAACGCGAAGACGATGTCATCGGCCTGCTCGCGGAGTCCGACGATCGCGATGTCGCGGAAGTCATCGCCGAGATGGAGGAGGAAATGCTGGAGGCCGCGCGTAAGTTGGAATTCGAGAAAGCGGCCATGATCCGCGATCAAATCGAGACTCTGCAGAGCGGTAAACATGGCGGTGGCGAGAGTGGTGCCGCCAAGAGTAAACCCTACAAAAAACGTAAATCTAAGGCTGTTTATAATAAGAGTGGCCTGCCTAGAAAGAAAAAATAGTGGAGGGGCCTTTCATTGACCTTTTTCTTTGATCGGTTAGAATATGGGAGCTCCATAATAGAAAGCCTCAAGCATGATGACTATGAACACTAAGCCCTCAATCATCACAGTGACTCTAAATCCAGCGATCGACCATACCGTATTTGTGGATCAGCTGCTGCGGGGCACTGTGCATCGGGCCACTGATTCGCATCGCCAAGCAGGCGGTAAAGGCGTGAATGTCGCTACGATGCTCGCGCTGGGGGGAGCTTCGGTTGCAGTCACTGGCTTTTTGGGCGAAGACAACCCCGCGATTTTTGAAACACACTTCAAACGGCACGCTCTGCAGGATAACTTTATTCGTGTGCCGGGTGAAACGCGCACCGGCATTAAGATTATCGATGCGCAGGCGAATGACACCACAGATCTCAATTTGCCAGGGCCCGCTCCCAGCTCGGCGCAATGTGAGGGTTTGTTGTCCACTCTGTTGCAACAGGTGCAAGCCGGCACCTGGGTAGTGATCGCCGGTAGCTTGCCCCGTGGTGTGGAGCCTGCCTTTTTGCTTGAGCTGATTCCTCGCTTACGTGAGGCGGGGGCCAAAGTTGCGATCGATTCCAGTGGTGCGGCCTTGAAGGCCGCAGTCGCTGCGGGCGTAGATTTGGCGAAGCCCAATGAGCATGAGTTGGCGGAGCTGTTGGATGCGAAATTTGATGATTTTCAAGCCATTCTGGAAGCGGCGCGTAAGCTCTGTCGCGAGCGCATTCCAAACCTAATCGTTTCGCTGGGAGGCGATGGGGCGTTGTTTCTGACGGAGGATTCCGAGCTGATGGCGAGTGCGCCTCCAGTCAATGTGATCAGCACCGTGGGTGCCGGTGATTCCCTTTTGGCGGGTTATTTGCAGGGGCGCCTGGCGGGAGCGCCGCTAGAGGACTGCACGCGCCGGGCCACTGTGTATGCTTGGAGTCGATTGGAGTCTTTAGTGTCTGCGCTTCCTGCGCCCGATGAGTTGCAGCAGCGAATGGCGCGCGTGCGCGTGCAGTCGATTGCCTCGGGGGATGCCCCATCAAAGTAATTATATGTCGAAGTCAGTAAAGCTTAGTGATGTGGATGCTTATTTTCTCAATTCTGTATTCGTTTGATGAATACTAAATTTGCCTAAGGAGGCGAATGGACTTTTGATCTGCCTCTACTGCGAGATAGGCAATGTGAATATGAGGGAGATGAATCTGTTCACTGTGATGATCGTAGCGATTGGTTTTGTGTTCCTTTTTGTATCGAAAAAGGTGGACTGTTTGGAGTGCTTCAAGAGCTTTGAACTGGACCTAAAAAAGCGCACTGCCAATTGTCGGTGTGGTCAGTGCGCTCTTGTTTAATCATTCAAACTGCAGCCTGCGATGCCGCCGCTACGATGTTTATGATTCTGCTGCTTCGCTCTCTTCTTCTTTACTCTCGCCAGTCAGAGATTCGCCGGCTTTGGGATGCACTTTCTCCATTATGAGCTGAGTCAATTCATTGGCGAGCTCGGGTGTGTCTTTGAGGTGGATCTTGGCTGCTTCGCGGCCTTGACCGATCATTTCGCCCTTGTAGGAAATCCAAGAGCCCTTCTTCTCAAGGATCTTGTGCTCGACGCCGAGGTCGACCAAGGAGCCGGCGTGGGAAATGCCTTCGCTATACATGATGTCGAATTCGCTTTCGGTGAAGGGGGGCGCAACTTTGTTTTTGACGATCTTGATGCGGGTGCGATTGCCGACGACCTTGCCGTTGCTTTCTTTGATTTGTCCAGTGCGGCGGATATCCATCCGTACAGATGCGAAGAATTTGAGGGCGCGGCCACCAGGCTGTGTTTCGGGGCTGCCGAACATAACGCCGATTTTTTCACGAATCTGATTGGTGAAGAGCACGACGCACTGCGATTTGCTGATGGCACCGGTCAGGCGGCGCATCGCCTGGCTCATCATGCGCGCTTGTAGGCCGACGGTGGTGTCGCCCATTTGTCCGTCGAGCTCGTTCTTGGATACGAGAGCGGCGACAGAGTCGACTACGATGATGTCGACTGCGCCGGAGCGAATTAGAGTTTCGGTGATGTTGAGGGCATCTTCTCCGCTTTCGGGTTGAGAGACCATTAAGTTGTCTAAATCTACACCCACGATCTTGGCGTAGCGGGGGTCGAGCGAGTGCTCGACGTCGATGAAGACGGCGTTACCGCCTTGCTTTTGAGCTTCGGCAATGGCACTGAGACAGAAGGTGGTTTTACCAGAGCTTTCGGGGCCGTAGATTTCGCAGATGCGGCCGCGCGGGAGACCGCCGATGCCAAGTGCGATATCGATGGCGATGGAGCCAGTCGAGATGACATCGACCTCCATTTTAGTGGCTTCGCCTAGGCGCATCAGAGCGCCGGCTCCGAATTGCTTATTGATACCGGAAATGGCGAGGTCGAGGTTTTTACGATCGCCTTCTGGAGTGCGTTGGGTCTTTTGGATTTGTGTTTTTGCGGCCATGTTTGTGTTCTTGTGTTTGAAGTCTTAGGATTGTGGTGTAGTTTGAAAGGCGGTTGTCATATGGCAAGGCTAAATGATAATTTGTTCACTACTTTGGGCGATTGCTGTCAGTCTGGCTCCCGGGCTTTTCAGTACCGAGAGGAAAGCTTTGCAATTCGTTGGTAAAGTATTCTGTTTTTGGAGTATGAGCACGCCGCAGTCTATTGATGATACCGCTTCAACCGTCCATGAGCTACGTGGACTACGTGGACTACGTGGGCTACGCTATGCACGCGGCGTAGGCTATATCTTGGCTTTGTTGCTTTGGGTGCTGGGGATTACGGGGTTGATTCAGGGCTTGGGAACTTTCGATCTTTTTAAGGCTGTTTATTTTGTCCTGTATGGACTGGTCTTGTGTCTTCCGTTTGCTCGAATGTCAGAGCGGACCTGGCGTGTGGGGTATGCGCTATTGATCGGAATGTCGGCCTTGTTTGTTTTTGTAATGATCGCAGTTGTGATGTTCGCATATATGGCGGCTGCGGATCGCGGCGAGCGTCTTGGCATTCCGGGGTTTGAGGGCATGCTGATTTTCTTTGCACTCTTACAGGTCCCTGTGGTGCTCTTTCAACGTAAGCCTGATTTGCTGGACTGATGGCAGTGTCGGGATTAAGATTTCGATGTCTCGGGCCGGGGCGTAGATGTTGACAGTCTGCTCCGGATGTCCGAGGTATGAATTCTGGCTAATGCTTTCTGATAAAAATGACTTATAAACACGTAATCTGGGATTGGAATGGTACTCTGCTGAATGATACTTCGCTTTGTGTGGAAGTGTTAAATGGTTTGTTAGCTCGGCGTGGGCGTGCATCTATTACCGATGTAGATTATCGCGCTAATTTTGGTTTTCCAGTAATTCATTTTTATGAATATTTGGGCTTTGATACAGATGTGGACAGCTTTGATCAGGTGAGTCGTGAATTTATCGGTGACTATGAGGCGCGTTGGTTTCAGGAGTGTGCTTTACATGCAGATGTTGGACAGCTTTTGGCTGCGTTGACCGAGCTGGGGCTTACTCAATCTGTGTTGTCGGCAGCGAAGCAGGAAGCGCTTGATTCCGGGATTCGCCACTATGGCATTCGCTCGCATTTTACTGGGCTTGCAGGTACGGATAATATTTATGCTCAGGGAAAGGTGGCGCGCGGCAGGTCTTGGATTGAGCAACTGCCTTGGAGGCCTGAAGAGGTGGTGCTGATTGGTGACACCTTGCATGACTTTGAGGTGGCTGAAGCCATTGGTGCTGAGTGTATTCTTCTCTCGCACGGGCATCATAGTGCAGAGAGATTGGCTGTTACGGGCAAACCGGTGCTCGGTTCAATGTCTGAGTTGCTGGATCTGCTGCAGCAGGGGTGATCTGTTTGTTTGAACGTAGTTGCCGTGTGAATTCACCAGTGCTCGATTCTGCTATTGGTTCGAGGTTGAGCAATGTGTCGTTTTTAATTTAGGTTATTTTTTTGCGAGCACCCCGAGAGCGCTACGCTAGCCTGTATCAGTCTCTATTAGGCTATTTGAAGCAGTTTTACATCTTGCCCCGGCAGTAACTCCGCCCGTTAAGCAGGCGGAGTTAAGCAGGCGGAGTTCGTCAGGTCTAACAATTACGCTTCGACTTTAAAGCTGAGCGCTTCCTCGTCGAATTGCATGTTTGCGACCCGTGTGGCAGGGCCGGTCATGCGGATGGCAAAATCATCTCCAATGTGGATGGCGATCTGACCGCCAGGCATATGTACTGTGATGTCACGATCGCAAAGCCCGATGCGGTGCGCGACGGCGGCTGCTGCACTACTGCTGGAGCCGGAGGCCAGAGTGTAGCCTGCGCCGCGTTCCCAAATTTCAATTTGAATGTTGTTGCGGTCGATCACCTTCAAAAACTGTACGTTGGTGCGGTTGGGGAAGGCTTCATGTACTTCGATCTTGGCTCCATCCTGATGGGCTTGTTGGGCACTGATTTCGTCTTGTACCACCACGCAATGTGGGTTGCCGATATCGGCGACATAGACAGTTTGAGTTTTGCCGTTAAAGCTGAGTGGTTGACCAAAGTTATGATCACTTTGTTCGGGGCCATCGACGGGAATGTGGTTCATGGCAAAGCTGACTTTGCCCATATCGACTGTAATGGACTCGGCATTGTCAGCAATTTTGCAAGTGACGATGCCGCCGAGTGTGTCGACGCTGAAGGCTTCGTTTTTAACCGCGCCGGTGTCGTAGAGGTAGCGGGCGAAAATGCGCAGGCCGTTGCCGCTTTTTTCAGCTTCGCTGCCGTCTGGATTCATGATGCGGAGGCCGAAATCGGCTTTGTCGGACTCGAGTGGGCCGTAGAGAATGCCGTCTGAGCCTAGCCCGAAGTTGCGGTGGCAGATGCGAACGATGGCATCTTTGTCGGGGAGTTCATTGGCGTCCTTTGGGTCTAGGACGAGGTAATCGTTTCCGAGTGCGTGGTATTTGGCGTAGTTCATTCAGGCTGAATGAATCGCGCTTTGTATTGGAAGCAAATATTTAGTCGGAAAATTATGATAACAAGATGCGGGCCGGTCGCTAAGGATGTAAACTTAGTTGCATAAAACGGGCCTGAGCTTTGGTACAGACTGTGCCTTTTTGAGTCAGCTCTGCCTTGATTTCGCTGAGTCTACGGTCGCGACGCTCGACCCAGACTCGGATGTGAGCGGTGGGGCCAACCTCGACAGGATGGCGGTAACGCAGCTTTAGCTCCGCGGTTGCGCCGTAAATGCCGAGCCCCATCAGGGCGCAGGTCATGGCCTCATCGATAACGAAGGCTTGAAGCCCTCCATGTACCATGTCGTTAAAGCTGGTCATGGAGTCTGTGAAATCGATAGAGGTGCGTAGGGTGTGTGGATCATCCAGAGTAAAATCCAACTTGAGTTCAGGGTGTGTGCAGGCTAGGCAGCGATCGTGCCCTTTGTTGCGTAAGCGGCTGAGCTTGATGACGCTGGTGGGGTGTAGGGACTCTTTAATCTTCATTAGGATCTTCATGAGAATGTTCATGGTGCACGTGTGAGCAGAGTGCGCTGTCGGGGAAGTCCGGGCAGTCGCCTTGATGGTAGGCGCTGAGTGTTTCAGCGACTAGGCTGTTGGGCTTCGCTTTGTAAATCCTTAGTCCCGCTTCGTGGCTGCGGGCCAAGGCTCCGCGGCCCATGCTTTGGCAGAGAATGACGCGTCCTCCATCCTGGACCAGTGCCCGGATGGGGGCGCATTCGTGCTGCAGGCGTGCGCTTTTCGTGTCGAGGTAGTGACAGTTCTCTCCGTTACTGTCGACGACTATGAATCCTGGTGATTTACCGAAGTGTGCGCTCACCTTTGACAGCAAGCCTGCGTTGTTTCGAACCGGAATGGCGATCCGAGTGATGGTGTTTTCTGCGTGCCTTTTCATAGTGTTTATTGATTGAAGAGTTCAATTGCCTGCTTGAGTGAAAAACCGTTGGCGACGATCGGTTGTATTGTTGCGGAGGCCAGTGCCTGGATGGCTTCCGGTCCAAAGCGTCCTGCTACCACACGTGATACGCCCTGCGTTTTTAATAGTTTGACTGCCGCAGCTGCGGCGTTTCGCTTGAGCCTTGTGCCGGGGTTTTGTATATACGCAAGTCGGCTGTCATCGGGACAAATAATTGCGAAACCAGGGGCACGACCAAACATGCGTTCTACGGGGCTGCTGCTTTGTGGACTCGCGCAGGCGATCGCCAAGTGAGCGTTGTTGGATGGCCTGAGGCATTCATAATTATTGGGTTCGAGGTGCTCGGGCGGTGTGAGCACGAGCTCCTCGCTGGCGTCGAGGTAAATGGGAGCGCGCTGTTCGAAACCAAGGGCGATGGCACGACGTGCGCGTGCCAACATGCGGCCGGCGGTGCTACGTGAGACGCCGACTTTCTTGGCGGCGTCTTCGATGTTTAAGTTGTGTCCGTCGCATAGGCGCATGATCTCAAAATCCTCGATCGCGACTTCGACGGGCGTGGACTGATGCTGGGTCCAACCCGCGGGAATGTAGATGACGGGGGCGGGCAGACTGGCTAGCGTGCGGGCTTTACGGGGGCGTGGCATTGGTTACTTAGAGTGTGAATGGCTATCTTTTGCGTTGTTCATTTATTTGACCATTATGGGAATAATCTCATAATGGTCAAGTAGTGGCAGGGTTTCGTCTGCTTGTATTAAGACTAATTAGCTGTGCTTCTCATTCTGAGCAGAGGCTCTGCGGGGACGGTTTTCTCTGGGCTCTGCTGGAAGTCTCGCTATGTTTTAGCGCGAATATTCGTGAATAAGATCGTAAATATAAAAAGCCGCATCGCAGCCCGCTTTGATCAGTTTTTCGGTCGAGGGAATGATGAGGCGCTAGGATGTGTGGAGCCTACTCCGCCGCGGGAGGTGTATGTGCCTGAAGTGTTCGCTTTGGTGGGCAAGTCGGGAACGGGGAAGAGTTTCCGAGCGCGACTGATTGCGGATAGCCGTGGGATCGATGCGATCATCGATGATGGCTTGTTAATCCATAAAGGGAAGATTGTGGCGGGCCGTTCTGCCAAGGAGACTACGCATTATATTGCGGCGGTTAAAACAGCGATGTTTTATGATCCGGAGCATCTGGAAGAGGTGTTGGCGACTCTGGAGCTAGCCGAATTTCCGCGCATACTGTTACTGGGGACCAGTGAGCGTATGATTTTGCGTAACTGTGAGACCTTACGATTGCCGGCGCCGAGTGAGATAATTCAGATCGAGGATGTGGCATCGCAGGATGAGATTGCGGCGGCGATCCATGACCGGAAAACGCATGGGAAGCACATTATACCCTTGCCAGTGATTGAGGTGAAGCAGGCCTATCCTAAGTTGGTCGCGCACGCGATTAAGGTGTTTTTTGACCGTACTCGACACAAGAGCGGCTATGATAAGACGATTGTGCGGCCGAGCTTCCACTCTAAGGGAGCGGTGACGATTTCGGAGGTGGCGCTGACTCAGATGATCTTGCACTGTATGCGTGAAAAAGCGCCTCAATTGGAAATTCGCAAGATCCGGATCGCTCAAAGTGATGATGGCTATCGTATCAAGATGCGAGTTTCATTGCCCTTCGGCACAGAGGCAGCAAATACCTGCCAGGAGCTGCACGATTATGCGATCCGACAGGTAGAGAGTTATACAGGGATCCAGATTCGCTCGCTGGATATTCACATCGAAGCGGTCGAGCTGGATTAAAACGCTTATTGCGGTAGGGCCGCATTGCTAAGGCGGCCGTTCGCCGATTTTGCTTCAAACGTCAGCGAACCTTATTTATGTCCGCAGCGCTTCATGCCAACGGTCGTCTCGGCGAGACGAGCCTACCCAGAGATTCAAAAACAGATGAATCTGCAATGAGCTGACTCTGACGTTGCGAATGCGGAGATTCGCGATCCCGGGGGGGGGGGGGAGGGCTTAGTCTTCGAGCAATTCTTTGGGCATGTCCTTGTCGCTCAGGCGCTCAATCTTGGCGCCAATGGCGGCGAGCTTCTGCTCGAAGCGTTCGTAGCCGCGGTCGAGGTGGTAGATGCGTTGAATCCAAGTGTCGCCCTCGGCGGCAAAGGCCGCCAGGATGAGCGCGGCGGAAGCGCGTAAGTCGGAGGCCATGACTGGGGCGCCGGAGAGTTTGCTCGCACCTTTGATGATCGCACTGGGACCTTCTATCGAGATGTCGGCTCCCATGCGCTGTAGCTCGGGCACGTGCATGAAACGGTTGGGGTAAATACGCTCGGTGATGATGGAAAGACCTTCGGTCTGAGTCATCAGTGCGCCCAGTTGTGCTTGCAAGTCAGTGGGGTAGCCAGGGTGTGGTAGGGTGACGACGTCCACAGTTTTGAGTGAGCCTTGATAGGGGAGCACGCGAATGTAGTCCTCGCCGAGCTCCATCGGTAGACCGGCCTCTTCCAGTTTGTCGAGAAAGGCGCCTAGTAACTTGGGGGCAATTCCCTTGACGGTGACATCGCCGCGGGTAATGGCCCCGGCGATGACAAAAGTGCCAGCTTCGATGCGGTCGGCGATTACGCTGTGCTCGCAGCCATGCAGTTTTTCGACGCCAGTGATGACGAGTTCGGGGCTGCCGATACCAGTGATTTTTGCGCCCATTTTGACCAGCATATTACATAGGTCGACGACTTCGGGCTCACAGGCGGCACATTCTAGACGAGTGGTGCCGGGGGCGAGAGTGGCGGCCATCACGATGTTAGCGGTGCCGGTTACGGTGCTGCCGCTGCGGCCACCGAGGAAAATGGGGCCGCCTTGTATTTCTGAGGCGTCTACGTGGACGTAGCCATTTGAAATCTCGACTTGGCAATTGAGTTTCTTCAGCCCCTTAATATGAAGGTCGATGGGGCGGGGGCCGATGACGCAACCGCCGGGGATCGAGACTTCGGCCTTGCGCATGCGAGCCACTAGGGGGCCTAGCAGGCATACCGAAGCACGCATCTTGCGCACTAGGTCATAGGGCGCGATGTGGGTGATCTTTTTTGAAGTGATTTTCCAGACACCAGGCTCCGGTTGCACGGTTTCCGCTCCGATATGGCGTAGGATCTCGAGCATGAAGCGCATGTCGCTTAAGTCGGGGACGTTGCGCAGGGTGACGGTTTCGTCACTGAGTAGAGTGGCGGCTAGAATCGGTAGAGCCGCATTCTTGGCGCCACCAACGTCGATTTGTCCATTTAGGGGGCCATTGCCACTAACTTTGAAGACGTCCATTAGATGTGTTTTTTATGGGATATGGGTGGTGCGCTAGCAGCGGCTTATTCGGCTTTATCGCTGCGGCGGTTAGTGCGGTTGCCTCCATTGCTGCCGCGTTTACGATTTTGTCCGCCACGTTGGCCTCCCTTGCCGCTGCGTGCGCGGTTTTGTCCACCGCGACTGCCGCCTTTACCCTGTGGGTGGCCGTTTCGATTGGAATTTTGCTTGGTGGGGGCTGGCGCTTCTTTACCGCCGAGTCCGAAAATACTTAGAATGGATGCGAGCAATCCCTTTTTCTTAGGAGCTGGTTTTCTACTGCCTTCGCTTCTGGCGTTGGGCTTGCGCTCTGTGCGCTCCGGACGCGTGGGGCGATCGGGTTTAGCAGGACGGTTTTTGTCTCGCTCTGCGCGGCGGGCATCCCGCTCTGCACGGCGTGCGGCGATCTTGGATTCGACACTGGCGATAGCTGCAAGTGTTTCGGCGCTTGGTTGTGGATTGGCGTCGGTGCGTGGTGCACGTGGCTCGCGTGGTTCCCGTTTTTGACGTGGTTCGCGGTCACCACGTGGTTCGCGGTCACCACGTGGTTCCCGCGGTTCGCGTGGTTCCCGTGGTTTACGCTCACTGCGTGGTTCTCGCGGTTTGCGTTCGCGCCGTGGTTTGTCTTCGCGCTCGTTGCGAGGCTCGCGTGCGCCAGCAGGTGTTGGCTTGCCGCTGAGCTTTTCTTCTTTCAGGCCTTCAGAGGCACTGATTTCGCCCATCTTAGCATTGCTGAGTGAGACGACTTCGGTTTTAAAGCCGCCACTACGGCGTCGGGTGCGAGGTTTTTTGGAGGCGTCGGTGCTAGGCGTATAGCTTTGGCTCTGAGAGGTGTTTACGTTTTCTTCTTCGAATTCTGGCATGGGTCGTGTGTTTTGATATATGTGCGTGTGACTCGTTGGCTAGAGCAGTCATAGCCAGTGTGACGAGTCGTTGGTCGGCGTCAGCCAGTCGGGCGATGTCTTCAGCTCAAGCGGCACGGAGCGCGTTGGCGGTTGATCGCATCGGGGAGACGACAGGTGTATGGCTAGAGAACTGGTTTTTTTTGAGCAAGGGTTAAGTTGGAATAGTTGCTAGTTGTTGGCTGAAAGTTGCTTGAGGGGTTGAATCCGCTTGCTTGCCTCTCTGTCCGAACCTAGGAATGCGAGTATGGATAAACTCGACGAAATTTTTGACCTTCAGGATGCCCTGAACAAGCGGATTGGTGTGAATACTGACGATATGTCAGACGAAGATAAGGCGAAGTGGGTGTTGAACTACACACGTGCGATGCAACAGGAAATGTCGGAATTGATCGATTCCGTGCCTTGGAAGTGGTGGGCAAAATATCAGACATTTGACGAGCAAAATGCCAAAGTTGAAGTAGTGGATCTGTTTCACTTTTTGATCTCTTTGGCGCAGGTGCTTGGTATGACTCCAGAGGACGTGTATGAGGCCTATACGAAGAAAAATAAGGTGAATCATAACCGGCAAGATAGTGGTTATGTCGAAAAAGACGAAGACGATTCCCGTCATATCTGACGAATGACGAATGAGGGATGAGGAATGGCGGGTGAGGGATGGCGGATGCTAGATGACTCAAGCTCGGCGATTCGTCATCCGCCATTATTAACATCGCGAAGCTATGAACGAAAACCCTTTGATGATCCTGCTCTATGTGGGTGTGGCCGTGTATGTAGGCAATATGTATCGGGAGGATTATAAGGCCTCCCGGTCGGGCCAGCCAAATTCGGGGGCCATGCCGGGGGCAACTGCGGTGTCCGTCGGAGCGTATGTCGTTGGTGTGATTGGGGCGCTACTGCTACTCGGTCTTGAAACTGGGGGCGAGATTGCGCTGGGTGTGGCAGATGAGCAGAGTCAGATGGTCTGGTTCTTCGTATTTGCGATTGTCGCGGCGGGCGTGGTCGAGGAAGTGATCTTTCGCGGCTTTCTGGTCGTGGAGAACAAGGGGCGTGCGCTGCTGATTGCCAGTTGTGTCGGTTTTTCCTTAATTTTTGCCATCATCCATGCTCATTTTTGGAGTACCGAAGATGGCTTTGAGTGGACCTTTACCGCTAAGGCATTCTTGAGCACAGGCATACTCTTCGCCAACTCGCTCTGGTTCTACGCTATCCGCTTCGGGCCGTGGAATCCCAACCGTTCGATTTTTCCCTGTATGTTAGCCCATGCCGCGAGTAACCTCGGCGTGTTTGTCGTCAAGCTGGTACAAGGTTACGTGGTCTTTTAGCCGCTTGATGTGTTTTTCCCTGTTTTTGTGTCGCATGAATGGCTGAGATTTGTACTTTCCACCGTTTTCCCAATTTCAAACCATTATGGAAAACATACCAAATGTCTTAGCCACTCGTTACGCATCGAAATCGATGAAGGCTGTCTGGAGCGCAGAAGGGCGGATCGCCTTGGAGCGTGATTACTGGATCGCAGTTTTGCGCGCGCAGAAAGATCTCGGGCTCGACATCCCGCAAGCAGCCATCGACGCCTACGAGCGCGTGAAGGGCACCATTAATCTCGAATCGATTAACGAGCGCGAAGCAATTACGCGTCACGATGTGAAGGCGCGGATCGAAGAGTTCTGCGACCTTGCGGGCTATGAGCACATTCATAAAGGACTGACAAGTCGTGACCTGACGGAAAATGTCGAGCAGTTGCAGATCATTCAAGCGCTCGAAGTCGTTCGCACGAAGGCGGTCGCTGCTTTGCTCAAAGTGGCAGAGCGTGCAGAGCAGTGGAAGGACCTGGTCATTACGGCTCGCACCCACAACGTGCCGGCGCAGCCCACTACTTTTGGTAAGCGTCTGGCCATGTTTGGCGAAGATCTGCTCTGCGCGGTGCGCGAGCTGGATCGCATTATTGATAACTACCCGGTGCGTGGGCTCAAAGGGCCCGTGGGCACGCAGATGGACCTGCTGACGCTCTTCGGGGGCGATGCTGAAAAGGTGGCGACTCTGGAAGATCGGATTCTTGACCACCTCGGTGTGGGCGCGGCGCTCGATACCGTCGGCCAAGTCTATCCACGTGGTCTGGACTTTGAAGTGGTCTCCGTCTTTGTGCGTCTGGCTTCCGGTCCTTCCAGCTTTGCTAAGACTCTGCGCATCATGGCTGGCCACGAACTGGCCAGTGAGGGCTTTGCCAAGGGCCAGGTGGGCTCCTCTGCCATGCCGCACAAGATGAACAGCCGCAGCTGTGAGCGTCTCAATGGCTTCGCAGTCATTTTGAAGGGCTACCTGACCATGGCGGGTGAGCTTGCGGGCGACCAGTGGAACGAGGGCGATGTTTCTTGCTCGGTGGTGCGTCGCGTCTTCTTGCCGGATAGCTTCTTTGCCATCGACGGCCTGATCGATACTTTCCTCACGATCCTGAATCAAATGGAAGTCTATCCCGCGGTCATCGACCAAGAGAACCAGCGCTACGGTCCCTTCCTCGCCACCACTACAGTGCTGATGGAAGCGGTCAAAGCCGGTGCCGGCCGCGAGGAAGCGCACGAAGCGATTAAAGAGCATGCCGTGCAAACGGTGCGTGATCTTCGCTCAGGACTGATTACTGCCAACGATCTGGTCGAACGTCTCGCGGAGGATGCGCGCCTAGGACTGAGCTTGGGACAACTCAGCGAAATGATGGGCCGCGCTCAAGCCATGACTGGTCTGGCTTCCGCTCAGGTCGAGAAGTTCTGTCTCACCGTGCGTGAGGAGGCTCAAAATTTCCCTGCTGCAGTCGACTATACTCCAGGCGCAATTCTTTAAGGATTGCTTTCAGAATCGGCCCACATACACACAGTCACACTCTTAAATTTATACACCCAATACGCATATGTCAGAACAACTCGAAGGAAACTGTCTTGTCGCCCAGTCTGGTGGCCCTACATCTGTAATCAACGCGAGCCTCTCCGGTGTCGTTGCCGAAGCGCTCAACCACGAGTGCATCGAAGAAATCTACGGCGGCCTGAATGGTGTGCTCGGTATTCTTAACGAGCAACTCATCGACCTCGCTGCCGAATCTCAGCAAAATATCCGTGGCCTTCGCTACACTCCAGGTGCCGCCCTGGGCACTTGCCGCTATAAGCTCAAGCGTCAGACCGATTTCGACCGCGTGCTTGAAGTCTTCGAAGCGCATAACATCCGTTACTTCTTCTACGCCGGCGGCAATGATTCTCAAGACACTGCCGACAAGATTTCCAAGCTCGCTCAAGAGCGTGGTTATGCTCTGCGCGTGATCGGTATTCCCAAGACGATTGACAACGACTTGGTCACCACCGACCACACCCCTGGCTATGGTTCTGTGATCAAATACATCGCGACCACCGTTAAGGAAATTGCCGCCGACAACGCAGCCATGGGCCAGCACGACCTAGTGCAAATCATCGAAGTGATGGGGCGTAGCGCAGGATGGATCGCAGCCGGTGCCGCTCTGGCCAAACGCCGTGACGAGCCCAGTGCAGCACCACACCTGATCTATTTGCCGGAAGTTGCGTTTTCCGCTGAGAAATTCATCTCCGATGTTCAGCACGTGCTACAGAAGGAAAAATACTGTGTGGTCGTTGTGGGCGAAGGCCTCGTCGATGCAGACGGGAACTATGTTTCCACCGATAGTGCCACAGCCGATGCATTTGGTCATTCACAGCTAGGCGGTGCCGGTGAATACCTACGCGCCCTCGCAGAAGAGTCGCTGCAAGTTAAAGCACGCTCCGTCAAGCTCGGCATGGCGCAACGCGCGGCCGTTCATTGTTCTTCCCAAGCCGACAACGACGAAGCTTACCTCGCAGGTCAAGCCGCAGTGGAAGCCGCTGTGGAAGGTCATACCGATAAAATGGTCACCTTACTACGTGGCGAAGGCGACAGCTACACATGTGAGACCGGCCTTGCCGACCTCTCTGAGATTGCCAACGGCGTGAAAAAGCTCCCTGAGAGCTGGATCAACGAAGACGGCGTCAGCATGAACTACAACTTCTACAAATACGCGCTGCCATTGATTCAAGGCGAAGTTAAGGTCCCTTACGAAAATGGTGTGCCTGCACTCGTTCAGCTCAAAATGGAAAAAGTCGACCGCAAGCTTGGCGCTCACATCTTCGAGTAAAAGTGTAGCCTCAATTCACTGAATTGGGGGCCATTCGAAACGATTTCCAAGCCCCGTCGCGATAAAAGCGACGGGGCTTTTTTTGTGAATTCCGGGAACGTTCGATGTTGGGCGTTCCCAATTCTGTGTATTCAAATCAGCTATTCTATATCAATGCTGATGCCCCTCTCTCAACCAGAGTGCAGCGCTAGGAGTCCCGCCTTTAAGCGACCGCGTGAAGTTGTAGGGAGGAGTTTTTCAGGAGGTTTCTTTTGTAGCGGGCCCGGGCCCGCGAATCTCCGCATTCGCAGCGTCAGAGTCGCCCGCAGAATCGCCCGCAGCGTCAGAGTCGCGTCAGAGTCGCATCACAGTCACCGCAGCGTCCCAATCACCCCGCCCAACATCAAACCGGCCAGTCACCACTTTCGATGCGCGTGGCGCCATGCTGGGCGATCTTCTCGGCGCTCATTTCGTAGATCCAGACTTCCGCCAGCGCTTCGCCCGCAGGAGTGAAGCAAGTCACCCGCAGGCGATTGTAGTCATTCTCTGCTGCCGGCCGGTTTGGCACGTAGCCTTCCAAATAGTCCAAGCCTGCGAAGGCCGCTGCATTCGCCATCTCCAGCAGGTAGCCATGCACCCATTGCTCCCCCCGCAGCAGCAAGCCAGGATAGCCCACATGCAGATCGTACAGCTCCCCCCGGATCTTCGCCGGCACCGGCTCCGCCGCCAGTTTACCCGCACAAAACGCCGGCCAGTAGTGCCCGCCCGGCTTCAGCGTGCCATAGACAAAAACTTTAAAATCAGAATTCATGAATGGGATTGAGTCGTTGCTAAGCTGCAGCAGGCCGCGCGACACGCGCAGAGGATCCTCATAAGAAATCCGCGTCCATCTGCGGTAAATGATAGGTTTGAATCAGTCCCACATTCATCATTGGATGTGGGACGTTCAATGTTCGACGTTCCCACGTTCGCTATTTCATCCGTTGTCGCACTGCTTCGTAGAGACACACGCCCGCAGAGACCGATACGTTCAAGCAGTCCACAGTGCCGGCCATTGGAATGCTGATCAGGTGATCGCATAGATCTCCCGTCACCTTACGGATTCCCCAGCCTTCGCTGCCCAGCACCAGTGCCGTCGGTTGATCGAAATCGACATCGTAGAGCATCTCGCTGCCCTGATCCGAGGTGCCCACAATTTGAATACGCCGCTCATGGAACTTACGCAGGAGCATACCGATATTCTTAATGCGTAGGAAAGGCACATCATCCGCGCCGCCACAAGAGATGTCACGCACCGTCGGTGTGATTCCGCAGGCCCCCTTAACCGGAGCCAATACCGCAGTCACCCCCGCGCCCGAAGCCGAACGCAAGCAAGCGCCCAGATTGTGCGGATCCTGCACGCCCTCGAGCACCAGAATCAAAGGATTCTCCGTGCGTTCGATCAAGTCGAACAAGTCGTCCTCGTTTTCGATGTGAACAATCGTCGGCCCCTTCGAATGACGAGGCGGACGTTTAATTTTATGAATAGAATTACGGCCCATAATATGGCAGCGCGCGGAGCGCTGAGTAGTTGCGCGATGCGCGCAGTAGAAAGTAGAGAGTGAAAAACAGGTATCATGCCGCTTTCCCCGCACAGGTAAAGCGGCAAGTGTCACTTCGTCAGCACCAGCGCTTACCCGACGCTATTTTGAACCGCAGATCAACGCAGATGAACGCTGATAAATAGAATCCTATTGTCTGCAGCTTGACCACGGCGGGCGCCATCAATGACGCCCCTACAAAACATTCATCTCAGTGATCTGCGTGTATCGGCGTCCATCTGCGGTTAATATCAGGTGCCGGATTGGGGCATAAAGTGGGGAACGCCCAACATTGAACATCGGATGTGTATACCATCTCTTGAACCTGCACCACGCAGCCGCTTAAAAGCGGAACTCCAAACCAAAACAGAAGCTCCAGGTCCTCCCAGCCCAGCGTCATATAAGAAAAGCCCGTCCTCCCAGGTCCCAGCGTCCTTACAAGTTCCAGCGCCGTGTAAGATTAACGCAAATTAACGTAAATTAACGGTTCAAGTTCCAGCGTCGTGTAAGATTCACGCAAATTAACGTAAATTACATTTCACGGCGTAATGAAATGAAGACGGAACGGTTCAAGTTCCCACGTCCCTTCCAGCCCCCGTGTCACGTCCCCCACGTCCCCATTCACGGTATTTTTTATCTTTTGTCTGGCACGAACTATCGAAGCCGCAACAGTGTCCGACCCACACCTCATGAAAGTTGTTTTAGCAGAAAAACCCTCCGTCGCCCGCGATATCGCGAAATACCTCAAAGCTACCAGCAAGGGGCAGGGCTACCTGAAAAATGACGAGTGGACCATTACCTGGGCCTTCGGCCACATGGTGGAGCTGCAAGAGCCCGAAGAATACCAGCCCGATTGGAAGCCCTGGCGCCTCAGCAATCTCCCCATCATTCCCGAAGAATTTAAACTGCGCTCGCGCAAGGACGGCTCCGCACATGATCAGCTGATGATCATTAAAAAACTCTTCCGAGAAGCCGACGAAATTGTCTGCGCGACGGACGCCGGTCGCGAGGGGGAGCTGATCTTTCGCTACATCCTCACCTGGACCGAGTGTGAGGATAAGCCCTGCAAGCGCCTCTGGATCAGCTCCTTGACCAATGCCGCCATTGAAAAAGGCTTTAAGAAACTGGCCTCCAGCACCGAGTACGACCGCCTCTATTACGCCGCCAAATGCCGCAGCGAGGCCGACTGGATCGTGGGGCTCAACGCCACCCGTTTCTTTACCGTCGAATACGGCAAGCGCAACCTGCTGCTCAGTCTCGGCCGGGTGCAGACTCCCATTCTCGCCATGATCGTCAACCGCGACCTCGAGATCGAATACTTCAAGCCCAAGGACTTCTGGGAGGTCCACACCCTCTGCCGTGAGGCCACCTTCAAGCACACCGGCGGCAAATTCGAAGATCAGGCCAAGGCCCAGGCCATTCTGGAAAAAGTCACCGGCCAGGAATTGGTGGTCAAATCCGTCACTAAAAAGAACGAAAAGGCCAACCCGCCCCAGCTCTACGATCTCACCTCCCTGCAGCAGGATATGAATAAGCGCTACGGCTTCACCGCCGATCAGACGCTCAAGCTCGCGCAAAACCTCTACGAAAGTAAGCACCTCACTTACCCCCGCACCGACAGCCGCTATATCAGCAGCGATATTCAGCCCACCATCCCCCCGCTGCTAGAAGCCCTGCGCCGCCTCAAGCCCGAAGAGATCGCCCCGCTCGACACCGCTGCCTTGCCCTTCAACGCCCGCATCGTCGACGACAAAAAGGTCTCCGATCACCACGCCATCCTGCCCACCGAAGTGCTCGGCGACTCCCTCGCCGGGGACGAGCGCAAGCTCTACCAGGCAGTGGTCACCCGCCTGATCGCTGTCTTCTACCCGCCCTGCATTAAGGCCGTCACCGTGGTCAATGCCGTCGCCGCCGAAGAACCCTTCCGCGCCCGCGGCAAGGTGCTGGTCGATCCCGGCTGGCAGGCGCTCTACAGCAAATCCGAGCCCGTGGAGACCGCCAAAAAGACCAAGGGCAAGGCCGACGACGCCGCGCAGGAACTGCCCGACTTCCAAAAGGGCGAAAGCAATCCACACCAACCCTCGCTGCCCCAGTTTAAAACCTCCGCGCCCAAGCGCTTCAACGAAGCCACCCTGCTGCAACTCATGGAGACCGCCGGTAAGATCGTGACCGACGAAGCCCTCAAAGAAGCCCTCAAGGACAAAGGCGTCGGCACCCCCGCCACCCGCGCCTCCATCATCGAGGTCCTGATTTCGCGCAACTACGTCGAACGCAAAAAGAAAAACCTCATCAGCACTGAGTCGGGCCGCGGCCTCATTTCCCTGATCCAAGACGAGCGTCTCAAGTCCCCCGAGCTCACCGGCGACTGGGAATTCCGGCTCAAACAAGTCGAGCGCGGCGAGTATGATCCCGCCCAATTCATGTCCGAGGTCGCCGACTACACTCGCGAGATTTTGCAATGCACCTCCGCCAAGACCGTCAGCCTCGCCAACCTCGGGCCCTGTCCCATCTGCAACGCCCCCGTCATCCGCGGCAAGGCCGCCTACGGTTGCTCCGATTGGAAGGCCGGCTGCAAATTCGTCCTGCCCGGTGAACTCTGGGGGCTAGGCATCGGGCCCCAACTCGCCCGTGAGATACTGACCCATAAGCGCAGCCTCACCCCGCACCCCATCGAAGTCGACGGAAGCAAACGCTTCGCCACCCTTCAACTGGACAAACAAGGCAATTTCAGTTTCGAAGAAGCCGCAGTCGCCAAAAAAGAGGCCGGTCAAGAAGGCTTGGGGCAGTGTCCCACCTGCGGCGGCGACATCGTCATCGGGCGCAAAGCCTACGGCTGTTCCAACTGGCGCAACGGCTGCAAATTTGTCATTTGGAAAACGATGGCGCAAAAAGAGATCCCCCTCGAAGCCGCCAAAGAATTACTACAGACCGGCAGCACCGCCACCATCACCGGCTTCAAATCCAAAGCCGGCAAAGACTTCGACGCCAAGCTCAAGATCGTAAACGGCGAAGTGAAATTCGACTTCTCGTAGCACGCAGAGCGGAGTGGAGAGTTTGCTAGGAGGTTCCTTTTGTAGATGACATGGGAGTTTATCAGGAGCGTGGAAACGCTACAGTGACAAACTTATGCAAAACCCCACATCATCTACGAACATCAATA
>NZ_JARXIC010000041.1 GCF_031127905.1 Thalassobacterium sedimentorum | reverse complement strand
GTTTCAGCCATCCAAAACTTATTAGATCCTTTTCATTCAAAGTACAGATATTGTTGCTGGCTTATCATATTTTTAATATGCAATGGCATTGTGACCAGTCGCGCCCCTACCTATTGACCCAGGTGCTCGCTAACGCTAATCACGTAGCAAGCGAAAGACCTCGCGCAGCTTGGCGGGGTCTTTGATGCCGGGCTGGCTCTCGACACCGCTGTTGATATCGAGGTGCTCGGCTGTCGTCGAGGCCACTGCGGAGCTGACGTTGTCGGGCGACAAGCCACCTGCGAGCACCCAGTGCGTCTGCGGATGCTCGGCTTTGAGCTGATTGAAACGTGCCCAGTCGCCTACTTTTCCAGTGCCTCCGACTTGATTCTTTGCGAAGGTGTCGATCAGAATGCTGTCGGCATAGTCTAACATCGCGACGGGGAAGCAATCTTCCGGCGCCATGCGAGGAGCCAACCAGAGCCGCTCACGCCCCACCAGCTGCGACCATGCGCGAAGCGTCGCCGTGTCTGTGTCGACGGGACAGTGAATCTGAAAATAATCGAAACCGGCATCGCGATAGCGCGCCAAATCCGCTGGATCAGTGGCGACGTCGACCATCACCCGCTTGCCCACCGGCACGCGCGATGCGAGTTCACGCGCGCGCTCAAGACTGAGCCCACGCGGTGATTTCGAATACATGATAAAGCCGCAGTAGTCCGCCCCGAGCGAAAGCGTCAAATCGACGTCTTCCTCTCGGGTCAGACCACAGACTTTAATTTGGAGCGTGCGCGCCATGTATTTTTTTTCAAATAGGAGTCTCTTTAAGCGAGACTTACTGACCGATCTTAATCAGCTCGACATCGAAGACTAAGGTGCCTGCAGGTGCACCGCCTTGTGGCTTGTCGCCATAAGCGAGCTTACCGGGAATCCAAAAACGGCGCTTTTCGCCTTCAACCATAAGTTGCACCCCTTCTGTCCAACCGGGGATCACTTGGTATAGACCAAAGGTCGCGGGAGAGCCACGCATGACGGAGCTGTCGAACATTTGACCGTCGGTAGTCCAACCACTGTAGTGCACGGTCACCATATCTTGCTTGCTTGGGTGCTGGCTACCTGTGCCGGCAGAGAGCACACGCGAAGCGAGGCCGCTTTCACGCACTTCGGCGTTGGCAGGCACGGATGCGACATCTTCAGGCACCTTGGGGGGCTCTGGTGCTTTTTCAATACCGAGCAGCTCGACATCAAATACAAGTAAACCGCCTGGACGGCCGCCACCTGGGTTTTCGCCATAAGCGAGCTCTGCGGGAATCCAGAAGCGGCGTTTTTCACCGACAACCATCAGCTGCAGACCTTCGGTCCAACCCTTGATCACGCGATTGAGCGGGAAGCTAGTGGGTGAACCGCGCTTTACAGAACTATCGAACATTTGTCCGTCAGTAGTCCAGCCGCTATAGTGCACGGTCACGGTATCGGCCGCTGCGGGTGATTCAGCGCCGGAGCCTGCTGTCAATACACGCGAAGCGAGACCAGAAGCGGTGACTTCTGCGTCGGATGGAACGGAGTTTACGTCTTTAGGAGTTTCTAACATAGAATAGGTATCGTTTTCGGACGCGCTAGAGGTCAACGGAAAAGCGCAGATAGAACCAAGTAGTGCGGCACTCAGCATGAGGAGGAGGTGGTTGTTTTTGGACTTCATAATTATAGTTTAGGGTGAATCAAAATGAAACAGTTAAGTGAGTCTATCACGATGGCAAATGTAAGCGAACAGTAGAGAGCACTCTTTCCAGCCACATCTTCTATCCTGCAATCGCTCGCTGGTAGAGACAGATTTTATAGAGCTAAGGACATTTCAGATAGACTCTACATAAATATGCTGATTTTTGAATGGGAGTTAACTTCTTTTCATGAAATATTACCTGAATTGTTACTTGTCCCACTCCCCAAGTATCAAGGTAAATCGGCCAGGAATCGAAACACAATAGAATGTTTAGCCCACTACATACCCATATACAACGGCTGACGACGATCTACGATGAGCACAATCACTTTATCCGTCTCAAAGCCCGTTTATTCCTTAGTCTCAACTTTCTGCTGCTGACGCTCGTGCTGTTGAATTTAGCTCGTTTCTTGTGGTTCCAACCGCCGAACCTAAGTATCCGAATCGCTTTGAATGTGCTCATCGCCTCAACAAGTATCGTCTCCTTAAGCTTGGCAGCAAAAGGGAGACTGGAGTTTGCGGGCTCTACCTTGTCAATTGCACTAGCGGTCCCCATCCACGCTCTCATTCTGATACTGCCGGCAAACTATTTTCATGAACCTTTAGGAGCGGCATTCCAACTTTATGTATTCGATACTTTCTTACTCTTTTTAGCCTTAATTTTCGCCACCAAACGTAGCGCAATCATTTGCTTCGCCATCATCATAGTAGGGAATGTAAATCTTTACTATAAAACGCTACAGAGCGATACCATCCTCGGGAGTCTAAACTTCGCCGCGCACAGCTTAGCCCGCGATGGCATACTCGCCTTTACCTGTTTTTTCGCCATAGGCCTGATGTTAGTGGCCATTTTACAAGCGACTGCCGGACGCAGTGAACAGGCGCTCAAGTCTGTCAAAACGATGAATGAACGCCTCGAAACACGAGTCAACGAGCGCACACGGGAACTCGAAGCAGCCACACAGAAAGCCAATACGGCCTCTCAGGCAAAAAGCGACTTCTTGGCGACTATGAGCCATGAAATACGCACCCCACTCTATGGTATTATCGCACACGCGGAACTGTTAAAACAAAAACAACTGGAGCGCTCACAGGATGAATTGAAAGATTTAAACGCGATTGCGAGCTCCAGTGAAGTTTTACTCTGCTTAATTAATGACATTCTCGATTTTTCTAAGATCGAGGCGAATCAACTCAAACTGGAAACTTCAGTCTTTTCACTGAACCAATTAGTAAAAGAGAGCATCGCAACCGTCACGTCCAATGCCACTCAAAAAGGACTGCACGTCGATTTTCCACAGTACAGGCAAGATGAAGTGTGCTTAGCTGGGGATAGTCTACGCCTGAAACAGATCATCTTAAACTTGTTGAGTAATGCGATAAAATTCACCCCGCAGGGGGGAGCGATCACAGTAAATGCTCATTTAAGTAAGTTGAAAGCCAATCAGGCACAGGTTCAATTTGCAGTGACAGATACCGGGATTGGCATGGATACAAGTATCCAGCAAACCATCTTTAATCGCTTCACACAGGCCAACAGCTCCACGACACGTCAGTATGGTGGCACAGGACTCGGACTCGCCATCTGCTCACAATTAATCGTCATGATGGGCGGCCAATTAACTGTAGAAAGTGAACCTAACCAAGGGTCAACCTTCGCATTCACACTCACTTTTCCTATCGTTCAGCAGGCGAACAAAGCTGCAGCGCCGAAACGTTCGACCTATGCACCTATAGGCATGCATATTCTGGTCGTTGAAGATAATCTTGCGAACCAAGTCATCATTAGTCGCCAGCTCAAGGCACTAGGTTGTAGCTTACAGGTGGCTAACAATGGTGCGGAAGCGATCGAAATACTCGAATCAAACAGTAATTTTCATTTAATATTAATGGATAATAACATGCCGATTATGGATGGCCTAAGCGCAGCAAAACTCATTCGCGAATGGAGCCAGCTCAAAACTTCAAGTCCACAGCAGACACATGCCTCTAAACTCCCGATTATTGTATTCACGGCGAACTTAATCCATCCCAGTAGTTTTCAACAACACTACCCAGACATGACGGACTTCTTAATCAAGCCACTACAAATACAGCAATTACACGACATGCTTGTAAAATTCCGCCCACAGGCCGAGCACGCAGAAGCCTAAGCAGTGACTGACAGAGCCTCAGAAAAGCTTTTCAGCACTCTCACAACTTACAACATTGCCAGCTGCCACGAGACAAATATGCTATGTCCTATGAAATTAGCACAAGGACAAATATGGAAGACCTCGGCAGAGGTACACAGTCACGCTGGCGATCCAGTCTATTTACGCATTGTCGAATTAGAACGTCTATCAGTTACCTACAAAGAAATGCTTCAACCCAACACTAAAGACGGCCATCACAAGCAAACGACGAAAAAGGTATTCTGCCGCTTACTCAAAAATGCCGAATTACTATCGGACGTGCACTAAGTTTAACGATTCAGAGAATGCAAGCATGGCATGAAAATTAAACGCGCAGACATCCTAAGTCGCACATTAACCGGACGCTGCCCTAATTGCGGGCATTTTGGGATTTTTAAAAACTGGTTTCGTCTGCACAAAAGCTGCCCTCAATGTGCAATGGAACTGGAGAAAGAAGAGTCTGGTTTTTATTTCGGCACCACTTCCATCGGCTATGTGTTAGCTATTGTTTTAGTCATCATACCAGTGTGTATCTTAGTGGTATTGAATATGCTAAATGTATGGCTAGGCGTTAGCATTGCGATCATTGGCTCCACACTGTTATGCACCTTACTGTATCCAATAATGCTCTGCTGGGTGCTGATGCTTTATTATACTGTGCAAGCCGACGAACTACCACAGAACCTAAGCGACACAGCACATGATGAGGCACGCTAGAATCGTATGAACAAGACATTATTGTCACCATCGGAATGGCAGTTAATAGCGGCACAACATCGAGAACGTGCGGAAGCTTGGACACTGCCCTATCGCTCGCGTCGTGCCGCAGGGCAAATGCATCCGATCTACGACTTTCTCTTTATCTACTATCGCAATAAGCCCTCTCAGTTAGAAGTATGGCACCCAGGCATAGAAAACGCACTCGCTGGTGCACAGCTAAACGCGACCTATAAAGATAAATATTATCAGCAAGCAAATTCAGTCCTGACACTGGCCCCTCAACGTATGACGCCCGCGACACGACATCGTTTGGAGATGGCACTCAAGCTTTGCCAAACCATCGATGCCCGCCCGCCTGCCTTTGCGTGCTTCGGCATGCACGAATGGGCAATGGTCTACCGTGGCGATACGGAAGGTGAAGTACGCCACGCTGAACGTCTCCCCTTACGCCTCTCACAGGAAGCAACGGACGCCTACGTCCGCAGTCGTCCCATTCAATGCAGTCATTTCGATGCTTTCCGTTTTTTCAGCCCGGGAGCTAAAGTATTTAATCGATTGCAACCGAAAAAGGAAAGTCGCCTCGATAATGAACAGTGTGGCTGTTTACACACCAATATGGACCTGTATAAATTAGCCTCCCAATGCATGCCGTGGATCGGATCAGAGTTGCTATGGAAGTGCTTTATCTTTGCAGTCGATGCACGCAAACTGGATATGCAAGCCAGTCCCTACGATTGTAGTTCACTCGGTTTTGAAGCGGTCCCAGTGGAAACCGCCACTGGTAAAATCGAGTATGAAAGAAGGCAACGCGCACTCAGTGAAGCTGCCAAGCCTTTACGCAGCGAGTTGATTGCACGTCTGGAATTATTACTGCAAGAATCAGGATCGAGCGCATCGAAGGAGGCCAAACCAGCTGCAGCCATCGTCACTGGCGCCGCGAATGATTATACCACTGCTAAGAATATATGATCTATAAGCTTGGCCTTTGCGTAGCCTCGAAACTTTATTTCGGGGAGCGATCGGCATCGCCCCGGTTCCTAGAACCGAGGTTACAATATATATATCTATTAGGACCAAACTTTTTTCGAATTGGTATTCGCTAGCGATCAAATCTCAAAGTCATGGTTATGCGCCTGCCCCGCTCCACTCGGGATATGAATTTCTGTGACCATATCCTGGACATGTTGTGGTGCATCACCGGTGAATGCCTTCACTGTAAAAGCAACGATAAAATTCAGCAGCATGCCCACGAATCCAATCCCTTCGGGAGTGATGCCCCAAAGCAACTGTTCGGAATGACCACCTAAGAATTGGAAATAGACAATGTAGCCAATGGTAAAAGAGATCCCCACCAGCATACCGGAAATCGCTCCCACTCGATTCATTTTCTTAGAGAAGATACCAATCAATAAAGTAGGAAAGAATGAAGAAGCCGCTAAACCAAAAGCAAACGCAACTGTCTTAGCAATAAATGCGGAAGGCGGATTAATCCCAAAATAAGCGGCCACAGCCAGCGCTACGAACGATGCGATACGCGCATAGTTCACCTCTTCACGATCACTTAAGTCCGGCTTGATAATCTTCTTCATTAAGTCGTGTGATATGGAGGTCGAAAGCACTAATAACAAGCCCGCCGCAGTTGACAGTGCCGCAGCAATACATCCCGCCATCAGCAATGCAATCACCCACATCGGAAGGCCCGCCATATATGGGTTGGCCATCACCATGATATCATTGCCAAACCAGAGTTCATTAGGATTAGAATCGTCTGCCTTACTGGCTAGCAGGCGCTCGCCATGCATACCAATTCGCTGGTTCTCCGGCGCATCATAGCTAGGATATATGGGAGCTTTGCTTTGGAACACACTAAAGGTCCCCGCTTCAGATTTAGCGGGTCCACAGTATTGAATCACACCATCACCATTTTTATCCACCCATGCCATCTGACCGGTCGCTTCGAAATCGTAGAACCACGCAGGCGCATCCGAATAAGCTGTGCCATTAAGTTTCTCGATCAGATTGACCCGTGAAAAGGCCCCAATCGCAGGAGCGGTGAGATAAATGACGGCAATGAAACTTAAGGTCCATGCTGCTGAACGTCGCACCGAGCGCACATTCTTTACCGTGAAAAAGCGCACAATGACATGCGGCAAGCCTGCTGTGCCACACATCAGCGCTGCAGTAATACAAAACATATTAATGGTGGACATTTGGCCAGAAGTATATTCTTGGAAGCCAAGCTCGCTATTAATATTGTTGAGCTTCTCTAAGAATGGCAACACTGGCTCACTCATCGTAAAATTGCCGATCAAGCCCAGTTGAGGGATCACATTTCCCGTCAATGCCATTGCGATGTAGATTGCTGGAATCGTGTAGGCAAAGGCCATCACACAATACTGTGCCACCTGAGTGTAAGTGATGCCCTTCATCCCTCCTAATCCCGCATAAGCAAACACGATCGCCGCGCCAATGATCACACCAAAGGGAATACTAATGCCGAACAACTGGGAAAACACCACGCCTACACCACGCATCTGCCCCATAATATAAGTCATACAAATGAAAATGGCACAGACTACAGCGACCCCACGTGCAAACTTGGAGTAATACCGATCTCCAATGAAATCGGGCACAGTCGCCTTGCCAAATTTTCGCAAATACGGTACCATCAGGACAGTCAACAACACAAAACCACCCGTCCACCCCATAAGGAAACGTGAGGCATCATACCCGCTGATTGCCACAGTGCCTGCCATCGAAATAAAGGTAGCTGCCGACATCCAATCAGCCGCAGTGGCCATCCCATTTGCAAAAGGTGAAACGCCACCGCCGGCGGTATAGTATTCCTTAGTTGACGCGGCTCGCGAGCGCACCGCAATAGTGATGTAGAGGGCAAAACTGAGCCCAATAAAAATAAAATTCAGGGTATCTTGAGACATGGTATAGGAGTGCTAGCGCTCTTCGGAGTAACCGTGTTTACGGTCAAGACGATTCATCAAGCAGGCAAAAACGATTAAAATCAGGACGAATCCAATGATGGCTCCTTGTTGCGCCATCCAAAACCCAAAGGGAGCGCCGCCCACCTTGGGCGCATGTATATCCAACCAGTCTCGCAGTAAAATGCCTGCGCCAAAACTGATAGTAAACCAGACAGTGAGCAGACAAAGAGTAATTTTTAAACAGGCACGGCGATGTGCACGGGGGTGATCCACTTCCATATTCTTATAAGGGGTATTAGGAAAAATGTGAATCCTGCTAAGTTTTGAATAACTTCCAAGAATAAAGTTGGTAAAGTCATAAGCAGTTGAACGAGCTGCCAACTTCGTGGTCGATCAAAAAAAACAGATAACAAGCGTCAACTAGAGCGACTCAACTTTAATGCCACGGCGCTCCAGTAAACTTCCATCAGCCCGAAAAAGCTCGATTTTAGCCATCAGGTATGCCACGCGTGCTTGCACTTCTGCGATTCGGCTCTGCGCAAAATCGCGTTGTGCCCGAGCCACATCCAATGAAGTGCCTGTCCCCACTTCGAAGCGATCTTCTTCGGCCTGTAAGCTCTGTGCGCGGAATTCACGTGTCACCGCAGAAGCCGTCACCTGTTTGCGTGCCCGTTCTAATTCATTCAGAGCCAGCAACACATCGTAACGCACCAAACTGCGCAAATTAGCCAGAGCTTCATCCGCCTGCTCCGCGCTAGCTCGAGCAATCGTATCGCGCGCCCGGCTCGCTCGATTACCGATAAATTGACTCAGTTCAAAACCTAGCGTATAGTCGTAACTCTCACCGTCATTCTCACGTACACTACGCCGAAAGCTATCTGCATAGCCTGAATGCCCCAGATTAACAAACAACTCAAGCTGCGGTAAGCGACCATTGCGTGTCACCACCGTTTCTAATTCATCCCGCTCCCGCAGTAGTTTGGATGCTTCAATTTCCGGTCGAGCTTGTAAGGCGAGCTGTATATGCGACTGAGCCTCGGGTTTAAAATGAACATCCACCACTGGCAAACTAGTCGCCTGCAGCGGTAGTGCCGCATGTAGGGGTAAATCGGGATAAATTAAGCGCATCAATTCATAGAGCCGTGTATGGCGCAAACTCTGGGCATCAATAAGGTGCTGTTGCTGCAATGCCAGTTCTGCCTGGGCGGCGGCCGCCTGATTCTGAGACAAGCTACCGACTTCGATCCTGGACTGGATGTCTTCCAATTGCGCCTGAGCCAACTCAACAGATTGCTCAAATACTTTAATGGCCTCCGTCGCAGCCACAAAATTCCAATAGGTAGACTCCACCTCAGCCACCAGCGCCAGTGTAAATCCAGCCAATTCATATTGGCTAGCCAACGTCTCTAGCTTAGCTTGTCGCAATGAGGCCAGGTTCACGGCCGCACCAAAACCTCGTAGTAATTGCTGTGTCACAGTCAGACCATAGCGAGCTTGCTGTTGCTCCGGAGCACGGTTGGAAATACTACGCACACTGGAAACCGACGCCTCTAATTCTGTGCCGAAGGGCAAACGCTGCCGCAGCCCAAGCTCTGCGTCAACATCGCGGCCTTCAACTGGAAATTGTTCCCCGGTTGAACGGGAGGTCTCCGAGGCCGCTTCTTCAATGTACTCGAAATTCGCATATAGCTCGGGGTCATACACACCGCGCTCGATTTGCTCAAAAGCACCGGCAATAACAGGAGTCAATTGCTGGATATTTAAATCACGATTATTCTGTAATGCCTTAAAGACAGCCTCTTCCACACTTAAATCCCAGCTCGCTGGTGTCTGTGCTTGCAGCACATTCGCAGCAACTAGGCCCAGTGTAAGTTGAATCATACGCATCATGATTGCTTCGTCTCCTCATTATCTGAATGCACCAAGGTATAAACGACAGGTATGAGTATCAGTGTGATACAAGTGGAGCCAATTAACCCGCCCACCACAGCACGCGCCAGCGGTGCTTGCGCATCGGCTCCTTCACCGATCCCCAACGCAAGTGGTAATAGACCCAAAATCGTGGTTAAAGTCGTCATTAAAATCGGTCGAAAACGCCGTCGTCCAGCTTCCACCACCGCAGCATGCAAACTATAGCCGGATTCCCGGACCAAAGAGCTCGCTTGGTCGACTAACAAAATCGCATTATTGACCACGATGCCCCCCAACATAATGCAGCCAATCCCAGATTGAAGATTCAAGGTCGTATCTGTCAACCAAAGCGTTAGCAGTACCCCAATCGCAGCCATAGGCGTGGACAGCATGACAACTAAGGGGTCACGCAAGCTTTCATACTGACAAGCCAAAACCATATAAACGAGCAAGAGTGAGATCAATAGCGCCACGAACAGTTCCCGGAATGCCTCTTGCTGCTCTTCAAAATTACCGGATATATTTAATTCATAGTTGTCCGGACGCGGGATCCCCTCCAACACCGCCTGTATATCATTTGCAACTGAACCTAAATCACGACCAGCTACATTGGCAGACACTGTAACCTGACGTTGCTGATGCTTACGCGTAATCTCAAGAGGCGCGCGACTACTTTTGGTACGCACCAGATTACGCAATACAATCATATCTCCATCCGCACTGCGCAGTGTTAGGTTCAGCACCTCGTCCAGTGAGCGCGATTCAGCATCCTTCAACTGCACCAGAATACGATACGAATTACCCTCACTGCGATAGTTCCCCGCGCGCGAACCAGCGATTGCGGTCTCAATGACCTCAGTAATTTCCCGTGGAGTAAAGCCCAGATCAGCCACCTTTTGTCGATCAATCAAAATTTCTTGCTGTGGCGTGCCAGAATCATAGCTGCGATCGATATCAGTAATACCATCAATCCCTTGAATCCTTTCAGCCACCTTAGCAGAAAGTGCTTCCAAAGTGGCTAACTCAAAGCCTCGAATTTCAACGGTAACCCCTTCACTTCCACCGATAATGCGTTCTAGCAAAAACTGCCCCTGTGGCGCACGTGTGCGAATTTCCATACCTGGCACCTGTCCCTCGATCGCCAGTCGCAAGGCTTCGGCAATTTCGACATTCGATCGACTACGCTGAGCTGCAGGCAACAAAGACATACGTATTTCACCGGTATTCTCGCGAACAGTCGCAACTGTGGACACAGCCTCTGGTACCAATGGATAAACCAAGGACTCCAACCAGCGGGTCTGTTGGTCCAACAGTTCCAGGCGTGTACCCACCTCCATTTCGCCAGTCACTCGCACCTCGCCCTCATCACTCGGCGGTAAAAATTCGGTGCCTAAATACGGGAGAATACATAAACTCAGCCCCAGCAATATCAACATGCTAAGAATCACTCTAACACGATGACACAATGCCGCTTCTAACAGGTTCAAATACAGTTGATTCATGCGCTCAAACGCCTGTGTGGCCTGATGCTTGAGCCGTGTCAGCCAACTAGGAATATGCCCCCCATGATCCGCAGGCTTGAGTAAACGCGATGCCAACATCGGCACCAAACTTAAGGAAAGCAAGAGGGAGCACACCAATGAAAAACAGATCACATAGGCAAGCTCACGGAATAAGAGCCCTGACACACCCTGCACGAAAACGATAGGTAGAAAAATCACCAAGGTGGTGATGGTACTGGCCACAATTGCGGGAGCCACCTCCCAGGCCCCTTCTGCTGCGGCATCCACACGATTCTTCGTCTCCTCGTCACGTTGCCTGAAAATATTTTCCAAGACCACGATGGAACTATCCACCATCATCCCCACCCCAAGCGCCAAACCGCCGAGCGTCATTAAATTAATCGTCAATCCTCCAAAATAAATGAGAGAAAAAGTGGCAATGATCGAGATTGGGATCGATACCGCAATCACCAGAGTGCTACGAATATTGCGTAAGAAAAATAGTAGTATCAAAACGGCTAACCCGCCTCCATAAAGAACAGAACGCGCCACATTCTCAATCGAACGCTCAATAAAATTCCCCTGATTAATGACTGGTACGACATTGATCTGCGGAAACTCCCGATTGATACGATCGATCTCCTCTAGGATATGACGCGACACTTCAACTGTATTGGCGGCAGATTGCTTACGAATCGCGATACGTACGCCCCGCTCACCGTTCACACGAATTAATCGAGTTAATTTTTCATAAGTATCACGCACATCAGCAATATCCGCGACTGTCACTGCAGCTCCATCACGAACTGTCAGCACCGTCTGGCGCAGCTGATCAATACTCTCAAATTGAGCCGGTGCCCGCAGCGTCACTTCATAGCGCCCGTCTTCGATCTGCCCCGCTGGCAGATCTATATTAGCATCACGTAACGCACTTAAAATCTCATTCAACGAAAGCCCGAGTGCATTAATCTTCTCAGGATATAGCTCCACTCTCACCTCACGCGGGAATCCACCCCAGAAGTCCACTTGTGCAACACCGGGAATTTGCGTAAAACGATGGCGAATACGATCTTCAATCAACTGTGTTAATTCGACTGGATCCAAGGGGCTTGAAACCCCAACTAGTACGACCGGAAAGCTGTTGACACTAAACTTACTAATACGTGGACGTACGATATCGTCAGGCAACTCGCTAATCTCATCTTCGATCGTCGCACGCAGATCAATGGCAGCGGCATCGAGATCAGTGCCCCAGACAAAGTTAACCTCAACATTACTGCGTCCCTCCTCTGATGTTGAGGTGATCTCCTCCACTCCAGGCACCGTAGCCACAATCTCTTCGATGATTTGCGTGATTAAACGCTCGATTACCTCCGGACTTGCGCCCTCGTATTCAGTGCGAACAGATGCTGTCGGCAGTTCAATACTAGGCAACAAATCAATCTGAATACGACTCAGAGAAACCGCGCCCAACACGATCAAGATGAGAGCCACCATCGTTGTAAAAATCGGGCGGCGAACACTGTGACGTGGTAAATTCATTCGGTAGGAAAAGAAGCGAGTGATACTGGTGAGCCATCTTCAACCAGTTGTTGCCCCAGAACAATCACCTGCCCTAGGATATCTTCGCCGATCACTTGAACACGATCGCCCTCGCGAACGCCCAGCTGCACAGGCCGCCAACGCGCAGTCTGCCCGTCCTCACTCAACAAAAAAATGCCCGTTGAGTCCGAACGTGTGACCAAGGCCATATCCGGCACAATCTGTGCCTGCGCCACTTCCTTGACCACCACTTGGGCACGCACAAACATGCCTGGCTTCAATCGAGTGTCATGATTCGGCACCGTGATTTCAATACGTGCTTGCCGGGAGCTCTCCTGGAAAACGGGCGCAATGCGCTCGATTGTCGCTTGGAAAATTTCATTTGGATACGCATCGGTTTCTATATCAACGACCTGCCCGACAGACAATTGAGGATAGTCTTTTTCTGAAACAAAAAAGACCCCAGTGAGCGGATCGATATCCACGATACGAATTAATGGTGACAGCGCATTGAGTGTCTGCCCTTCGTCCGCATAGCGTTCCGCCACCGACCGTGGTGAAGGGTCACCAGACCACAGCGCTTGAACTTTAGTGTAGCCGAGTTGAATCCGAGCGGTCTCAACCGCCGACTCTGCTCGCTGAACCTGTGCACGTTGCACCTCCAATTGAGCTTCAGCTGCCAATTGCTCACTCTGTACGATGTCGTATTCTGCCTCAGAAGCCACTCCGCGCTCGCGCAACACGCGCGAGCGCTGCATTGCGCGCTGCGAAATCGTTAAATGGCTCTCTGATTGCATTAAATTGGCCCGTGCCACCAGTAAATCAGCCTGTGCCTGCGCTAATGCCTGCTGATACTCCGCATCATCCAAAGTTGCAATCACCTCTCCCTGCTGAACCAAATCACCGATGTCGACTCCTATTTCTTTAATCAAGCCACTCACCTTGGGGGAAATAGGAAACGATGCACTGGCTTCCAAAGCCCCGCTAAAAACCCGCATTTCACGAATTGAGCCAACTTCAACTGCCGCCACTTCCACCGGTGCCGCAGGTCGTACCCGCTGCTTCCCAGTGCTGTGCTCACTGTCGCAACCGATAATCAGTACAGTTATAACCAGCACACTTAAAACTGTATTAAGATGATTCATAAATAATCCCATTGATAATGAAGCCACGTAGCGTTCACAGAATTTCGCCAAAAGCAATTGAACAAAAAGAATACTGCGAAAAGTCCTTTCTCATACTTGCCATAAGCTCGACGGAACATTGAATCGCCAATACTGACCATATTCACAGCTATATGAAATTTTTAACAATTCCCCTAATTTTCTGCCTAATCGCACTACACAGTTTTGCTCAGAGCATTCCCGATGGCATCCAAAGCATACGAACGCTTGGAGGCATCGAAGAATATCGCCTAGAATCAAACGGCCTCAATATTCTGCTCATGCCCAACGAGGGACTCCCGGTTGCGACGGTCATGGTCACTTATAAAGTCGGCTCACGCAATGAAGTAACGGGGACCACTGGTGCGACTCATATTTTAGAGCATATGATGTTTAAGGGCACCGAACGCTTCAATAGCGTCGATGGCAACGACTATTCCAGCCAAATGGAGCGTATTGGTGCACGCTCGAATGCAACCACATGGTTCGATCGCACGAACTACTACGCCACTATGCCCAGTGAGTATGTACCGATGACCATTGAGTTGGAAGCAGACCGTATGCGCGGCCTGCTCATACGGGAGGAAGACTTGGCCTCAGAGATGACTGTCGTTCGTAATGAATACGAGCGTGGCGAGAATAGCCCTGTTAGCACTCTAATTAAAGAACTCTTTGCCAGCGCCTATATGGCGCATCCTTACAGCCACCCAACAATAGGCTGGCACTCAGATATCGAAAGTACCACAACAGAAAAATTACGTGAATTTTATGATACCTACTACTGGCCAGAAAACGCAGTATTAACTATCATCGGCGGTTTCAATAAAGCTGAAACACTGGAAGCCATCGTCACTCACTATGGCAAGGTTCCCGCCGCACCGCACACAATACCAGCGGTCACAACCAGCGAACCAGAACAACTCGGCGCCCGCCGGGTAACGATTCACCGCGCGGGTCAGGTCGGCGTGGTCATGATCGGCTTTAAAGTTGCCGCTGGCACACATGAAGATTGGGCCGCCCTCACCTTATTACAACAATTGCTTGGCGCCGATAAAACGGGCCGTCTCTATCGAGCGCTCGAAGACAAAGGCAAAGCCAGTGCCACCTTCACTTACGCCCCCCAATTGAGAGACCCTGGCCTCTTCATCTTTGGAGCCTATTTAACTCCTGACTCCACACACCAAGAAGTAGAAAACATCATTCTCGATGAAATTGATGCGCTGATTAGTGGCGGCGTGGACAAAGACGAATTAGCACGAGCCAAGTCAGTCATCCAGGCCAGTACTGTTTATGGCCGCGATGGGCCCTATGCGATCGCAGATCAAATCAACGAAGCGATTGCTATGGGAGATTGGACTGCCTATCTGAAACTACCAAATGCGATTCAGCAGGTCTCAACAGATGCGCTACAGAAAGTGGCCGCTAAATACTTTATTAATCAAAGCAGCACCACCGGCTGGTTCATTCCGGAAGTCGTCAATTCGCTAACAGCGCAGGCTACTCATATTACTGGCCCAAACTACTTCAGGGATCCTGCCCTGTTTGGCCCATTACATAACAAACCCACAACTACCGCACCGACAAAGATGGCCGCACAGACTCGCCCCATCGTCGATTTCAGTACCCACATGCAGCAGGCTCAAATCGGAGGCATACGCCTCGTTGCCATTGATATGCCAATCGACAACGTTGTCTCCTTTGTTGGCAGTATTGCTGCAGGAGATAGTTTAAGCCCTGCAAATGCACCGATGCTGGCGAGTCTGACTGCCGCCATGCTCGACAAAGGCACCACCAGCCAGGATCGCTTTAAAATTGCAGAGAAACTCGATACACTCGGTGCGGACATCAGTTTTAGTTCGGGGGCACAAAATCTCAACTTTGCTGGGCAATTCCTGCGTCCAGACGCGGGATCGGTATTAGAGATTCTTGCAGATCAACTGCGCAATCCAGCTTTTGACGCAAGCGTACTGGACAATTTGAAACGCCGCCAGGAAGCCGGCCTCCTACAGGCAATTGATAATCCTGATTACCGTGCAAGTGCTCAGCTCTCACGACTACTCTATCCCACTCATCACATCAACTATAGCACCCCGATCAAAGAACTACTGGCAGACCTCAAGTCCACCACAATCGAGGATCTAAGCGCCTTCCATCAAGCCCATTATGGCGCGGATTCCATGACCCTAATCTTCACAGGTGACATCGACTTCGAACAACTCAAGGCCGCCGTCGCAAACGCATTTGAAGACTGGAACACTGGCAGCCAGTATCCCAAACTAGCGACCAAACAGCTCACCAACCAACAGCAGTCCGAACGCATCTACATAGAAGACAAAACCAGTGTCGCCGTTCGTTTTGGTTATAACACTGAATTGCAACGCACCGCAGAAGACTACCTGCCATTTATGGTTGGTAACTATATCCTAGGCGGTAGCTTTCACTCACGTCTGATGACTGAAGTTCGTAAGAATCGTGGCCTAACTTACAGTATTCGCTCAGGGCATGAAGGTGATATTCTGACTCCAGGTAATTGGATTCTAAGCGCAAGCTTTGCGCCCAGTATGCTAAACCAGGGCCTTCAAGCCACGCATGAAGTTCTACAACATTGGTACTCGGAGGGTGTCACTGAACAAGAAGTAAGCGCTGCGATTGAAACTTTAACCGGATCCTATCTAGTCGGACTATCAACCACAGGTAGCGTCGCAGCACAGGTCCACAGCTTTATGCAACGCGGCTTCGAACCTGAATACATCGATCAATATCCGGAGCTCGTTCGCCAGCTCCATGCAGATGACGTCAATCGTACAATTCAGGAGTATTTCGATCCCACTCAATTAACAGAAGTTATTGCTGGATCACTACATAAAAACGATCCCCAAAAAAGCGATCTGGCGGACCCGATGCCGATCACAGTTCGCCTGGATGTACCGGATGCAGGTTGGCGCATACATATTAACAGTATCTATCGTACCAATGAAAGCATCATCGTACTCTCTGAACTGAGCCGAGATGCCGAAAACCTAGCAGCACAAGTTATTAGTACTGCCTCAGATACGGCAAACATTGCCTTAGACGAAATCGATCTCCCCATACGCCACTACATTACAGGTAAAACATGGGATTGGGGCGACACTGGTGAATATACTTTTATCGACTCGCCAGAGCTTATGAGCGATGTCTTTAAAGCATCCGAACAACTCTTCCAGCGAGAAAAATAATCGACTCGCATTCAGAGGGGCTTTCAATACCAATCTCCCGCTCACATTCTAATTTTACTTTTATTCAAACAGGCTATGGCAAAAATCGACGTAGAAACCCTAAAATTCATCCTGCAACGCAACGAACCCGATATCCGTAAGGTCAACGAGATCATGCAGGAAATCGAAATGGAACTGAAAGCTGAAGAAGAGGAGAAAGCCAATCGTCCCCCTCCGGTTAAGAAACAATTTTCCATCCTCATTTCCGACCCAGAAGATGAACTCAAGGATAAGGATTTAACCGGCTGGGTGGTACAAATCCCTGAGGATGATGGTGTCACAGTCGCCCCCGAACGTATCATCAGTGCAGCCTACGAATTTAATACCACGCCCAAAGGACGCCGTATGCCCGTAGAAACAATTGGCGAAGCCTGCGAAGCAGTTCCTGCCAAGCTGTTTAAAGAACAGAACGTTTGGATCAAAACCAAGGTGCCAGTACTAGCCGTCACCTGCCCAAACAAGATCCCCACCGAAAAAGTCGAATAAACAGCTTAAAGCGTTGAGCTTAATAGACCGTGCCCTCTCAAATTGGATGGGCACGGCTATTTTTGTACACCCAGTTATCTGCATTTAAGTACAATATGTTCGAGTAACCTTAGCCCAAATAGGGCAAAACTCCTTTATACTGTGTAAATAAAGTAAAAAATAACATTTCGTCTGCGTTAAGCCAGCGCAGACATACAATTGGCATCTGCAATGCTAACCACTTGCATTATAATTCCACCGAGAGGAAACCAATAATGCATACGACCAACATACCATTCGAAGCCGCTTTAAATGCGCCAACCGAAAACGGAACTGCCTACCACCGTCATTTCCGATCCAGAAATTTAATTGCAGAAGAATCACCAGCGGCATCCCAGGCTTCACACTCACAATCGACGAATTTTGATGAATGCGTCCGATTGAGCATTTATAAAGGAGCGACCGCAATTAAACGTAACAGTGTGCCTGCGATGTTCACACTAAGCTTAATGGCACTCTTGGCTTGGGCGTATAACAGCATTCCATCTGTTAACTCGTTCTTCCATCAAGTAAGCATACTCAAACAAACGATGGGGATCGCCTTTCCGATACTTGCAGCTGGACTGAGTGTTGGCCTCATCTCTGAATGCTACGCCTACTTCTCCAGCAGCACGCGTCGATGGACAATGCAAAACACGCTCAATTTCGGCTTCCTGTTTCTGACATTCGGCATCATGAGTGCCGCCAAGGAACCCATCTTCGTGTTATTGGCAAACCTCTATGGCGCAGGCAATGACACCACAGTTCTGGTTAAGAAAATGCTGTTTGATCAGTTCGTCTGGACAGTTTTCCTAGCCTGCCCTTACCAAACATTGCTCTTCTCTTGGAAAAACCATGGCTTTTCCCTGCAAAAGATGAAGCTTGAGTGCCCCACATTCTCAGAATTCTTTGCTGTGAAAATGCTACCAGTCTTGCTATCCAACTGGGCATTCTGGATCCCGATGTCGGTGATCATTTACAGCTTCCCCACCAACTTGCAACTACCAGTTTCCATCATCGCAATCAGCCTATGGGTCTGCATTCTCAACTTATTAACTAAGAGCGAGAAAGCCTAAACGTTGCACGATTGTTGACCATCGTTGGACCATCGACAATCTAAAGTTCCCAGCCCAAACCCGGGCGAGTCACTCCATTGTTACCTCATACCCAATAGAACAGTAATTATGAGCACACACGAGGACACCAACAAAGAAACGCAATCAAACTGCCCAACACACACACAAGCAGCACACACACCAAAGCTACTTGCAGTGGGCACTTTTGTCGCCGACTACCACAAGGTCGTTGAACACTATCCAAGCGAGCGCGCCAGCTCTCGCATTTTTGAAGAAGTGGTCAGCCCCGGCGGCGCACCACTCAATCTACTCATCAACTTAGCCAAACTCGAGTCCGGATTTTCCCTAAAAGGTGCTGGACGCATTGGCCGTGATTTAGATGGACAGTTTATCACGGAACAATGCCGGCAACATGACATAGATATCAGTCAGCTTGCTTACGATGAGAAGTATTCAACAGGTTATACCGACGTCTACACCGTAAAAGAATCAGGCAAGCACACTTGCTTTCACTTCGACGGTGCCGGAGCCCATTTCTGCCGCAATGATGTCCAGTTAACAACTGATGATGAACTTGATTACTTATTCCTGGGATCACTCGGTGCCTTAGGACAATTGGAAGTAAGCGACCATCCGAAAAAAAATACTCAAGCCACCACACTGCTTCGCGATGCACGTAAACGCGGCATCACAACGATAGTCGAATTCGCTCCGCTGGATAGCGGAACCTCACTACAGGACTTTGCAGATACATTGGCCGAAGCCGACTATGCCATTCTCAATGATAGAACTGCAGAGACGATAACAAATCGCAGTCTATATACGGAGAATCAATTTGACCCAACCATGGCGCGGACATTGGCACAGGAGATTCTCGACACTGGCTTACACAAAGCTGTGATAATTCAATCCGGATCGGGTGCAGTCTACGTTGGTGCAGATGGCAGCTTTGCTCACCAAGGCAGCGCATTCCTACCATTGGATAAGCGCGCTGGCTCAGCCGGAGTTGACCATGCTTTTTGTGCTGGTTACATCGACGGCTTGGCAAAGGCACTGAGTCCGAGTGTTTGCCTGCGTCAAGGCATTGCTGTTTCTACTGTCTGTCGAACGCATCTGACTCCCTCCGGAGGTATTCAAAGTCTCGCAGCATGTATGCAATTTTATGAAGATTTACAAGCAGTCGCGACGTCTGATTAAAGTTATAAACTCGCAACGGTGCATTCATTCACAGAATGCGTATCTGACTGCCTAATAAAGAGTGCTACGCTAAAGCGACTGCGCCCGTAATTGATCATCTTTGCGAAGTCTTCTTTAGCGACGGGTATGTATTGGCAGTCCAACTCGCTGATCGTTAATTTATCTGTGTCCGGATCGTGCAAGTAAAAGCAAAGTTCATCAAAGGCGGTCACCACCACCCAATGCGGTGCCTTGTCGCCGTTGAGTCGGTAGCTACTGATCATCACCAGCACAAACGCACCATACTTTAATTGCGACTCAATTTCGGCCACCGAAACTGCCTCGCACCGAATGGGGATCGCCTGCGCCTGACTGCGCTCAAGAAATTGCTCGTGCACCAAATTCAGCACCTCTTTCTTGTGCGCCGAGCGCACGCCTTCCACGAAAAGCGGATCGGTCTGGCTCATCATAACTTCCGCGGCGAAGCCACGGCGCTTTGCCGCGAGCGCCAGACCTAAGGGGTGACAGCCTCCGTGGCCTGATGTCATAAAAATAGTGGTGGCTTCACGCCAAAGATCGAGTTCGAGACTTTGGTTCAATACAGTCGCAGGCTCAATGGCCGCCATCACCATCATCAGCGATGCGGGTCCGCAAGTGAAGGCGGTATGCTGCCCATACCAAGGCACGAAGCTCTCCTCACGCACGCGCTCTGGATAGCGAATGCGCTTTTGCATCCGCAAGGCATCGCTATGATCTTCGTAATAATCAAGAAACTCTCCAAACACGCGATAGCCCAAACGCTGATACAGCTGCACGGCAGCGAGATTTTGCTTGGCCACCTCCAGCCGCATAAAGAGTCGATCTTCTTCCACTGCTGCGACTTCGAGGGCCAGCATCAATGCACTGGCATGCCCCTGCCCGCGCGCCTCGGGGTGCAAGGCGATCGAATAGAGCCGCGCCAGGCGTGTGCCTTTATGCAATAAAACGAGGCCGTAACCATAGACGACCTGGTCCCACTCCAGCACTAAGAAGATACAATTCTCGCCTTTGATCCAACGCTGAAAGGAGCGTCGGCTCAATCGATCCGAAGTAAAGCAGAGCGCCTCAATCTCCAGCAAACGTTCGATATCCTCTGCCTGCGCACAACGAAAACGACGCTCACTCACGTCCACGCCGCTCCAAGCGATCTACGAACTCCTGCATGATCATCATGTAAAGTTCGTCGCCCAAGTAGGCATCTTCCACACTGTGATCAATGCTCGGGTTGTCGTTCACCTCGATCACATAGATCTGGTTGCCCTTTTGCTTAAGATCGACTCCATACAGACCGTTGCCAATGATCGCGCTGGCCTTGAGTGCCGCGTCCAACACCGGCTTCGGTGCTTCAAAGGTAGGGATGGTATCAAAGCCGCCGGACTTGCCGGACTTTCGGCTCGATGCATGGTTATAAATTTGCCAATGGTCGCGTGCCATAAAGTATTTACAGGCATAGATGGCCCGGCCATTGAGCACACCGATGCGCCAATCAAAATCGGTGTAGATGTATTCCTGCACCAAAGCTAATGCCGACTCTTTAAGCATTAATCCCAACTTCTCTTTGAGCTCGTCGCGGTTGCCGACTTTATACACGCCGATCGAAAATGAACTCTCTGGCATTTTGAGCACCACGGGATAATCAAAATGAGCCTCAATGCGATCGAGCTCGAGCGCCTCGGCATTGGCCACCACTAAAGTGCGGGGCGCACTGACCTTATTATAACTGAACGCATCCTGTAAAAAAATTTTGTTGCAGCAGCGCATGATTGAAGTCGCGTCATCGATCACCACCAAGCCTTCCATTTCCCCCTTACGCGAAAGTCGGTAGGTGGGGTGGTCGATACTGGTCGTCTCTCGGATAAAGAGCGCATCGTACTGCGAGAGATGCTTCAGCTCATCTGAACGCACCAACTCTGCGGCGATGCCGACCTTGGCAGCTGCTTTGACAAAGCGCTTAATCGCTTCAGCATCACTCGGCGCATTGGCCTCATCCGGATTGTGCAAAATAGCCATGTCCCAGCGATGCTTATTCTTATGGCTAGGATTGCGCCACACTTGCTCGGTAAAGATCCGCAGCCGCTCATAGAAGGTCTCACGCTCCGCAGTATTGAGCACGGATAAATTATCACGCTCGACCGAAAGTTCCAAGCCATGCGCACCACGGCTAAGGCTTGCCCGCAAGAGCGGCGCCGCATAGCGCTCAAAGACCGCACGCGCCACTTTTTTCCACTCCTCACGCTCCGTCCAACCAAAATAGATATTGAGCACGACCGGCACCTCCATGTCCGCACTCAACTTTGGGAGCAAGGGCTGCAAACGATGCTCTTCACCGCCATCTTGATAACGAAGATCATTGATGGTATTGACACTGGGCAACACCCGGTGTTTGCGCGACTCCGCCAGCAGCGAGCAATAATAGCCCCGGCTTAAATAGTGCTCGGTATCGCACAAATTGATAATGCGCGTGCGCGGCTCTCCCAGCTTCGGATAATCTGAGAGATACTGCTCAAACGTGATCACATTGAGATCTAACGGAGGCGTCTCCGTTTGATCAGTCACAACTAAGGTCTTATACATTGAATGATACCGCAGACGATCAAATCGGATCCATCATTTTGGTCCGTTTGCTATGAGCCTTTTTTAGAAAAAGTCACTCTTAATCGACGGCAAATATGCACACTGCTAGCGACGCGATGCCAATCGCGTCTCCCCGGCACGCAGCAGACGTCGCTCGCGCGACATCGCTCCCCCCCAAGCTACCCCAGAAGTCACGCCACCACAGGCCCAGCCGCGGCACTCTGCCCCGCCACGTTCCCGGTCACGAAGCAACCTTGTATCAAGAAACCACCGGTGGGCGCTTCCCAATCAATCATTTCTCCCGCGCAATAGACGCCGGGCAATTGCTTGAGCATCAGTTGCGCATCCAACTCCGACCAAGCCACCCCTCCGGCGGTGGAAATGGCCTCGGCGATTGGACGCGCTTGCGTCAATGGAATCCGACAACACTTGGCCGCTTGAGCCAAAGATACTGCATCGTGAAACTCACCGTAATACTGACGGAGAATCGCACAGGCGGTCTCATTTAATTTCCAACGCAGGCTGGCCTCTTTATAAAAATTGCGACGCGCGGACTCCATTTTTGCAATGAGCCGCGCTTCAGTAAATGTCGGCTTAAAATCGATTTCGATGACGGGCGAAGCCATCCGACGCAACTCTCTGCCTAAAGTATACAGAGGAGTGCCCTCAAAACCGTAACGCGTGGCCACCAACTCACCGGTCAGCGTGCGCCCATTCGCACTCAGCTTCAGATTCTGCAGTGGCTTGCCTTCTATCTGTGCACGCGTCTCAGGACTCCAGTCACACTCCCAACCACAATTTGCGGCTGCTAAGGGCACCACTTCCACACCTTGCGCCTCCAATATGGAGACCCAACTGCCAGTAGATCCGGTCTGCGGCCATGAGGCACCGCCCATGGCGAGGACGACCGCATCGAATCTTGCCTGCACGGGCTGATCCCCCTGCAGACAGTCGATTTGAATCCGACCGTCGGGCTGTTTCGCTAGCCCTGTCCATTGATGCTTCATACGAAACACCACGCCCAATTCGCGCAAGCGCAGGACCCAGCGGCGCAATAGAGGCGCCGCCTTCTTGGAAAAAGGAAAAACCTTACCACTCGATGCCGCAAAGGTGTCCACCCCGAGTTCCGTGGCCCAATCACTCAAATGATAATTGTCAAAATCCTTCAGGTATTCCCGCCAACGCTCGACTGGAAAATCACGCCCGGAATACTGGGCCAGAAATGTCTCAAAATCGGCACTATTGGTCAGATTCAGACCACTGCGCCCGGCCACTAAGAATTTACGCCCAACTGAAGGCTTGGCGTCAAAGACTGTGACCGCTGCTCCACGACGCGCAGCCACTTCTGCTGCCCGCAAGCCTGCAGGTCCGCCGCCTATAATTGCAATTTCACGCCTCGAGTTGTCCATACGGCTCAAAGCAAGGTAGATCGCACGGACTCGCAATGTAATTCTATTGCACTTTGCTATGCATACATTCTCCTGTATTGGCTAAGGAATTGCTGACAAACTAGGTGGTCGAACTGGTCGTATATTACCAGCAAAAATTCGCCGATAAATTTCATTTTTTGGCTTCTTCAGCTGCGAAAGCTGAAAATCCTTACTGCCAACATAGTAGGGACCATAACGATAAGCAGCTGCGAGTAATGGATAGGTAAAACTATCGTGTTTCTTAAGATAATCCCGACAAAAGGCGAGGTAGTCGATCCCAACACGCACATTTGTGCGCCAATCCCAGGCCTGTCGATAGGACTCATCCGAGACTTCTCGCCAAGCCGGTTTAGTCAGCTGCATTAAACCTCTCGCAACCGAGCTGCGTGCACGCGCGTTCAAACTGCTCTCAGCCCATGCAAGCGCATAGACAAACTCAGGATCCAAATCACTTTGTGGTGCAATCTCTTCTATATACTGCCAGACCGCTTCCGCAGAAATCGGCTCACTGCGCGCACCTATCGAACGTGTAATGCTAAACGCTAGAATGCCCACCAGCACACCTAAAATCACTGCGACTCGAATGAATAAGCGCTCGTGACGATGATAATGATGATCCATTACTTAGAGAGAAACAGAGATAGCGAAGACTGGCAATACTAGGTATTCTCAAAATCCTTAGCTCGCCTTAAAACGTCGGCTACTCAGAACAGAATTGCGGGCGCCCTTGGCCTGTGTGTGCTTTAAACCAGGACGATAATTCATAACCGAGGTGAAATCCTCAGGTAGTGCAGACTTGGCAACCAATTCTCGAACTCTACCTTGGTAATTATAATGCACGATCGTCTCGGCTGAATGCAGCAGCATTCGCTTAGTCTCCACCTTCATGGCCACTTCTTTATTAAAACTAAAACTTCCATAGGTGCGATCACCTACAATGGGCAGCCCATGTTTTTTACACTGCACTCTGAGCTGATGAGTGCGCCCAGTCAATGGCATCAATTTCATCAGGCTGACTGGAAAACCTCCCGTAGGCGACTTAATGACTTGATAGCGTGTCTTGGCTGAAACCTTCAGCTGCCCCATTTTACTGGACCGTTTAGCACTGTGCACATGCTTATTCAATTGATCCAGCCATGATCCAGAAGCCACGCCAGGCTTCCCCCGAACCAAGGCATAATAAATTTTTGTCACACGGTGTGTGGAAAATTCCTTTTTTATTGTCGCACTAATTTCAGGGTTTAGCCCCAGTAAAATGACTCCAGAGGTGGGCGAGTCCAAACGATTGATTAACCATGCTCGACAAATGCCACCGGCACCATCCTGCCAGAAATAGCACTCTTGCTCTAAATCATACTCAGCCACCAATAAGGCACGTTGTTGATCCTCACCACAGTTCGGATGCGACATCACCCCTGCTGGCTTATCCAATGCAATCAAACCGTCTTGATTGTGTGCCAATATAGAGACTCCTTCTTTTAAAGGCAGTTGATCCAGCGATGTATCTACAAAATCCGACATAATTTATTAAGAGCAGTATCTGTATAATGTGCGTTAGCTCAATATCCAATCGAATATGTCCTTAGCGGAAATTCAACGATAATGAAACATAACATTCAAGGTTCGCTGTTGACCAAAGACTTGCACCATTTCCTGAGTCCAAGGTCTGAAAGGTGAACGCTTGGTTATGGCAGTTTCGCATATAAACGTAGCAATTTCACTCGCCGTGCTCTGTACCGCTTGCACATCAGTAACACGTCCGTCCGCATGTAATGTAAAACGAACTTGTACCCGTGTAGCTGTATCGATTGGCTGAAAGAAATCAATTTCCTGATACCAGCCCGTCTGCACCGCAGCGTAAAATTGATGCTCATACTCACCAAACTCACTAAAGGTCGCATCAATCGCGAGCGCCCCCCGGCGGCTGGCAGATCCCTGAGAGCGCATAAGCGGTCCAGTCACAAGTTCAGGCGCCAGGCGCGGACGTGCACGTGGCTTGGCTTGAATTTCGGGCTGCCCCCCCGCTCCGTCACCCACGGAGTCTTGAGTCTGCGTGGTCTCGGGCTGTGGACGATAAACATCAATCGGCGCCTGAGGATCAGGTTTTTCAAACACCTCCGTAGCCTGTCCAACTAAATCGCTGCGACTACCAGGTCCCTCTGCAGCCACCGGATCTTGCTGAATGAAATCTGGTGCCGGCAAGGCTGGTGTCGGTGCTGGGCTCGCTACCTCACTTGGACTGCCGAGCTTCCCACCTTGATCACCCGCTCCCTCTCCGGAAGCTGCATTCGTCGCATAAACACCTGGTTCCAAGGGGGGCGTTTGATCCAACTGCCCTTGTATAATCTTTTGAGAGTCTTCCTCGCCATCAACATTTGGCTGATTGAGCGCATCCTCCAATGGACTCTGGTCAGCGGCTTGCTGGCTGCGATAAGAATACTGATCCGCACGGTCCGGTTCATTCTCAGGAACTTCGGGACTCGCCTCGACAAAACGCGGCTCCACAGGATCAATTAAACTAATTTCATAGCTTTCCGCTTGTGCCTCTAGCTCGTGACGATCTGTAAGCGGCATCAGCTCTTCGGGTACAACAAGCACCACTCCGACATGCACAAGAATCGTCGCTAGGAGTGCTATCCAGCTCACCCAGCGAGGCTCACGGACCTCGCATGGAAAAAGAGTCGCCGGATAAGGCTTTGAAGTAGGATTAGGCACAGTGAAACTTTACGGCAAAATCAACTTAGTTCCAAAAATCGAAACCAAGTTCCTGTAAAGTTAACTCTAAAACCTGAATAGGCAAGCCCATCACATTTTCCACCGATCCACTCACATCATCGATGATTAAATCGCGACCAGCTTGAATACCGTAAGCACCAGCTTTATCCAGTGGATTGACTAATGCAAAATATGCATCGATACGTGCATCATCCAACTCCTGAAAGCGCACCTCACTACGCTCGACAAAACTATGTGCCAATCCCCCCTGCTGCCAATGTAGAGAAACTGCCGTGTACACTGTATGTGTACGTCCGGAAAGCATGCGTAACATCCGGCGGGCATCTTCCAAATTGACAGGTTTACTGAGTGCCTGCCCATCCAACGCAACCGTTGTATCCGAACCAAGTACTAAGGCATCCGGCACTTGCGCAGATAAAGTCGCCGCCTTCAACCTGGCATTCTCCAACACCATCTGCTCCGGACCGGCACTCCCTGAATCATCTTCTTCCACATGCGTGGGCCGGACTTCAAAGCGCAAGCCCATTCGCTGCATTAGCTCCGCACGCCGAGGTGATGCCGAGGCGAGATAAAATTTCTTCACTGACTCCGTCATCATCAATCTAGTCCAAAACACGTTCTACTGAACCGATCGACCGCGCAAAGGTCAAACGACTCAAACCATAGAGATAGAAGGCGTTGAGATGGCTACGCTCAGCATCAGCCAATCTAATTTGCGCGTCAATTAGCTCACGATTATCTCCCAGACCTTCGCGATAGCGCTCACTGGCCTGCTGTACTTCATCATGGCCCAGACGCACCTCATCACGCGCAATCTCAATTTGAGCGTAAAGCGAATCCATCTCCAGGATTGAAAATTTAAACTCACGTTCAATCTGGTTACGCAACTGACGCAACTGATACTGATTTTGTCGCACGGCCGCGCTCGCCTCACGTGACTCAGCTGCGATGCGCCCACCTTCCCAAAGTGGAATTGAAGCTCGCACACCCAATAACCATGCCTCCGCCTCATCACCATCGAAGGCATGATTTGAGTCATAGCCCCAGTTAGCAAACAGCTCCAATGTCGGCAAACGTTGCCATCCCGCCGCCTTTTTAGCCAGCTCGGCCTGTGTCAGCACTTTTTGCTGCTTCTCCAGCTCTGGACGCAGTTCAGTAAGCACTTCAAGTGAACCATACCGTTTAATCGAAGGGGGCGCTTTCGCTCCCATGATAATGCCACGGTCTAACCCCACTGCACGCTCAAGGTCCAGATCTAATAAGGACTTTAGCTGCAGCATCGAGTCCTCAACCGCGATTTCCGCCTCCATCAAGGTGCGACGCTCAGTCGCCAGTCGCACTTCCGAACGAGTGACATCGATTTTGACAGCCGAACCTGCATCATATTGTTGCTGGGTTAAATCTAATAAAGCCTGCTCACGCTCGACATTCTCACGAGCGATTTCAACACGCCGCAAATCGCGCAACTGAGTAAAATACAGAAAGATTGCCTGATGTAGAAGATCTTGAGTCGCCACCTCATAGTTCATCTGCTCGATCGCATAATTCAACTGAGCGATTTTAAAATCTGCGTAGCGCTGAGTATCAAATATTGGTAGTGAAGCTTCGATACGTGAAGTAAACAAATTATAAGGAGGAATATCCAAACTAGTGGAGGAAGAAGCATACGCTGTTTGCTGGCGCGATTGTTGCGCGTTAAGCGAAAACTGCGGCAGCAAAGCCGCACGACGCTGATAGCTCTGCTCCAAAGCGCGCCGTACGCTCTCTTGAGTCATCAACAATTGTAAGTTCTGCCCCTTCACCCGCTCAATCACGTCATCGACACTCAAATGAAGTGGCTCCGACGCAACTGCACTGCCGGCCCCCTGCCCCATCAATGGCGCAGACAATAAACTCAGGCAAAGAGTGAATAGAATGGCGAAAGTCTTGTCTTCTCTGTACATTGGAAAATAGTCGTAAATCTCGCAGCTTAAGCAAGTCCGCCTGACTATTCGGGCAAGTCATTTATTTGCAAGTCGCAGTTCAAACAATCGTTTCAAATACATTTTACCTATGAAAATTGGCATCGCGCAGATCAACACCACAGTCGGAGACCTCACCGGCAACTCACAACGCATCCTAAGCGCCTACAAAGCGCTCGTCGCCGACGGTGCCGACTTAGTGCTCTTCCCCGAACTCGCCGTCTGCGGTTATCCGCCACGCGACCTACTCTTTAAAAGCCGCTTCGTTAGCGACACAGAAGACGCTCTCGATGCCATTGCCCAACAGATCGGCTCCGTGCCCGCAGTGATCGGCTACGTGCAAGACCGCGGCCCCTGCATCACAGGACGCCCCTTCTACAACGCCGCTGCATGGTGCGAGTCCGGCGAGGTTAAAACCGTCGCCCACAAATCGCTCCTGCCCAGTTACGACGTGTTCGACGAAGAGCGCTACTTTGAGCCCGCCGAAGGCCCCACAGTCTATGAGTGGCAGGGGCAAAAAGTCGGCATCACCATCTGTGAAGACATTTGGACCCATCCCGATCTCAAGACCAGTCGCCGCTATTGCAACGATCCTGTAGGCACGCTGGCAGAGCAAAACATCGACCTCTTACTCAACCTTTCCGCCAGCCCTTGGCACGAGGGCAAAAACGAAGCGCGCGAGCCACTGGTGCAAGACGCCGCTGAACGCTGCGGCTGCCCAGCTGTTTACTGCAACGCCGTGGGTGGCAACGACGAACTCATCTTCGATGGCGGCAGCCTCGCCGCACACCCGGAGCGCGGCCTCGTCGCCGGCCTGGCCGCCTTCCGCGAAGAAAATCACGTGATCGATCTCGCAAGCCCTACCGGCTACGTGTCGGAACAATTCAATCTCAAAGGCAATGCCGCCACACAAGCCGCACTCGTTCTCGGCCTGCGTGACTACGCCCACAAGAGCGGCTTCAAAAAAGCACTGATCGGCCTCAGCGGCGGCATCGACTCCGCCGTGGTTGCAGCCATCGCCGCCGAAGCCTTCGGCCCCGAAAACGTGATCGGTATCGCCCTGCCCTCCGCAATTTCCAGCCAACACAGTCGCGACGATGCCGCCGCACTCGCCCAAAACCTCGGCATCGAATACCACGAAGTCGCCATCGCAGACACCGTGGCATCCGCCGAGTCCGCCCTGGGCGACCTCTTTGCCGGCCGCACAGCCGACGTGACCGAAGAAAACATCCAAGCCCGCGCACGTGGATTGCTACTGATGGCGATGTCCAATAAATTTGGCGCACTACTGCTCACCACCGGCAACAAGAGCGAAATTTCTGTCGGTTACTGCACCCTCTACGGTGACATGTGCGGCGGCTTGGCAGTCATCTCCGACTTGCCCAAGATGAAAGTCTATGCACTCGCACGCCACATGAACCTCGAGCGCGAACTCATCCCCGTCAACACCATCGAAAAAGCGCCCTCCGCCGAGCTACGCCCCGATCAAAAAGACGAAGATTCCCTGCCCCCCTATCCAGTCTTGGACGGCATTCTGCGCCTCTACGTAGAAGAGGGCCTCTCACGCGCCGAGATCGTGGAAAAGGGCTACGACTCCGAGGTCGTCAACGACATCGTGCGCAAAGTCGATCTCAACGAATACAAGCGCAAGCAAGCCGCCCCCGGCCTCAAGACCACCCCACTCGCCTTCGGCGTCGGCCGCCGCATCCCCATCGTACAGAAATATGTAAGCTAAGCGCGGTTCAAAAAGCTTCGGCTAGGATCCTCCCGCACAAAACATTCGATGTTCAATGTTGGACGTTCAATGTTCAACGTTCCCACTGTTCCCATCTCACAAAGCACGCCGCACGGCCGCATAACCCGCACACGACTACGACGAGCCTTCCAAAATATCCAAGGGACTCACCGTCAAATCCT
>NZ_JARXIC010000040.1 GCF_031127905.1 Thalassobacterium sedimentorum | reverse complement strand
TGCGAGAGTAGGTTATCGCCAGTATTATGGTCCGCTTTGTCGAAAGATGAAGCGGACCTTTTTGCTATACACACATTACTGTTTACGATACCTAATTGTTTAAATACTCTTCTAGTAGGCATATCAGTTGATCGAAGTCGATGGGCTTGATCAGATAGTGATCACAGCCAACTTGCAGTGCTCGTTCGCGATCGCCTTTCATGGCGTGCGCGGTAATTGCTATTATCGGGATTTTCTGTGTCTGTTCTGTTGATTTTAGCTCCTTGGCGATACTCCATCCGCTTTTGCCTGGCAAATTCATATCCAGTAATAGAATGCTAGGAACACTCTCGATCGCACTGCGCAAACCTTCTTCGCCGGTGACTGCGAGCTTCACATGGTAACCTCTTTTTATCAATCGCCTGCGTAGCATGTTGGCGAGTGCTTCATTATCTTCTATGATCAGAACTATATTATAAGTCTCATTCATTGGCGATCGCTTGGTTTAGTTGGCATGTGTGCCTGTTTGAAGGAACGGTTTAGCTTGGTATACGCATTGTAAAGCAGGAGCCTTTGCCGTAATCAGAACTGAGTGAAATTTCGCCGCCCAATATCTGGCAAAAGCTTTGTGTTATGGTGAGGCCAAGTCCTGTGCCCCCATATTGGCGAGTGGTGGAGCTATCTGCTTGAGTAAAAGCCTGAAAAATAGTCTTCGTTTGTGTGTGCTGAATTCCGATTCCGGTATCTTCTACTTCAAAGTAGCAGTATTCCAGATTGTCGCTGTTATTGCGACGATAAGCCCTGAGTGTAATATGCCCGTTATCTGTAAATTTCGCGGCGTTTGAGATGAGATTGAGTAGGCATTGCTGAAGCTTTATTTCATCGGTCTGAATGCTCCCAATTCCATCAGCAATTTCGATGTGCAGTTGGTTTTTATTTTCACCTATTAATGGTAATACCGTCTGTTCCAGTTTTTGAATCAACGAGTAGACATTAACCGAGGTAATGTTCACATCAATTTTCCCTGATTCAATTTTTGAGATGTCGAGTACACCATTAATTAAATGCAGCAGGTGATGCCCTGCATCAGATATTGTTGTTAAGTCTTCCGGATCGACGAAAGATTGACCATCTTTGATATCTTCTTGTATCAATTCGATGTAGCCCATGATGATGCCGAGTGGGGTACGAAGTTCGTGGCTCATATTGGCCAGGAAATCTGATTTCACCTGATTTGCGTGAATCGCTTCTGTCTGTGATTTACGGGCATTTTGAGTCGCAATTTCTCGCTGGCGAAATTCTTCCTCAATGCGTTCAAGCACCCGGTTATATTCTGCAGCGATCTGTCCCACTTCCGTATGGGGTTCTACGTGAACGCGTTTGGAAAAGCTACCAGCGCGTTGTTGTTGGTTCATGTCAGTAATTAAATCGATCAGCTCTGTCGTAGCTCCGTGTTCGGTAACATTTAGCCCCGCTTGTTCTTCTTCGATGGATACACGTAGTTTTACGAATTTATTTAGAACTTTAAAAAACACATACGAGCTTCCGAAGCTCCATAGAAAACACGTTGCACTGCCAATTATTTGTGCGAGCAATTGATGGCTACGGCTAAACCCTGTGGACCATAGTTCAGATTCACCTAAGAGTGCCACTGCCAATGATCCCCATACGCCGCAGAATGCATGGGCGGAGACGGCTCCAACCGCATCATCAATTTTAAGTTTGTTCAGCAACAGCATGCCGCAAAAGCAAAGCGCTCCAGCTATAATGCCGATCAGAGCTGCACTGCCAGCAGTGACAACATTGCAACAACTGGTTATACTAACCAGGCCTCCAATGATTCCATTCATCAAGGCCCATGTGCGTGTTTGTTTATAATAGAAAAAGGCGGCAAGCATGGCTGAGACGCCGCCAAAGGCACCAGAGATAATGGTATTGGCGATGACCTTCGGCACCTCGCTGTTAAATTGTAAGGTGCTGCCGCCATTGAATCCAATCCATCCGAACCATAGAATAATCACACCTGCGGAAGCTAGGGTTAGGTTGTGTCCTTGTATCTTTCGCTTCGGGTTGGCGTATTGGCCGTGCCGCGGTCCGATCACAAGAATGGCGGCCAAGGATACCCAGCCGCCGACAGCATGTACCACTGTAGAACCTGCAAAGTCGAGAAAGCCCAGATCAAGTAGCCAGCCATTTTGAGTGTTAGGAATCACCCCCGCCCAAGCCCAATGTCCAAAGAAAGGATAGACTAAGCCTGATGTAAAGATCGTTATTATTAGGTAGGCATTGAAGCGCATGCGTTCTGCCACCGCACCCGAGATAATAGTGATCGCGGTGCTGCAGAATACTAATTGGAATATGAAAAACGCGGTTAGCCACCACCCTTGGTCCGTTTGGAAGAGAAAGAATTGAGTGCCAAAGAGGCCCCATTGGCTGCTTCCAAACATTAAGCCGAATCCGATGAGCCAGAATATCACGGCTGATACGCAGAAGTCGGCAAGGTTTTTGATGGCTACGTTGATGCTGTTCTTCGCGCGTACTAAGCCTGATTCTAGAAAGCAAAACCCAACTTGCATGGCCATCACCAGTGCGGCTGCCATTATCATCCAAGCAATATCTAGACTTTCTGAACTCATTCACGTTTTTTTTACCCGTGGATAAGCAATATACAGGCCAAGCTGGGAAGATTCTTTAAGGACAGAGTGGTTTATTTCGCATCCCGAGCCAAATTTCCAATCGGCGCCTTTTGACTTTTGTAGGCTCTTGGCGGCATCCCCATTGTTTTTCGAAATTGCCGACTAAAGTAATTGCTATCATCAAACCCGCATTCAAATGCAATTTCTGTAACGTTCTTCTCAGTTGTTTGCAATAGGTGCGCTGCCCGTGCGATGCGTAAATGCAGTAGATAAGACATTGGAGATTTTTCAGTGATATTCGCAAAAATACGGTAGAAATTACGACGTGACATGCCGGAGATTTGCGTAACTTTTTCAATATCAAATGGCTCGTGATAGTGAGTTTCCATATAGCTTAGGACTTCCCCGATTTTATGTGTCTTTTGTGGGTCTACTATCGTTTTACCAGCGTGCCAGCGTGACAATGTGCCAATTAAAACCATGAAATGGCCCAAGGCAATTAAGTGGCTGCCTTGGTCTATTGGTTGCACATCTAGTTCCGAGTTTTTATTGCGATCGTCGAAGTCGAGTGACGGACGGTTGCGCGACGAAGCGTTTAATTCAACTTCCATTGCGTCCGTCAGTGCACGTACATGTGTTAATTGTGAGAAATCTAGTTGTAAGTGTCGTTTGAATTTTCCGAATTCAAGTAGTGCTGGTTCGACTTCAAATAGTGCTTGGTAGCCAGGTAGTTTTGATACTTTCAGTTTATTGATACTCAACAAACTGCGGTCGAAGATCACATTAACTATAGACAAATTGTTAGTGTGTTTGAATCCATGGGGGCGATTGCCGTGTAGTACAAATACGTCCCCCGCTTTAATCGCAAAGCTTTCTTCGTTAATGACATTCACACCCGTGCCGCTTAACACGATAACTATTTCTGAAAAGTCGTGAACATGGAGAGGGTAATCTGGATGATTTTGCCATGTCGCAACGTTGAGGGGGAAATCACCATCTCCAAAGACTAGTTTTCGTTCATATTTAAGATGATTATGCATTCTTATCTCTCATTGTTGGTTGTTAAGAACTGATGCGGTGGGTTGATTGAACCGAGGGGGGGGGCTTTAATATTCAGTTATGCGTTGAGTTGTGTGATATGCAAGCTGCTAAGCTCGCTCGTATCTAGGCAATTATTCTTTTTCAAACTGAAGCGGACTTTCGAGCGGTGGTGTTATCTCAGTTTTCTTTAGCTCACTTGCTTAAATACCACTAAAAGCTTCGAAGAAATAAAAAATGAAATGAGAGCATCCTATATGATAAAAGGCGAAACCCTTATTGTGATACATTCAGATTTGAGCGGACTAACGCTGTATCAGAATAGAAATAACGTGCATTAGTTGGGTAATGTGCCTTGTTGCCCATCTATGCTCATTCTGCGTTGGATGAGAAAATAGAATCGATCAGGTGTATTGTATTAAACCACGAAAGGCACAAAACACACGAAGGATTAAATGGGAGAACTTTAATTCTACGGCAGATGTACGGTTTCGTGTCTTTCTGGTTGAGAAAAGAACCCTGTGCAACTGAAAGAAAAGCACTCTCCTTACTTCTTCATATTGTGACTTTCGCTTTAAGAGCATCCCTTGCCCTGCTTTCTCAAGACGCCTCAAGGTGAATCGGAAGACATATTAGAATCAGAGTATTATAACTGGCACGATTGTGCGTGATATTGGCATTACTATCAAGGTAGAGGAATTTGAAGTGTGTTATAGTTGTATTGTATTCTCTGTCTGATCCCCCCTGTATACATATGAATTTTCGCATACACATATCTACTCGTTCGGTCCAATCATGTCGTAATAGTAAGGGGTTCACTCTCATTGAATTGCTTACGGTTCTCGCTGTTGTGGCGATACTTTCCTCAGTATTACTTGTGGGAATTAGTGGAGTGCGAGAGAGGGCGAATGTCGTCAGGTCTGTCGCTAATCTCCGTGAGATTCATTCTGCTCTTTCCCTGTATGTCGTGAATAATCATGGCGAGTATCCGCGGGCTCGTACCTACGTGCCAGAAGGTGCATCTGGTTCCGCATGGGACTTCGAAGGTGGGTTTTGGTTTAATGCTATCGGTCCTTATCTAGAAGAAGGCCGTCGTTTTGATCAGGAGTTAGTTTCAACTGGCCCGTGGCCACAGAATATTCCGTTTGCTTCTCCTTCGATCGATGAGGATAAGCATGGGTGGGGGGGCGCAGGTATTGATATTGGATACAATGGTTACCTGTTTCCTGCAGGTTCTCCACCTACTTCTCGAGTTCGTAGCATTAATATTGTGAATCCATCACGGGCGCTGTTGGCCGGTGATGCGGAAAATGCGAATGGGGTTGGCACGTGGCAGATTGGGGTTCCAGGTTCCTTCGTGGAGTCATCGATTGCATTTCGTCATGGAGGCAAAGCCAATCTTCTTTTTGTGGATGGGCATGTTGATCAAATCGTAGCTGAGGATCTTGAAGATGATGAGTTCGTTAAGCAACTTGCTGGGAAGTAGTGCGCTGGAGCCGCTTAAACGGTTATTTGTCGATAATGTGCGGACTGTTGGCTGAAAAATGAAGGAAATTGTCACACATTTTCTGTATAATCACTGGTTAGTATTCCCTGCGAGAATACTCGCAGAATCTGATACCCTTCGACCCTCATAGAACCCCAGAATTATAATGAAAATGATAATAGCCCATTTTGCTCGCTTGATAAGAATCTCTGCTATGTTGGCTATTGAGCTGTCTGTCGCGATTCCGTTGACGGCGCAGACTGTGTACACGTGGTCGGGGGCGTCTGAGGTGGATTCTCGTAGCTGGGATGTCGCTGGAAATTGGAATTTAGAGCTGCCGAATTACAGCAACCAGAGTATTTTGAATTTCAACATCGATATGGACGATGATATCCTGACTTATCTCGAGACGCAGCATCAGATTCGTGCGATAGAATTTGGTTCAGAGCTAAATAACACCGACGGTATTTTTCGGTTGCGAACGCGTACTGTTGCTGGAGGTGGGGCAGCGGCCAATCTGCTCTTTAACAATGGAGGCAGTGGTGATAATGCATATATTCTGGTAGATGCGGATAGTCAATTGTCACGTGTAATGATGAGTCAAGGGAACGTAGGTGTGGTGGCGCTTCAGACGGACCTTGATTTATTTCAAAATTCTTCAGACCTACTTTTTCAGTTTGATGGTAACGTGACGGGCCAAGGTTCGTTGAACAAATATGGTGTGGGGACGATGACTTTCACTCGGAATAATTCCTTCGACGGATTGAACATTTACAGTGGTTCTGTGGTTGCTTTTGCTTCATCGAATTCCTTGGGGGCGGAGCAAGTTAATTTAGGAGAAGGCGGTAGTGCCAACGATGCATTGCTTTACGTCGGGAGCGATGTAGTGTATGGTAATGACATCGTGGTGAGTTCGGGCAGTGGATTGAGGCGGATTGGCAATACAGATGTGGCTACCCACACTGGTGCAGCATTAAGTGCAAATACTGGTAATGCGGAGTTGAGTGGAGGCATCGATCTCTCTGCCGGTCAGGATGTGAATTTTGATGTTTTTGGCTTTGAGGCGTTAACGACTGACCAGCTCACTGTTAGCGGAAATATCTCTGGGGCAGGGGGAGTTGTCAAAACTGGTGATGGGGTCTTGCGAATCACTGGGGCAAATACTTACACGGGCGATACGACTGTCAGCGAAGGTGTGCTTCTCGTCGATGGCAGTTTATCTAGCGATAGTGAACTGATCGTGAGTAGCGGTTCGATTTTCGGAGGTGCCGGAACTGTTGGCGATCTAACACTGGAGAGTGGTGCGTTATTCGCTTTCGACACGGAGAATACGATTAATTTGGAGGGTATCCTTACGCTTGATAGCTCTTTTGGCGTAGAAAGCTTGAAAGACCTTTCGGGGGGAGCCATCAATTGGACTAGTATTGCAAACGGCACTTACAGTTTACTTGAAGGTGATAATCTCTCTGTTTTTGAATTCGAAAATATAGCTAACTTCGGACTAGAGAATGCCTTCGATATTGGAGACAACCGTCTCGCTTATTTTCAAAACGGAAGCTTACAATTGGTTGTCATACCTGAGCCTTCGGGGTATAGCTTAATTGGCGGTTTTCTGCTGCTGGGGTGTGTGCTACAGCGTCGATTACGCTAGTTTGTTTCAGGGAGGACTTCATCTCTGTGGGGGCTGTCCTTTACTGCTCTAATCGATGATATGCTGTATCTGTGTGGGGCAAGAATGTTGAAAGCATTGATTTTACTTATATTGGTATGCTCTTGGGGGCATCAGCTGTGTGCTCGTCGGGCCGACAGAATTATTGAGCACCGCGAGCAAGTCATGGCGGACGCGGATTCGATCGTCTATAAGCAAGGAGTTTGGCGTAAAGATGGCGATGAGCTTCCATATGAATTAAGGATCATTATTGTGAGTCCTGAGCATATGCAGCCGTCAGAGACTTATCCTGCGATGATTATGGTTCATGGAGGCGGCTTTTCAATGGGGAGCCCTGAGCAATTCCTGATGCAGGCACATTTTTTCTCAAAATTGGGAATCGTATGTTTTCTTCCTGAGTATCGATTGCGGGAGCCTGAGAAGGAGAAACAGCGTCTAACTATACCGAAAGTTAGTATACAAGAAGAATTAACTGACATTAAACGAGCAGTCAGGTGGGTGAAGGAGCATGCGGCCACTTATCAGGTTGATCGAGAGCGAATAATTGGTTTTGGAGGCTCGGCAGGGGGATACTTGATTAGTGCTGCAGGTATGGTGGATTTACCAGATGCATATATGGAGTATCAAGAAAATGAATCTATTCCTTATGAGAATTCAAAGCTGAATGCACAAGTTTTGATCAATCCTGCCGTTGATTTAGACTATTACTTCGAAGAAGGCTACAATGGGTGGCGACTCAGTCGTGATGCCAGTGCAAGTGCGATGGGCATGAGCCCAGTGTGGAATATTACTGAAGAAACGCCTGCGACATTATTATTGAACGGTAGCAAGGATGCGGTGACCCCACCATTTATGGTTGAAAATTTCTATGCAAGGATGCAGTCGATTGGGAAAGGTGAAGAATGCCAGTTAGTTCTGTTTAGCGGGGAAGGTCATGGTTTCGGTAATCGAGATCCAGGCTTGGATCGCACGATGAAGCTAACTGCCAACTTTCTTAGACAGCATGGACTGACCTCTGAGAGGCTGGACCCTCTCTTTGATGCGCTCAATTATTCTTATCCATTGCATGAGCAAGGAACAACGACTTACTCCAACTTTGTGCACGTTTTGACGCCGAAGGATTACTCTGCTACTCGTGACGAACAATATTCGGCAGCTGTATTTCTATATGAAGGTCCGATCGTTGATGGCGCATTGTGTGAGAACGATTATTATGAAATGGCTGAACTCGCAAAACGCTTTTCTGAAGAAAAGGAGGTTGTTACTTTTGTCGCTGATTTCAGTCTGCCCTATATCAGTCGAACCTCATATGATAAGAGCATCAAGGATGTCAGGTCGGTTTTTCGCTGGATAAAGGAGCATGAAGATGAGTTTAATATTAACTCTTCGAAGATTTTAGCGGTAGGTGTTGGATATGGGGCTCATTTAGCTTTGTCGACTACGTTGAAAGCCCAGATTTACGATCATTCCGGTGATAATATGTCCATTTCTCCGGCGCCTGCTAACTTCGTGCTGATCAACCCAGTTTTAGATCTTAATGATGTTCGATGGAATGAGGAGATGTTTGGGCAATCGAAACGATTTAATTATTGGGCCGGCGGGACTCAAACCATCGAGGATACTGATTTTAGCGATACGAGTGTAATTGATCGCCCAGTCTGTGTCATTGAAGCGCCAGGAGATCCGACTTATACGTATCGGAATTCTAAGATGATTGCCGATGAATCTCACTCTGCAAACAGCAGCCATTTTTATTCGCAGGAGCCTTATCTTAGTTCTGTCGTTGAACAGATTTTTGAAGGCTATTCGCGATGAATTCTGCCTTCCTGATTGTGGCTAGCCGTGGGGTGACGCATTGGGGGCACTCGTTGCCGTTTTTTTAGTGAAATATAGAGAACAACTGTTATGAATGATTGGAAATATGGACTATTTTTAGGACTGAGCGTGTGGCTCGGTTTAGGGGCCTTTGGATCTGAGCCGAAGCCTAACATAATCGTGATCCTTACAGATGATCAAGGTTACGCAGATTTGTCGTGTATGGGGCTTGTCTCTGATGTCAAGACGCCTCACCTCGATCAGTTTGCTGTGGAGGGTGTGCGCTTCACGAATGGTTACGTGACTGCTCCGCAGTGCGCGCCTTCGCGGGCTGGGTTAATGACAGGGCGTTATCAGCAGCGGTTCGGCTTCAATCATAATGGGATGGGCCCATTGCCGTTGCATGAATTGACCATCGCCAATCGATTGTCAGATGCGGGGTACCGCACCGGAATGGTGGGGAAGTGGCACCTGGGGCCATTGTGGAATGATGCGGCGTTTATCGACCAGTATGCGCCGGGCGACCGGCCGCACAAAGAGCGCTACTCCGAAATTGATGAAACGATTATTCGGCGCTATCATCCTGATCAACGCGGTTTTCAAGAGACGTTTTTCGGCTACATTGACAAATATTGGGCTACCTATGATTTGGAAGGGAACCGTTTTGAGCAGCCGCGAGAAATTACAACTAAAGGAGATCGGTTGGATCGCCAAACCGACGCGGCCTTGCGATTTATCGACTACCATCATGAGGAGCCGTTCTTTCTATATCTTGCTTATTTTGCGCCGCACGTGCCCTTAGATTCATCGAAAAAATATCTCGACCGTTTCCCCGGGGATATGCCTGAGCGACGCCGTATGGCTTTGGCGATGCTTGCTGCAATTGATGATGGTGTGGGGCGCCTGATTCAGAGTTTGCAGTCCTATGGGATTGATGAAAACACCCTGATCTTCTTTATGAGTGATAACGGTGCGCCGCTCAAACTCGATATGCGTGACATTACTCTGGACTATCGTGGTGGTGCTTGGGACGGCTCGCTAAATGCCCCGCTTAATGGCGAGAAGGGCATGTTATCCGAGGGAGGGATTCGTGTGCCATTTTTAGCGCGCTGGACTGGCACGATTCCGGGAGGGCAGGTGCTGGATACGCCTGTGATCACATTGGACGTTGCGGCCACTGCATGTGCTGTCGCAGGGCTTGAAAAGCCTGAGTCGCTCGACGGTGAAAACTTGATTCCATTTCTGACTTCTGGGGAGTCCTTGCGACCTCGAACGCTCTACTGGCGGTTCTGGGAGCAGTCCGCTGTGAGGAAAGGCAACTGGAAGCTTTTACGGCAAGCAGATCATCCGCCCTTTCTATTCAATCTCGATTCCGACTTAGAAGAAAAACATGATCAGTCGGCATGGGCTCCAGAGCGAGTCGATCAGTTGCAAGATTCGTTCGAAGTATGGGAGAGCAGTTTGATTTCAAATGCTCCCCTGGCTCACGATTGGCTGCTACAGGGGCAATTCTGGTTTTGGCACTATTTTGGACTGCATTTGGAGCCCGGAGTGAGTGAGAGTGAAAACCCCTTTTCAGCGATTGGTCGTGAATGAGCTTTCCGCTGGCTCCATCGAAGTCCATGCGACAACGGAATTCAATATGTATGGCGCATGAGTGCTTAAATTTGGCAAGATCGTTAAGGCGGACATCACGAGATATTGGTATGATTTGCATAAATATCCTATCTTCTCCCCGCATACACTCAGAAATGAAAAAATATATCAGTAATAAAACTGCAATACTTACTCTCGCTGGCCTAGGTTGTGCGCTCGTGGCGCACTCTGCGACATCCACGTGGACGGATGGAGATTCGACCGATCAGTGGAACAAGCCTGCTAACTGGGGAGGGACCGCCCCCGCATTTGATAATCAGACTGATTTGATTTTTAATTCACTTACAGGCTCTCAGCGTTCGAGGCTACAGGGGAATTATACCATTCGCTCCATTACTTTTGATACTGATTTTGCTAGTACCAATACGGCAACATACGACATTGAAACACAGGCATCAACAGGAGCGATTAGAACGCTTACGCTTGAGGCAGACTCGGGGAATGCGTCGATTACTGTAAATGATTTAACGCAAGATTTGAGTCAGATACGCTTTGGCCGAAACAACATGGGGCCAGTTGTGTTTGCAAGTGATGTGGACCTGACAGTGTTGAAGGGGGATGGCTTTGTTTTTAAATTTGATAGCATTGTCGAGGGAACAGGCGCTCTAAATCTATACGGAGGTGGGAATGCAATGTTCACTCGATTGAATACTTTTTCGGGCGGGGTGAATGTCAATAATGGTACTGTCACTGCATTTGCAAATCCTAATGCGCTGGGAAGTGGAGCAGTTACGCTCGGTGCTGTCGGCGGGGCGGCGAGTGCCGCGTTAGAGCTTGGCAGTTCGCTGACATTTGCAAATGATATCGTGGTGAACTCTGGGGCTGGGGCACGTGAGATTCAAAATTATGATGGCGTGGAGGGAGAGGCCGTATTGTCGGGCGGTACTATTTCCTTGGGGGCCAATTTGACATTTGATATATCTGCGGGTTCGGCTGATCGAGATCAAATGACTGTGGATCATTCTATCACAGGAACGGGGGGGCTTGTTAAGGAGGGGGCGGGAACGCTTCAGATTGGAGGAAATAATGATTATACTGGCACTACGCTGGTGAATGAGGGTGTGCTTAGTATCAATGGTGATAATAGTAGTGCCACGGGGGACGTAATAATTGCGAGCGGAGCAACTCTTGAAGGCACTGGCACCGTTGGCGGTGCAACCACAATTCAAGCGGGCGGCAATCTTGGGCCTGGTAACAGCCTGGGGGAGCTAACTTTCACCGCTGCATTGACGCTCGATGCAGGTTCTTTCACGGAAATGGAAATTGCAGGAACTATGCGTGGTAGCGAATACGATGCGATTAATGTCGGAGGCTTGCTGACTTACGGAGGTGATCTGATTATCTCATCCGATATACTTCTCGAACTGGGTATTTATGACCTCATAGCTGTCGATGGCGGTGAAACTGGAGATTTTGAATCGATTACATTGTCTGGTGCGGCATATAGTGGAGATGGACTGGTTCAATCGGGAGATTTGTGGACGACAACCATAGGTGGTCAGACTTACACCTTCGATCAAGCAACAGGTGATCTAACTGTAATTCCTGAACCTTCAGCTTTGGCCTGTGTTAGCGGTCTGTTAGCTCTTGGGTATGTAGTCATGCGGCGTCGTCAGAGCTGAGGAGTGGAGGCTTAGGTCAACGGTTTTATAAATGTTGATTGCATGATTAAAGTATCCGTCTATTTTTTTTTGATGGTTTCTGCACTGACGCTTTGTCGTGCCGAAACGCCAAATATTCTTGTAGTTGTCGCTGATGATCTTGGGGTTGTAGATCTTTCCTGTTACGGGAGTGATTATTATAAGACACCAGCGATTGACTCAATCGCTGCGCAAGGGCTGCGTTTCACTCGCGCCTACAGCGCGGCGAGTGTCTGTTCGCCTACGCGCGCAAGTATCTTGACTGGTCGCTATCCTCATCGTGTGCACCTTACCGATGCTTTGCCATGGGACCGTTTGTTCGAGAACCCGAAGAAGGTTCCGCCGTGCCACCTCAAGGAGCTTCCCGTCGAGCTTCCTAATATAGCTCAAGCGATGCAGGCTGCGGGCTACCGAACTGCACTCTTTGGTAAGTGGCATTTAGGAAACGAAGAGCAGTTCTTTACAGCAGGCGAACATGTCGCCTATGGTTTTGATATTGCAGAAGATTGCTCTTGGAAAGAACGAGCGCGTGATAAGGGGGTAGACGAGTTAACGGCGAAGACGATTCGTTTTTTGGAAACAAATAAACAGAAACCGTTCCTACTCTTTTTGATGCATCATGTTCCCCACGTCCCCATTGCTTCACCCAAAGAGGCGCAAGCCTTATATGATGATGTGCCGAAGGGCCGTTATCAAAAGAATCAGAAGTATGCAGGGATGATTTCTCATTTGGACCAATCGATACAGCAAGTTCTGGATAAATTGATCGAACTGGGGCTTTATGATAACACGATTCTGGTTTTTACTTCAGATAATGGGGGCTTGAGCGCATTGACGAGCAATCTTCCATTTCGAGGAGGAAAAGGGGATCTGTTTGAAGGAGGTGTCCGAGTTCCACTTTTGGTGCGTTGGCCTGAGCATATTGAGCCTGGAAGTGTGTCGGACTCCGCAGTGATTAGTACTGACTATTTCCCGACATTTCTCGATTTGGTGGAGCAAGGCCTTATGCCTTCAGCTCATATTGATGGAAAGAGCATGCTACCACTATGGATGGGGGAAGCCGGGGTGGAGAGGCGACTTTATTGGCATTTTCCACATCGAGCAGAGCCTTCTTCCGCCTTGATGGACGGTGATTGGAAATTGATTCATCACATTGCTCCGAATGATTATAAGCTGTTTAATCTAGCGTCGGATCCAGATGAAAAAAATGACCTGGCTGTCGAGTATCCAGAAAAAATGAAACGATATAAAAAGATGCTAGAAGCGCATCTTCAGGCTTCCGGTGCACAGCGTATGCGCTCAAATCCTAGCTGGGATCCAGAGCGGGCGCGAGGATGGCTTAGAAATTTCGGAGTGTTTTATCCTGTGGGTGGGAAAATCTATCAGAAAGTGACTGAGGAATACCCAGAATGGTTTAAGTTTGGAATCAAATAACATGAATAGAATTAGTATAAGGAAATGGGTGCGGCTCATTCACAGTTTTACCTCGATGAATGGCAGAGTATTCTGGCGATCGCTTATGGGGAAGTCTTTGGCTCTCGCAGTATTTGTTCTCGCCGCATTGGCTTTCAGTGTGCCGCTGACGACACTGAATGCCCAGACGTCACGGTTTACTAAGGAACGCCCCAATATTATTTTCATCTTAGCGGACGACATCTCTCCGCGAGATTACGCCCTGTATGGCGGGCATACGCCTTCACCAACTTTGGATCGGATGGCAGAGCAGGGACTTTATTTTGAGACCGCATGGGCGACGCCGCGTTGTATTCCAACACGTGCGATGCTGCTGACTGGTAAATATGCGTTTCGATCGCGTGTGTTTGAAAATCAAATTTATCCGAGAGGAGAGGATCGGCGGATCAAACCTTTGGGGGAGAGGTTTCCACACACACTCGGCTCTTTGATGACAGAAAATGAATATCGGACAGCGTTCATTGGGAAAATTCAAACAGGTGATGTGAAGAGCTATGGTTTTGAGCGGTGGTGTGTCGTGCAGCAAGGGGAGATATTTGACATGCGTGTTGCAGAGAACGATGTCGATGGTGAAATCGTTTTAGAAGAGGGGGTTCATAGCACGGATTCTATATTTGATTATTTGGAGGATTTTATATCTGAAGAATCGGAAGAACCGTGGTTTGTTTATATGCCATTGAATTTGCCTCATTGGGTTCGAAATCCCGATAATCCAAAAAAATGGGGCCCTCCTTGGGTTCCAGAGTTAGATGAAAATTGGAAGAAAACGGGTAAATTTGTGCAGAATGATTTTGAGGCTTGTATCCGATATATCGATTATAAAATCGATGGCTTTCTTGAACATTTGAAGGCAACAGGGCAGCTCGAGAATACCATCGTAATGTATGCCGGGGACAATGGTAGCAGTGGATATGGGAAGTCTCAGCCAGATACTGAGAAAGGCCCTCGTGTTCCGTTTGTGGTCTATGCGCCTGGCTATTTGAGCCCAACTGGTGCCTGCGATGACCTCGTTGATTTTACGGATGTGATTCCAACTTGTGTAGAATTGGCCGGAGGCACACTACCAAGCGATGATGTTTTTGATGGGCACAGCTTTGCTCCGCTGATTCTAGGGCAACCCTTTGATGGACGAGAGTGGATATTCTCACAATGGTTTGGCCTGCGGTGGTTGCGTACCAAAGAGTGGTTGATCGATGGACGAGGGCATTTTTATCATACTGGTAATAATCGGAATGAGTGGGTTCCTGGTGCCTATCAGGATTTGACAAAGTCGAAAGATGAGCGTGCCATTGCTGTACGTAAGGATTTGGAGAGGATACTGGAAAAAATGCCGGCTCCAGATTACGAAGACCCAGAGCTGTCCAGCCAATGGAGACGACAGTGGTTGAATAAAAAGGATAGATATCTAGAACCTTATGTACCGCCTTATTTACCATGATGTCACTTAGCTGATGGAGTCGTCGCCACTTTCCTTTCCAATTAAACAGCAGAGTAAAAGCAGTTTTTTGCAGCACGCATCTTAGTTCCTTCATTAATGTGCTAGTTTATGGCAGTAATGGAATGGCAATACCTGAATGGAAATGCTAATATATAAAACTGCTATTACTCATTCTGCTTAAAGATTACCTCTTCATTTGTTTGAGCTTAGCATTTTTGTGTTACTTGAATCTATTTATGAACCTCCAGTATAAAAAAAAACCTCACCTGAAGCGATCGCTACATGCTTGTTTTGGATTTCTTATGACTAGCTATTGCGTGGCCTGTTCTAGCGAGTTGGTGACGGAGCATGAGCAGGTGATTCGGGGAGGGGAGGCGTTAGCGTTTGTTACAGATGAATCGTTTCAAACCCCTCCGAATGAGTATCGGATTATGCAATATCAGTTGACTCCTGATACTCTAGAGAAATATCCAAAATACGGTATTGGTGGGGTGATGGCTTTCTTTTATGGCATTCTCTATCCTGAATCTGGAAAGGCTAGCTCTAGTTTGGTTGAGGCTGGACCCGAGGTAATCGGGCAACTCGTCGATGCTGCGAAGGCTATAGATTATCAGGTTTGGTTGGCGGATGATTGGGGGTATCCTAGTGGTATGGCGGGTGGTCGTGTCGTTGCTGAAGATCCGAACTATGAAGTTAAGAGTTTAACGATGTTGACCGTTGAGGGCACCGGACGTGAGCTGATCGATAGGACGTTGCCAGAAGACTTATACGACATTGTTTCGGCTACTTTGTATCCCGTTCGCAACGGGAATGTTGATTTGGGTGCAGGAGAGTCGGTTCAATTTTCGGGGAGAACGATTCGCTCGCAGGGGATCGGTGGAGAATGGCAATTACGAATCTTTGCGCGCTATGTGCGTGACAAAAATACTCAAGCTCAATCCACAATGAAACAGTTTGGGCATGCTGGTCGTTATCCAGATCTAATGAATCGTCAGGCCGTGGGACGTTTTATTGCCAATATGCACGAGCCCATTTTGGCTCAGATCAAGGATCCCGCGAGTCAAGTTGAGGGTTTCTACTGTAATGAACCTAATCTGATGCAGACACATTGGACTCGCGCCCACGATGCTCCCTATGCCTGCGTTCCATGGAGTGAGGGCTTGCCTCAACAGTTTAGCCAAATGCATGGCTATGATATTACTTCGACCTTGCCATATCTTTTCGAAGGGACGGGAGATGCAGCGCGACGTGCGCGTCTGCATTATCGCCAGGCGGTCGCAGAATTGCTGACTGACAGTTTTTCGCGTCAAATCCGCGAGTGGTGTAATGAGCGGGGCATCAAGTCAAGTGGACACTTTTTACTTAATGATTACCTCTCGATGCATGTGCAGGGATATGGGGACTTAATGAAGTTTGTTTCTGAGTTTGATGTTCCCGCTTTGGATATCCCGATTCCGAATCCAGCAGAATTCCAGGACTTTGCATATCAACAATCTCGCTTCTTCAGCTCAGTCAGCTCGTGGAAAAAAAGAGATTCAACGATTATGCTATTGGATCCTATCATTGGTGGATATGGGCGTACTCGCCTATCTCCAGATTTGCCTCTATTGCTGAACGCGATTAACATGGCATGCTTTCACGGAGTTAACGTCTTCACTTCATATATGCCACTTGAAGCTAAAGAGACTAAGGATGCACAGGGGCGGACGAGCCGAGGGAAGGGGTATACCATAGAAGACTATAACTTTTTAAATGAATATACTGGCCGCATGACACAGGTTTTAAGAGGAGCGCAAAGAGAAGCGGGCGTTGGCCTTTATTATCCGATCTCAATGTTCCAATCTGACTTACTTGCTTCCACTACGCATTGGCCAAGTATTCGTGACCAGCACAAAGATCGTCAGCACGCATGGGATCGAACGGAACGAGCACTGCTAGATGGTGATGTCGAATACATGATCGTTCATCCAGAGGCAGTAGCGGAAGCCGATATCATAGATGGCGAAATTCGTATTGGATACGGGTCTTATCATACCTTGGTGATGCCACAGTTGGATTTTATTCCGTTATCGGTGTCTCAGCAGCTGGCAGCCTTTGAAAAGCAAGGTGGAACAGTCATATGGGTGGATCAAGTCCCGCGTGCTGCCGAGCATGATGTTAATGATGAGGCCGTCATTTCGAGGCTTATAGGTGCTAAGATGACTCCACATGAAGAACTTGCAGCCGCGATTGGGAGGTCATGTTCAGCGGACTATGACCTGAGCTTTTCACCAGGCAGCGATCAACTTACAGTAGGCCGTTTTTACAAGGAGGACCAGCAGGTGTATTTGATCGTGAATCGTACGGAGCAAATGCTCTCTGTGCAAGTTGATGGGCACCGAGATGGAGCTGCGACGATGGGCCATGTATTAGATCCATCGACAGGAACGATTCGCCAGTTGAGGTTGCCGGTAACCTTGGAATTACAGGCGACTCGAAGCCTTTTATTAATCCCTGATCGTGGTTACTTGGGCCAGCAAATTACAACTCATTAGAGTTTCAAATGAAATTAGCGAAATACTTCTCTATTCTAATCGCGTCGCTTTCAATCGCGAACGTATCTTTGATAGCCAATCAGCAGCCGAACGTGATATTGATCATGGTTGATGACATGGGCTGGGCGGATAGTTCGACTTATGGATCAGAATATTATCAGACGCCCAATATGACACGTTTGGCGAAGCAGGGAATGTTATTTACGGATGCATACTCGGCGAGCCCGCTGTGCTCGCCAACGCGTGCAAGCATTATGTCGGGACAACACCCCGCGAGGCTGCGAATGACTGAAGCGATCTTGCCCAGCAGTGTCGAAGTTCCGCGAGCACTGCCAGCGGAAAAGGGCGATTATCTTGGCCAGGTGCAAAATCGAAATAACATGCCCTTGGAAGTGACGACGCTGGCTGAAACCTTACAAGGTGCGGGGTATCATACGGCTCATATCGGCAAGTGGCATTTAGCGCCTAGTGATGATAATTGGAATGCCAGTGACAAGTCTTTCAACGCAGAGCATCAAGGCTTTGATTTCGTCATTGGTGGTGGACACTTACCAGGTCCGACTGATTACTATTCCCCTTATCTAGATACAAATTCTGGTCGTGTGATTCCGAATCTGTCACCGGGCCCCGCGGGAGAATATTTGAACGAGCGCTTGGCTCAAGAATCGATCCAATGGATTTCTTCTGTGAAAGATTCCGAACAGCCATTTTATCTGAATCTTTGGCATTATGCAGTGCACGGACCGATCATTCCTAAAAAGGATTTACTTCCCAAGTATGTTGAATTACGTGATGCTGGAGCTGGGCAACGTTGCCCTGAGTATGCAACAATGGTCGAGAGTGTGGACAATAGTATTGGCATACTACTCAACTGGTTGGATCAGCCAGAAAATTCAGCATTAAAAGAAAATACTTTTGTTATACTTACCTCAGACAATGGGGCGGTGATACATAATGAAATCGATGGGAATCCGTGGAGCTCGAATCGACCGCTACGCGGGGGGAAAGCCAATATATACGAAGGTGGAACGCGTGTGCCTTGGATTGTACGTTGGAGTCACACTCCGGCAGGGACAATTTGCCATACACCAGTAGTTAGCACGGATATTTACCCTACTGTATTGGAACTGGCAGGTATCCAAGCGGATGCGTCCGTTGTGCTTGATGGTCGTAGTATCGTTCCTATGTTGCAAGGCGAAGCTCAAGAGGACGAACCCATCTTCGTCCATTTTCCGCATAACAAGGGCATGCTTAATGCGGCATCGTCATTTGTTCGTCTCGGCAATTGGAAACTTATTCGATTTTATTGGGCAGGAGCTGATGCGAAAGAGCATTACTATGAGCTGTTCAACCTTAAAGATGACCCGATGGAAGCAGTGAATCTGGCAGAGTATTACCCTCAGAAAGTGCATGAACTAGATGACTTATTAGAGGAATACTTACAAGACACAGACGCCCTGGTCCCCCTTCCGAATCCTAGCTATGCTGGAAAGGTGGTTCCACCTATTCGTCTTCCAGAAGGACATTCAAAGATTAAGTCTCCTTCGGTTCGACCAAGGTCACTGCGTCTAGAGAATCGTATTATGCAACCCTTTGTAAGCGGTTCGAAAACGATTCAGCTGATCGATGAAATGGGGGTGGAGCGTAAAACCGCGGCGATTTTGTATCAGGGGCAAGAATGGGTTAAAGTTGAGAATTTACCTGACGGTACAGTGAAGGTTTCGTGGGATGTCTCGCGGAAGAATGGACCGGCCCAAGTCCTGTTTGGTTGGAGTGGAGGGCATACTGCCCCGGAAGTGGATAATTGGACTCTAGGTCCTTATTTACTGGATATTAAATGATTATGAACCCCATTAAATTCATCATAGCAGTCATCCTACTGTCGCTTTGTACTCAAGTGCGAGCAAAGCAACCGAATGTAATCCTAATCTTGATTGACGACATGGGGTGGGCGGACAGTTCAACCTATGGGTCGAAATACTATCAGACTCCGAATATGACGCGGTTGGCTGAGCAAGGTATGTTGTTTACAGATGCTTATGCGGCGAGCCCACTTTGTTCGCCGACGCGTGCGAGCATCATGTCGGGACAGTATCCTGCGCGATTGGGGATGACAGTAGCAGTGACGCAAAAGAGCGTGAGCGAACCGACTGCGTTGCCACCAGCTGATGGTGTATATTGTGGTTTGGTGCAGAGTAAAAATCATCTTCCGCTTGAGGTGACCACCCTCGCGGAAGCATTAAAAGCAGGGGGGTACAATACTGCACACATTGGGAAATGGCACCTGACTGGTCATGGTATGAATAAATTTGGTGCAGAACATCAGGGCTTTGATTTCGTAATTGGCGGAGGTTCACTGCCTGGCCCTCCAGATTATTATTCTCCATATAAAAATAAAATTCCGAATTTAAAAGCAGGGCCCAAGGGGGAGTATTTAAATGAGCGATTGGCAGAAGAGTCGGTCAGGTGGATGGACTCGGTGAAGGGATCGAGCAAGCCATTCTATTTGAATTTGTGGCATTATGCCGTTCACGGACCCATCGTTGCGAAGAAAGACTTGCTGCCAAAATACAACAAATTGCGCGACCCAAAGGCTGACCAACGTTGCCCCGAAATGGCAACGATGTTGGAGAGCATGGACAGCAGCGTGGGTATCTTACTCGATTGGCTAGACTTGCCTAAAAATCGCGAAATAAAAGAGAATACAATGATTATACTAACCTCCGATAATGGTGGTGTGACGCATCATGAGCTTAAGGGGAATCCATGGACTTCAAATCGACCCTTGCGTGGTGGGAAGGCCAATACGTATGAGGGAGGCGTCCGAGTGCCTTGGATTGTAAGTTGGCCTACTCGCATACAGCCTAATACTGTTTGTGAAACACCTGTTCAGACGCTTGATATATATCCTACAGTGCTTGAGCTTGCGAGTGTTAAGCAACCTCGCAATCAGCTTGTGGATGGGCAGAGTATTGTGCCCTTGCTGAGAGGGGATTCGATGCGACATCAACCCATTTTTACTGATTTTCCGCATATCTTTGGCATATTGTGCGCCCCCTCGACTTCTGTGCGAGTGGACGATTGGAAGTTGATTCGTTTTCATCATGCTGGGATGGATGCTCAGTCAGATGCCTTTGAGCTTTTTGACCTGAAGCGCGACCCATCTGAAGCAATCAATTTGGCCAATTATATGCCGCAGAAGGTGGTTGAACTCGATCGTTTGATTGAAGGTCATTTGAGAGATACAGACGCGTTGCTTCCGATTGTGAATGAAAACTTTAAAGGGAATCCAATGAAGTCGCGTTCAGGTAAAAAGAGAGGGGTGGATCGGCCTAGCAGTTTACATCTGGAAAAGGGCGAAATTCTGACGACGCAGGCTGGGAGTCGACGTATTCAATTACTTGATGAGCAAAATCGACCTCGCGAGAGCCACGCCTTAGTCTTGGACGGGGCTGATTGGGTGAAGGTTGAGCATCGCAGCAACGGCAGTGTAGACGTCGTTTGGCAGTCGCCGCCCGAAAATGTGAAGGCCAAAGTCTTATTCGGCTGGAAAGGTGGTAGCACTACTTTTGAAGTGAATGATTGGACGATTCCGGCTTGTGAGTTGGTCATAGGCGCGTCGCGCTAGATCGCATATAAAAAGTCAGAATAATTGGTAATATGAAGCGAGTCAGTAAACGAGTTCCGATGAAGGAAAAGCTTTCTTGGGGCTTGGGTGGCTTCAGTGAGCAAGTGGCTGTGAATGGATTAAATACTCTGTTCATGCCAGTCTTTAACATGGGTTTTGGTCTAGATTCCAAACTCATTGGATGGGCCATGACAATTCCTCGTTTTTTCGATATGATTTCCGATCCGATCGTGGGGAATATGTCGGATAATTGTCGCAGCCGATTTGGTCGCCGGCGTCCCTTTATTTTAGGGGGTGGTGTGCTGATGGCGCTTATTTTTGGTCTTACCTACATGGCCTCCCCCTATATGGGGCAGTGGGCAATGTTTGGCTATGCGACGGTGGCATGTGTTTTGTTTTATTTAGCTTATACTGTGTATTCGGTGCCGTATACAGCCTTGGGCCTGGAGTTGACGGATGATTACGACGAGCGAGCGCATATTCAGAAATATCGTTCAATTTTCAATTCCTGTGCGGCTTTCACATTACCCTGGATATATAAGTGCTGCCTCCTTGTGGGCGAGTATATACGCGCCTTACATGCTCAAGAATCGGTGGCATGGTATCAACAACCTTTACTTGTTTTCTCAGATTTGACGGCCGATCTCTCGATCAAGGCTGAAGTGTTGGGAGCGCGCTATGTTGCGTGGGGCTGCGCAATTTTCATCATTTGTGCCATCGTCCCAGTTTCCTTTTTTGTGAAAGAGCGCGTCCGTACTGGAATTAATGAGAAAATTGGTCTAATCGCCTCCGTTAAATTGGTTAGTAAGAACAAGCCTTTTGCATTGTTGTTGGGGATGATTTTGATGGTGATTATAGGCAACTTCTTTGTCGGGCCCTTGTTGATGTATATGAATATTTTTTATGTATGCGGGGGCGACAAGGTGGCAGGAGCCAATCTATCAGGGCTGAATGGAAGCACGACTGCTGTGACGATGTTCCTCAGTGCTTTTCTGATCCCTTTTCTAGTGCAGATCTTTGATAAAAGAAAGGTCTTACAATTGGGGTTACTTGTTGCCGCTTCAGCGATGTTATTAAACTTTTTTTTAGTGAATCCGAACACACCGTATTTACAATTAATACCTGCGGGGATGCTTGGATTTGGCCTCAATTGTTGTTGGTTGCTTAATGGCGCATTCATTGCTGATGTTTGTGACCAAGACGAATTAGACTATGGATACCGTCGTGAGGGGATGTTTGCCGCGGCTTTTGGTTTTATCGTAAAGCTAGCATTTACCGTGATTGGCGTAGCCCTTGGTTATTTACTCTCTGTTGCGGGCTATGAAGCTGGTGCGGAGAGTATGAGCCCTGAAACGATTCTGCGCCTACGCTACTTCCTGACCTTCTTTCCGATGGCTTGTTTGTTGAGCGCGGCTGTGGTTTTTAAATTTTATCCGTTAACTCGGCAGCGTATCCATGAAATTCAAAATAAATTAGAAGCAAGAGCTGAGGGGAGTGACTCCATTTAAGATAACGCGTACTATGAAAAAACCAAATATTCTCTATATCCTGACCGATCAAATGCGCTCGACGGCGATGGGGTGCTCAGGGGTGGAGAATGTGGCGACTCCGAATTTAGATCGCTTAGCCGCAGAGGGGACGCGCTTTACCAATGCGGTGGCGAACACTCCGTCTTGTGCGCCGTCGCGCGGTACGATTTTCACGGGATTACATGCCTTGTCTCACGGCGTGGTGAATAACGAATTACGAGTGAAAAATGATGGTCCTACATTCGCTGGCGCTCTGCGAGACAGTGGTTATAAATGTGGTTATATTGGCAAGTGGCATTTAGACGGTGGGCCGCGCACCGCATTTACACCACCGGGACAGCGGCGTCTTGGGTTTGACGACTATTGGGCGACGGCGAACTGTACGCATAACTATATGCGTGGGTTTTACTACAACGACGATCCAGAACCAGTTTTTATCGATGGTTATGAGCCCATTCATCAGACGGATTTAGCTATTAATTATATCATCGAAAAAGCTAAGGCGGATGACCCTTTTTTTCTGGTGGTGTCGATTGGTGCACCGCATGACCCGTATCGAGAAATGCCAGATCAGTTGTTGGCGCGCTACCAAACGGAGTCTGTTGAATTGATGGAAACAAATAGTTGCTATGTTCCGAGCGAGATCATGGAGGCGAAGAAGTCGATGATTGCGGGGTATTATGCGCACATTATGGCTATTGATGAACAAGTGGGACGGCTAGAAGATATGCTTAAAGAGCAGGGGCTCTATGAGGATACTATTGTCGTGTTTACTTCTGATCACGGTGATATGCTCGGGAATCATGAGCAGTATTACAAAAGTCAACCCTGGCGTGAGTCGGTCGGCATACCATTGTTGATGCGTTGGCCTGGTCAGATACCTGATCATCGTGTGACAGACGCTCCTATCAGTTTGATTGAGTTAACTAGTTCGTTGATTTCGCTGGCCGGTGTGGATCTTCCAGCAGGCATGCAGGGCGATGATCTGTCTGCCTTAATTCTTGGGGACGAATCTGCAGCGTTAGATTCGGTTTTTATAAATTTCTCGGTTGATGTGCATTGTATCCCATCGCCTCCATTTCGAGGAGTGGTGACGCGCACACATACATACGCGGAAACAGTTGAAGGCCCTTGGTTATTGTACGATGATAAAGTAGATCCCCAGCAAAAGGATAACTTAATTACTTGGGCGAATCGGGATAATTCAGATGTGGTGGCCTTGCAGCAAGTGCTGCACCTCGAATTACAAAAATGGTTAGAGCGAACAGGAGACCCCTTTGATCCAGGCGATGCCGTGAGCGATCGCTACCAACCGGGGCATGTTGGCGGTGTGCTCCCACTTGCCCCGCGCCCCAGTTATTTCCCTGCTGGTCGGGCCGGGCCTACTGCTGGTTGATGGATTTAACCGATCCATCCGAATTTTAAGAATTATTATATGAAAATTGAAAATAACGATAAACTCTTTCAGCAGTGGCTGAATCCTTCTGTTCAGTTTCGCGGCAAACCGTTCTGGAGCTGGAACGGCAAACTGGAAAAAGAGGAACTCCTTTACCAGATTGATGTGATGAAGGAGATGGGGATGGGGGGCTTCTTTATGCACTCGCGCACTGGTCTCGAAACTGAATACCTCGGAGAGGAATGGTTTGAGCTCATCAATGCCTGCGCAGACTACGCCGATGAAATTGGTTTGGAGGCATGGATTTATGATGAAGACCGCTGGCCTTCGGGATTAGCCGGGGGGATTGTTTCAAAGCATCCTGAGTACCGCCAGAAGGCTATTCTACTTGAAATCGATCCGGAGGGGGAAGGATCAAATGTTATTGCAGAATACCAGTGTGATCTCGATGGCGCAGTCTGCACAAATTTAGGCTCGGGCAAGCAGAAGATTCGTTTCTCTGTTATCGAACAAGGTAAATGTGGGTTTTATAACGGCTATACTTACATCGATACGATGAATCGTGGGGCGACCGAAGCCTTTTTGCAATGCACACATGAAAAGTATGCCCAGAAATGCGGTGACCGACTCGGTAAATCGATTAAGGGTATATTCACAGATGAACCGCATCGAGGCGCATTACTTGATGGATTTTCCATGTATATGGAAAATGGCGAGATGACGGCGCCATATACTCAGAAGTTATTCGAGGAGTTTGAGGCGCGCTTTGGTTATGATTTGAAGCCGAAGCTGCCGGAACTCTTTTTGCAAGTCGACGGCAAACGAATTTCACCCGTGAAATGGCATTTCGTGGAATTACTGCAACAGCTGTTTCTCGAAAATTACGCAATGCCTTGTCAGAAATGGTGTGAGGCGCATAACTTGGTCCTCACTGGTCATGTTTTACATGAAGATAATTTGACGGTTCAAACAGCGATGTCCGGTTCGGTGATGCGTTATTATGAGCATATGACTGCTCCGGGCATTGATATTTTAGGGGAAGAAAACTTGTGCTATTGGGTGGTCAAGCAGCTTAGTTCAGCGACTCGACAGACTGGTCAGACGCAGTTACTCTCCGAGCTCTATGGTTGTACTGGGTGGCAGATGCCTTTTGCTGGGCATAAAGCAGTGGGAGATTGGCAGACGTTGCTAGGAATCAATTTTCGGTGCCAGCACCTGTCTTGGTACACTATGCGTGGCGAAGCCAAGCGTGACTACCCAGCCAGTATCTTGCATCAGTCGCCTTGGTATAAAGACTATGGGCATGTCGAAGACTATTTTGCCCGTTTTGGTCTGATTATGACGCAAGGCGAGCCAGTATGTGATCTGCTGGTCATCAATCCGGTGGAAAGTCTTTGGGCACAGGTGCATCTGGGCTGGTCTAAAGCGCTGAATCTACAGGATGAACATCTCAAGACCCTTGAGGTGAACTATCAGACCCTCTTTACTTGGTTGCTAGAGTCTCAAGTCGATTTTGACTATGGCGATGAGGCTATGCTCGCCCAGATGGGGAAAGTCGATGAGGGCAGGTTACAAGTCGGTTGTGCCAAATATAAGACCGTCCTTATTTCAGGAGTGGAGACTATCCGCTCATCTACGCTCGAGTTGCTTGATCAATTTGTTGCAGCAGGTGGTCATGTGGTAATTGCCGGATCCGCGCCTACTCATGTGGATGCGTTGGAGTCATCACGTTTCAATCCTGAGTCATCAAAATTTCAGACTGTCCCATTCACTAAGCCTTCCGTGTTGGCTGCAGTTCCGACTGCTTTAGCGACTGTCGATGCCCCTGATGTGTTTGGACAATTGCGCAAAGTAAACGGAGGTTTGGTCTTCGCGGCACTGAATGTGGATCGGAGCGAACGTCGCAAGAGTGTAACCGTTCGTATTCAGACCGAACTACCTATCGTAGAGTGGGATTGCGTCAGTGGTGAGGTGCTCTCAGTGATTACTAAGCGTGAAGGTGATTGGCAGGTATTCGAAACTGATTTCCCTGTGGGAGGGCAGAAACTTTGGGTGGCCAATGCCGAATCTCAACAAGTAGATCGCCCTGCGCTGGGTTTACTAGAGGATGAAAAGTTCACCATATCTCTTAACCATTCGTTTGATTATATGCTATCAGAACCCAATGTTTGTGTACTTGATTTTGCTGCTTATCAAATGGACGGTGGCGAATGGCAAAATGAAGCTGAAGTGCTTAAAGTTGATCAGCAGATTCGTGATGCTCACGGTATCATGCGGCGCGGAGGCCAAATGCTGCAACCATGGTTCGTCGCGCAAAACCCCGTGAAGGAATTGTGTGATTTGGCACTCCGCTACACCTTTGAAGTGGAGACTTTGCCTGAATGGATCGATCTAGTGATTGAAGAGCCTGAAAATTTCACTGTTGAATTGAACGGTAAGCCAATTGGCTTGTCTGACTCGAAGCGGTGGATCGATATTGCATTTCACCGGATTCGTATTCCGGAAGGTCGCCTGCAATTGGGTAGTAATGAAATCATTCTAAAGACACGCTATACTGAAAACAGCAATGTGGAAGCAGTGTATTTACTTGGCGAATTTGGTGTGAAGTTGAACGGTATACAGCGAACTATAGTTCCTATCGCCACTAAGCTGGAGGTGGGGGATCTTTGTGAGCAAGGCTTTCCATTTTATTCGGGTGCAGTCACTTATCAATTACCATTACCGAAAGCTGCGAATCGTATTCGCTTACCGGAGGTCTCAGGAGCATGCGTGAAAGTCAATGGGCAGGTGATTGGTTGGGATCCGTTTGAGGCAGATGTATCAGGGACATCTGTTGATGTGGAAGTCATATTAACCCGCCGTAATACCTTTGGCCCGTTGCACGACGCAGTGGAAAAGCGCCCTAGGAACTGGCCTCAGAATTGGATTACTGAAGGTGAGGAATTTGAGGAGAATCCGGTGCTACATCCCTCTGGCCTACTGGCTGCTCCCATGATACAGTGCATATAAATCAGCGATTACCACTATGACTCGTCAGCCGAACATATTATTTATCAATGTCGATCAACTGCGCTATGACTCGCTTGGCTACACGGGGCATGCTATGGTCAAAACGCCCAATCTCGACGCGTTAGCGTCTGGAGGTATGCAATTTGATTCGGCCTACACGCCGCTTCCGAGTTGCTGCCCCTCTAGGCAGAGCTTGATCACTGGGATGATGCCAGAGCAGCACACTGGGCTGTGGAATTATGGAGGAGGGGGTTCATTGCCTATTCCCTCCATTGATTCAGAACGCCCCGTATGGGGGCGGCAATTAAAGGGAGCGGGGTATAACACCGCCTATTTGGGCAAGTGGCATGTGCATCCTGATCTCGACCCGACAGCATTTGGCTACGACAGTTTTGAAGAACCTCCGAATGATAATTATGAAACACCGCATAAGGCCTTAAAGCATCCGATTTCGAATAATCCGTGGCCGGAATTTCCGATTGGTTATTATGAAACCTTGCCTGTGGAGGAGTGCCATACGCACGTGCTCGCGCAGAAATGCGTTGAAAAAATAGATGCTCTCTCGGGGGAGGAGGCTCCTTGGCATATTCGTCTCGATTTCTCAGAGCCACACTTGCCGTGTGTGCCTGCGGAACCCTTTGCCTCAATGTATCCACCAGAGATGATTCCTCCTTGGGAGAACTTTGACGAAAGTTTCGAAGGGAAGCCATACATACAAAAGCAGCAAGTACGAAACTGGTGCTTAGAAGACTGGACTTGGGATGAATGGTCGGTCTACATGTCAGGCTATTTAGGTGTGATCTCCCAAGTCGATGATGCTGTGGGCCGAGTACTGGATGCCTTAAAGTCAAGGGTGCTCAAGCAGGACACGTTAATCATCTTCACCACTGATCATGGGGATGCTGCCGGTAGTCACCGGCAGATGGACAAGCATTATGTGATGTATGAAGAAGAAACACATGTTCCTATGGTAGTGAGTTGGGATGGTGTGATTCAACCTGGGACAACCTGTCGAGATTTTCTTAGTCATTTTCTGGACTTGCCAGTGACTCTGTTGGATCTGCTAGGTTTGCCAGTCCCAGAGTGCTATCAAGGAAAGAGCTTTTTGCCGCAATTAATTGGACAGCCTGCCAAGGATCCGCGGCAATTTGCTTTTAGCTCCTATAATGGTCAGCAGTTTGGATTATATTGTCAGCGTATGATTCGTGATCGCCAATACAAGTATGTCTGGAATGCGACAGATATCGATGAATGCTATGATCTCGAGACGGACCCTTATGAGATGCATAACCTTGCGGCTGATAACGAAGATTCGGAGTTGTGCCAACAGTATCGGAAGCATGTGTATGATGTTTTTTCTGAGCTCAATGACCCACTTGTTACTGGTTTGTGGAATAAGAGGTGGTTGTGCGCGGAGGGCGAGCATTTGGCTACACCGAGCGAATGAACGACGCCCTCTAATATTCAACTCAAAGAAAAATAGATATCATGTTTACATACCCTATAGTTCAAAGTATCTCCTAGGGTGTATGTCTGAAAGCATACGCAGAGCAGTCGTCGTAGTGGCTTTGCCTTGGTCATCGTTTTGAGTCTGATAGGATTTGTTTTGTGTCAATTAGCACTCTGGTGCAGGTCGAAACGCAAAGCAGTGTCAGTAGCAAAAAAAAAAGAGACTGAAAGCGCAGAGTAATGCCGTGATGGGACTTTCGATTGCGCTTGGTGAATTACGGAAGTATGCAGGTGCTGATCAGCGCGTGACAAGCACGGCACGTGGCATTGGACTGGCGTGTGGGGTAATGCGAATGGTCCTAATGATGCTACTCGTGCACCAGTGTTGTTGGGAGCGGGGAGTGTGGATCTTCTGGCTGATTATGTCGTGGCTTCGATCATTAATATTGATGGCACTATTGATTGAGATCGATTTGAGTCAGGTCCCTTGGGGGGGGCGATTATGATCTTACTAATGCCAGGTTTGTGAGAGAACTCAGTAAGTTGACTAGTCTTTCTGATTTGAGGATCATGAGCACAGTCCCATCGTCGCTTGTGGACAATCGCTTGCATGATTTAACATTAGTTAGTCAAGGGATACAGACCAATACATTACAGGAAGATCTCAAGACTGTCCTCTCTTTGGCGTTTGAACTGTCAGAGACAGATTTTGATCTAACTGAAATGCGGCGTGTGCCGATAAAGATGGCATATATGGATGATGCGACACAATGGCGTGTGTTCTATTCCTCGAAATGGACTGTGCTTGGAAAGAAGCGTGCGTTTATCATTATCTATTGCGATGAGCGGAGCGGTAAGTTGCGCGCCAGAGGTGTGAATTCTAGTAGCTGAGCGATCGTTGACCGTTGTTCAGTGAAATTGGCGCAGATGTGCTAGTGAATGGCAGGCGTCTTATGGTGATTACGTTTACATATGTGTATACTGTGCAGTACATGAATTTAAGAAAACCTGAGGTCGCGGTCTATTACTTCCCAAATTTCCATTCTGATGCGCGTAACTGCGCGCTGCATGGGAATCATTGGACGGAGTGGGAATTAGTCCGGCGTGCTGAGCCTCGCTTTGATGGGCATGAGTTACCCAACCTACCAGCTTGGGGGGAAACTGATGAGGCAGATCCGCAGCAGATGGCTCAGAAAATAGATGCCGCGGCAGATCATGGAATTGATACCTTTATATTTGACTGGTATTGGTATGATGATGGCCCCTTCCTTGAGCGTGGACTGGATGAGGGGTTTCTTAAAGCACCCAATAATGATCGTATTAAATTTTCATTGATGTGGGCTAATCACGATTGGATGGATATTCATCCCATGAAGGCGTGCGATAATGCGCTAGACAATGCTACTTTGCTATATCCAGGGGCGGTGACTGCTGCGACTTTTGAGGAGATTATGGATGTGTGTATTGAACGCTATTTTAAGCATCCATCATATTGGTTGATTGACGGTTGCCCGTATTTTTCTATTTATGAATTAACTAAATTGATTGGTGGTTTCGGAAGTGTTGAGAAGACACGTGAGTTATTGGATTTGTTTCGACAAAAGGTTAAGGCAGCCGGGTTTAAAGATTTACATCTAAATGCGATTGTTTGGAACAATCCGATAGTTCCTGGTGAGACCGCTCCTACTGATGCAAAAATGTTGGTCGATGCGCTGGGGTTCGATAGCGTAAATTCATATGTATGGATTCATCATTATGTTACAGATAACTTCCCGACTGTTGGATATAATGAAATTCGAGATGCGTTCTTTAACTATTGGGATGAAGCTGAGCTTAAATATGACCAACCGTATTACCCGAATGTGACGGTAGGCTGGGACGCTTCCCCGCGTACAGTTCAGTCGGATTCATACGAAAATCGAGGTTATCCTTTTATGTATGTAGTTGATTATAATACGCCTGAAAATTTTAAGACTGCATTGGAGATGGTTAAAGCCCGGCTTGAAGCTAGTTCAGTTCCGGCTCCATTTTTGACGATTAATGCTTGGAATGAATGGACTGAAGGTAGCTATTTAGAGCCAGATATGAGAAATGGCATGAAATATCTTGAGGCGATTCGAGAGGTGTTTGTCGAAAATTGCTGCGTACTACAATAGTATCAATATAATTCTACATTGTTAAACTTTAAGCTTGTACTTTTTCGCCTTCTATGATTGCCTGGTGCTCTCGCTTAAAAATATGAATCTACGCGTTCGCGATTCCGGGTAATCGGATAGCGAAATAAAAAAATATGACGTTACAGGCCTTCGCTCTATAGCGCGCGACTTTATGG